>NZ_CP108101.1:3064561-3371017 GCF_036195325.1 Streptomyces sp. NBC_00234 | reverse complement strand
GCAGGTGCGCGAAGAGGCCGGGGAGCGCCGCAAGGAGGCCATCGCCGCGGTCGCCGCCGAAGCGGGCCTGCCCAAGCGCGAGGTGTTCGATGCGGTGGTCGCGGCAAAGAACGCGGCTCGAACTGCCCCCGCGGAGGGCAAAGGACTAATCTGAAAGGCAAAGCCCGAGCCGCGTACCGGGCCCTTTGGCCATGAGAGGGCCAAGACAGCTCCAACACTCGTCCCGACCTGGTGCGCTTCCGCCGGGAAAGGCGTCCACTGGATGGTGGGACGCATTCCCTGGAGTGCTTGTCCGGCGGACAAGAGGAGCAGGCATGAGCGAGATCGCAGCAACCACCGTGCACGAGGCGTACGCGTTCGCCTGCATGAGGTGTGGGTACGGCTGGGAGCAGGCGTACGAGATAGAGCACCACGTCGACGGAGCCGGTAACGCGTTCGTCGTCTACAAGGCGGACGGGGAGCGTGTGCCCTCGCCGCTGTCCACGCCGACCTGCACGAACTGCGGCGGGCACGTGGTCCGGATCATGCGGTCCGGCCGGGTCTCGACGTTCCAGCAGCTGCTCGAACACCGTCCCTCCGAGAAGGCCGTGCCGGCCTCGACGGAGCCGGAACACCACTGGCAGTTCTCCCACCTGCTGCATCCCTTCCACCGCAAGTGAGCCGACGCCCATGATCCTCGTACGATCGTGGGCATGAGCCGTACGGAAGCCCCGCCGCTGCCCGAGCCCCTCCGGGTGCCGGTCGCCGATTCGCACACCCACCTCGACATGCAGGACGGAACCGTCGAGGAGGCCCTGGCCCGGGCCGCCGCCGTCAACGTGACGACCGTGGTCCAGGTCGGCTGCGACGTGGCGGGCTCGCGCTGGGCCGCGGACACCGCGGCGGCCCACGCCGCGGTGCACGCCTCCGTCGCCCTCCACCCCAACGAGGCGCCCCGCATCGTGCACGGCGACCCTGAGGGCAGCGCGCGCCAGAGGGTCCGGGAGCCGGGCGGCAGGGCCGCACTCGACGAGGCGCTCGCCGAGATCGACGCGCTGGCCGCCCTCGACCATGTACGGGGCGTCGGCGAGACCGGCCTCGACTACTTCCGCACCGGCCCCGAGGGCATGGCCGCCCAGGAGGAGTCCTTCCGGGCGCACATCGAGATCGCCAAGCGCCACGGCAAGGCCCTCGTCATCCACGACCGCGAGGCGCACGCGGACGTGCTGCGCATCCTCGCCGACGCGGGAGCCCCCGAGCGGACCGTCTTCCACTGCTACTCGGGCGACGCCGACATGGCCCGGATCTGCGCGGACGCCGGGTACTTCATGTCCTTCGCGGGCAACGTCACCTTCAAGAACGCCCAGCCGCTGCGGGACGCACTGGCCGTCGCGCCGACGGAACTGGTCCTGGTCGAGACGGACGCGCCCTTCCTCACCCCCGCCCCGTACCGCGGACGGCCCAACGCGCCCTACCTCATTCCGGTCACGCTCCGCGCGATGGCGGAGGTGAAGGGCGTCGACGAAGACACCCTGGCGGCGGCGATCGCCGACAACACGGCACGTGCGTTCGACTACTGAGCCGCGACACGGCCACGCTGTGTAGCCACATGGCTTTGGAGAGTCACGGAAGCTCCGCTATCGTCCCCGCGCATTCGGGTCGCAGGGCCGATCTTCTGGAGCGTCGTGAGCAATTCGCAGGGCAGTCACCGTGCAGCGCGCGGCGGCCGGCGTCAGCCGGCCGCACCCGTCGCCGTCGCGTCCCCCGTCTCCCTCCATGAAGAGCCGACGCTCGTGGACACCTCGTGGGCCGGCCCGGCCTTCCACGACCCGACGATGGTCGACACCCCTCTGGTGCCCCGCCAGACGGTCACCGCGGACGGCGCCACGCCCCGCAGGGGCACCGGACGGGGCACCAGGCGCCGCAAGAGCACCACGGGCCCGGAGGGGCTGCGGCGGCTCGTCCCGCAGGCCCTCGTCGTCGCCTTCCTGGCCGGCGGCACCTCGGCGTTCGTCGCCCACGACAAGGCCGTCCACCTCAGCGTCGACGGGGAACCGCGCACCCTGCACACCTTCGCCGACGACGTCGGCGAACTCCTCCAGGACGAGGGCGTCACCGTCGGCGCCCACGACCTCGTGGCCCCGGCCCCCGGCACCGAACTGGACAGCGGCGACGAGGTCGTCGTCCGCTACGGGCGCCCCGTCACCCTCACCCTCGACGGGATCCGCCGCCAGGTGTGGACCACCGCCGAGACCGTCGACGAGGCCCTGCGCCAGTTCGGGGTGCGGGCCGAGGGCGCGTACCTCTCCGCCTCCCGCTCCTCCCGGATCGGCCGCACCGGCCTGACCCTCGACATCCGCACCGAACGCACCGTGACCTTCATGGCCGACGGCCGCGAACGCACCCTGCGGACCAACGCCGCCACCGTCCGCGAGGCGGTCGCCGAGGCCGGCATCACCCTGCACGGCCAGGACACCACCTCCGTGTCCCCCGACAGCTTCCCCCGCGACGGCCAGACCATCTCCGTCATGCGGATCACCGACAGCCGTGAAGTGCGCGAGGAGACCGTCCCGTACGCCGTCGAGCGAAGCGAGGACCCTACCCTCTTCGCGGGCACGGAGGTCGTCGAACGCAACGGCCGCAATGGCGCCCGCCGCGTCACGTACGCCCTGCGCACGGTCAACGGCGTCCGGCAGAAACCGCGCAGGACCGGCCTGGAGACGCTGCGCGAACCGGTCAGCCGGGTCGTGCGCGTCGGCACGAAACCCATGCCGGACTCGGTGACGGGCGCCGACGGACTGAACTGGAACGGGCTCGCCGCCTGCGAGTCCGGCGGCCGGCCGAACGCCGTCGACGCCAGCGGTACGTACGGCGGGCTGTACCAGTTCGACACCCAGACCTGGCAGTCCCTCGGCGGCAGCGGCCGGCCCCAGGACGCCCCGGCCTCCGAGCAGACGTACCGGGCGAAGAAGCTGTACGTGCAACGGGGGGCGAGTCCGTGGCCGCACTGCGGCCGTAGGCTTAGCGGGTGAGCAGCACAGAGCCCGACGCCCTCCTGGGCCCCGCAGACATCCGCGACCTGGCCGCGAAACTGGGCGTACGCCCGACCAAGCAGCGCGGTCAGAACTTCGTCATCGACGCCAACACCGTCCGCCGGATCGTGCGCACCGCCGAGGTGCGCCCCGACGACGTGGTGGTCGAGGTGGGCCCGGGGCTGGGTTCGCTGACCCTGGCGCTGCTGGAGGCGGCGGACCGGGTCGTCGCCGTCGAGATCGACGACGTGCTCGCGGGCGCGCTGCCCGCCACGGTCGCCGCCCGGATGCCGGAGCGCGCCGACCGCTTCGCCCTCGTCCACTCCGACGCGATGCTGGTCCGGGAGCTGCCGGGACCGCCGCCCACCGCGCTGGTGGCTAATCTCCCGTACAACGTGGCCGTGCCGGTCCTGCTCACCATGCTGGAGCGCTTCCCGAGCATCGAGCGCACGCTCGTGATGGTGCAGGCCGAGGTCGCCGACCGGCTGGCCGCGAAGCCGGGCAACAAGGTCTACGGCGTGCCGTCGGTCAAGGCCAACTGGTACGCCGACGTCAAGCGCGCCGGCTCGATCGGCCGCACGGTCTTCTGGCCCGCGCCGAACGTCGACTCGGGGCTGGTGTCCCTGGTCCGGCGCACGGAGCCGATCAGGACCAGCGCGAGCCGCACCGAGGTCTTCGCGGTCGTCGACGCGGCCTTCGCCCAGCGCCGCAAGACGCTGCGTGCCGCCCTGTCCGGCTGGGCGGGCTCCGCGCCCGCGGCCGAGGCCGCGCTCGTCGCGGCCGGTGTCTCCCCGCAGGCCCGCGGCGAGGCCCTGACGGTCGAGGAGTTCGCCGCGATCGCCGAGAACAAGCCGCAGAGCGAGCCGGAGCCGTCCGCATGACCCACAGCGTCACCGTCCGTGTCCCGGCGAAGGTCAACGTGCAGCTCGCGGTCGGCGCCCCGCGCCCCGACGGCTTCCACGACCTGGCCAACGTCTTCCTCGCCGTCGGCCTGTACGACGAGGTCACCGTCACCCCCGCCGACGCGCTGACGGTCACCTGCTCGGGTCCGGACGCCGCCCAGGTCCCGCTGGACGCCACGAACCTCGCCGCCCGCGCCGCCCTCGCACTCGCCGGGCGGCACGGTCTCGCGCCCGATGTGCACATCCACATCTCCAAGGACATCCCCGTCGCGGGCGGCATGGCGGGCGGCAGCGCCGACGGCGCCGCCGCCCTGCTGGCCTGCGACACCCTCTGGTCCACCGGAGCCTCCCGCGAGGAACTCCTCGAACTCTGCGCCGAGCTGGGCAGCGACGTCCCGTTCAGCCTGGTCGGCGGGGCCGCACTCGGCGTCGGACGCGGCGAGCGGCTGACCCCGATCGAGGTCGGGGGCACCTTCCACTGGGTCTTCGCGGTCGCCGACGGAGGACTCTCCACCCCGGCTGTCTACGGCGAGTTCGACCGGCTCACGGCGGGTACGGACATCCCGGAGCCCACCGCGTCCGCGCCGCTCCTGGCCGCGCTGCGCGCCGGGGACACGGCCGGGCTCGCGGAGGCCCTGAGCAACGACCTCCAGGCCGCCGCCCTCTCCCTGCGCCCCTCCCTGGCCGACACCCTCGCGGCGGGCACCGCGGCGGGCGCGCTGGCCGCCCTGGTCTCCGGCTCCGGGCCCACCACCGCGTTCCTGGTGGCGGACGAGGAGTCGGCGCAGAAGGTGGCGCAGGCGCTGATCACGTCCGGGACGTGCCGGACCGCGCGGGTGGCGCGCTCCGCGGCGCCGGGCGCGACGGTCCTGCGCCCGTAGGGCCTCCGGCTCCGGCTCCGGCCGGGGGCCGGGCGTCAGCCGAGCTTCAGGCTCTTCTTCGCCAGCTCGTACGCGGGCAGCATCTGCCGGTGCTCGCTGGAGTCGAGCCCGCCCAGATGCACCACGACCGGGCCGTCCGGCGTGGTGACCGCGAAGGCGCGCTCGGTCTTCGGGTCCAGCACCTCGCCGCTCACGGTGTACGCGACTTCGGCGGCCTCCAGGGAGCCGGCCCGGATCGCGGAGTACGTGGCCTCGGTGGCGTTCGGGTCGGCGGCGACGAACGCCTGCAGCACCGCGCGCGGGTCGCTCCCGGACGGTTCTCCCGCCCACACCCGCAGGTAGCCGATGTTCCCCGCCGGCTTGGCGTCGATCTCGCAGACCATCCGGACCGGGCCCTGCTCACCCAGCGCGGCCAGTTCGGAATCGGGGTCGACCTCGACCGCCTCCGGCGTCCAGGACTTCGCGAAGTCGAAGCTGACGGGCATCGGGCAGGCCGAGCCGGCGCCCCCGACCGTGCCGCCCTTGGTGACGGGCTTCCCGGCCGGGGTGTCCGTCTTCCCGGCCGCGCTGTCCGGGCTCTCGGGGCTGCCGGCCGTCTTCCGCGACGCCTTGCCCGTGTCCGTACCGTCGTCCGACGAGCATCCGGCCAGCGCCACCGCCGCCAGGACCGTCGGAACCAGAACCCTTGCCGCGTACCGCTTCTTCATGAAGTCCCCACCCCTGAGATGATCCCCACCGCTCCGACCTGGGGTTCTTCCCCAAGATCGATCGCCGCACGCTATCGCACCTCCGGCGGCGACTACCCTGGGACTTCGAGCGGTCCCCGACGCAGGGACCCCCCAGGCAGGAGTGAAATGGCCGTCAATCTGGTCAATGTCGAGCAGGTCAGCAAGGTGTACGGCACCCGTGCCCTGCTCGACGGTGTATCCCTCGGGGTGTCCGAGGGCGACCGGATCGGCGTCGTCGGCCGGAACGGCGACGGCAAGACGACTCTCATCCGGATGCTCGCCAAGCTGGAGGACGCCGACACCGGTCGCGTCACCCACAACGGCGGGCTGCGCCTCGGTGTCCTCACCCAGCACGACTCCCTCGACCCGAAGGCGACGATCCGCCACGAGGTCATCGGCGATCTCGCCGACCACGAGTGGGCGGGCAGCGCCAAGATCCGTGACGTGCTCACCGGACTCTTCGGCGGCCTCGCGCTGCCGGGCTTCGAGCACGGCCTGGACACCGTCATCGCACCCCTCTCGGGTGGCGAGCGCCGCCGCATCGCGCTCGCCAAGCTGCTCATCGGCGAGCCGGACCTGATCGTCCTGGACGAGCCCACCAACCACCTCGACGTCGAGGGCATCTCGTGGCTGGCCGGCCATCTGCGCACGCGCCGTTCGGCGCTGGTCTGCGTCACTCACGACCGGTGGTTCCTCGACCAGGTCTGTACGCGCATGTGGGACGTCCAGCGCGGCACGGTCCACGAGTACGAGGGCGGCTACAGCGACTACGTGTTCGCCCGGGCCGAGCGGGAGCGGATCGCCGCCACCGAGGAGTCCAAGCGGCAGAACCTGATGCGCAAGGAGCTCGCCTGGCTGCGGCGCGGTGCCCCCGCCCGTACGTCCAAGCCGCGCTACCGCATCGAGGCGGCCAACGAGCTGATCGCCGATGTGCCGCCGCCGCGCGACACCAGCGAGCTGATGAAGTTCGCCAACGCCCGGCTCGGCAAGACCGTCTTCGACCTGGAGGACGTGACGGTCCAGGCCGGCCCCAAGACGCTGCTGACCCACCTCACCTGGCAGCTCGGCCCCGGCGACCGTATCGGTCTGGTCGGAGTCAACGGCGCGGGCAAGACCTCGCTGCTGCGGGCCCTCGCCGAGGCGTGCCGCACGCAGGGCGACGAGCAGCCCGCCGCCGGGAAGATCGTCGTCGGCAAGACGGTCAAGCTGGCCTACCTCTCGCAGGAGGTCGCCGAGCTGAACCCGAACCTGCGGGTGCTCGAAGCGGTGCAGCAGGTCCGGGACCGGGTCGACCTCGGCAAGGGCCGGGAGATGACGGCCGGGCAGCTCTGCGAGCAGTTCGGCTTCACCAAGGAGAAGCAGTGGACGCCGGTCGGTGACCTCTCCGGTGGTGAGCGGCGCAGGCTCCAGATCCTCCGCCTGCTGATGGACGAGCCCAACGTCCTCTTCCTCGACGAGCCCACCAACGACCTGGACATCGAGACCCTGACGCAGCTGGAGGACCTCCTCGACAGCTGGCCCGGGTCGATGATCGTGATCTCCCACGACCGGTTCTTCATCGAGCGGACCACCGACAAGGTGATGGCCCTGCTCGGCGACCGCGCGCTGCGGATGCTGCCGCGCGGGATCGACGAGTACCTGGAGCGCAGGCAGCGGATGGAGGAGACCGCCACCCCGGCCTCCGCGTCCGGTTCCTCCGGCATGCGGCCGGCGGCTCAGGTCGAGACCGTCTCGCCGCAGGCCGCGCGTGCTGCGAAGAAGGAACTCCAGAAGGTCGAGCGCCAGCTGGAGAAGATGTCGACCAGGGAAACGACCCTGCACGCGCAGATCGCCGACAACTCCACCGACTTCGAGAAGGTCGCGAAGCTCGACGCCGAGCTGCGTGAACTGGTCGCGGAGCGCGATGTGCTGGAGATGCGCTGGCTGGAACTGGCCGAGGATTCCTGACAGTCGGCTGTGACCGGTGGTGCGTTCGGGGCGGGTGGTAGAAAGAAACCTTGCCCGGAACGCACCCAGGGGGAATGCACGGATGAGCCAGCCGCCCGGTCAGCAGCAGCCGCAGGGGGTCTTCGGGGCCCCTTACGAGCCGGAGCCCGGTCGGTACGGCCGGCCTCCGGAGCCGTACGGGCAGCAGGCGCAGCCCGGTTACGGACAGCCCGGCCCTGAACAGCCCGGCCACGGTCAGCCAGGTTACGGTCAGCCCGGTTACGGCTATCCGCAGCCTCCGTCCCCTTCCCCGCTTCCGCCCCGGCCGCCCAACGGGCCGGGTGGTGGCGGGCGTTTCCGGGGGAAGCCCGCGCTCGTCGTCGCCGCGGCGCTCGCCGTGGCCCTGCTCGCGGGCGGCGGCGTCTGGTTCGCGACGAGCGGCGACGGCAGTGACGGTGGGAAGAAGCCCACCGCCGGGAAGAGCGCCGTGACCGGGCAGCCGTCCTCGTCGCCCAGCGGGGACGACAGCAAGGGCAAGGACAAGGCGCCCGATCCCGAGAGCGCCGAGAAGCTCAACGCCGGCCGCAAGCCGGGCGAGGCCAAGGTCCTCTGGATTCAGCGCAACGGCGTCGACCTGCCTCTCAACGGCTTCGACGCCCACGGCCCGTGGATCGTCGGAGACACCGTCGTCAAGGCCATGTACCGCACGGTGTCCGGCTATTCGGTCACCGACGGCACGAAGAAGTGGAGCCTGCGCCTCACGGGCGAGGTCTGCGCGGCCCCCACGCAGGCGTCCCCCGACGGCAAACTCGTGATCGGTATCGAGGACAGCACCGCGAGCGACGCGTTCTGCAACCACCTCCAGATGATCGACCTCACCACGGGGAAGGCGGGCTGGCGCACGTCCTATGCGCGCTCGGGTGCCTGGGACGAGCTCTCCGACGTCTCGATGGCGATCAACGGCAACACCGTGACCGCGGGACGCACCAGCCGGACACATGCCTTCCGGATCAGCGACGGCAAGGAGCTGTGGGACAGACTGCCCGGCAACTGCCAGCCCTTCGGCTTCGTGAGCGGACCGGTCCCGCTCGCCGCCGCCAGCTGCCAGACCGCGGCGGACGACCACGCCGAGCAGATGGTGCAGCGGATCGACCCGGTCACCGGGAAGATCGCGTGGACGTACAAGGTCAAGAAGGGCTGGAAGGTCGACCAGTTCTACTCGGTCACCCCGCCGGTCGTCTCCCTGAAGAAGGGGGAGAAATGGGCGATCGTGGTGCTCAACGCCGACGGCACCTACCGCTCCCAGCTGATCGGCGGCACCGACGACTACGCGACGCGGTGCGGCAGCGACCTCCTCACCCGGGGCAAGAACATCGACAACTGCGTGGGCGTCGCGGCCGATGCCGACACCGTCTACATGGCCACGAAGCCCGAGTTCGTCGGCGACGGCATGAACAACGCGGTCGTGGCCTTCGACCTGGACACCGGCAAGTCGTCCTGGAAGGTCACCGCGCCCGCCGGACACACCCTCATGCCGCTGCGGGTGGAGGGCGGCAAGGTGCTGAACTACCTGTCGCCGGGTGAGGGCAGGAACAAGAAGGAGGGCGGCGGGATCATGGCGCTCGGGCCGACGGGCGGCGCACTGCAGCCCGTTCTGCGGCACCCCTCGTCCGCCGCCGCGGTGGAACGGGGCTTCTTCACTCCCCGGGTCGTCTACGCCAACGGGCGCTCCCTCCTCATGCACGCCTACGTCACCGGGGTCACCGACGAGGAAGAGATCGCGCTGCGGACGATGATCAGCTTCGGCGACTGACATGCTTTCAGGTCCGGCCGAGGCGTAACGAGGGCATCACGAGGCGGTTCTCCCTTGGGAACAGGGGGTGGACCGACCCCGTGTTCGAAGTCGTGCGAGTGGTAAAAAGAAGCCCCGCTCGACTGTCGTAACACCGCGGAAGCCATGACCGATTCGCTCCTTTCCCATGGGTATCAGCCCTGCGGAATCGCGGGGGAGACCGAAACGGACACCGGACCGCACCGCACGAAGGGGGACGTGCTGATGACCCAGCCGCCCAGCCAGCAACCGCCGCAGGGAGGCTTCGGGGCTCCGCAGGAGCCGCCGCAGGGAACTCCTCAGCCGCCTCCGCCCCATGGACAGCCGCAGACCCCGCCGCCCGCGCAGCCTCCGCAGATGCCGCCCGCGCCTCCGCAGACCCCGCCGCCGGGCCAGCCCGGTTACGGCTATCCGCAGGCGCCGGGCCAGGCCCCGGGACCGTACGGCCAGCAGCCCGGACCGTACGGGCAGCAGCCGGGTCCGTACGGGCAGCAGCCCGGACCCTATGGCCAGCCGGGCCCCTACGGGCAGCAGACGCAGCCCGGTTACGGCTATCCGCAGCAGCAGTACCCCGGCGCGCCCGTCCCCGGCGGCCCGGCGGGACCCGGTGGCGGCAGCCCGTTCAAGGGCAAGCCCGCGATGATCATCGGCGCGGCGGTCGCGGCGCTGCTCGTCATCGGCGGCGGCGTCGTGTTCGCCACGAGCGGTGGTGACGACAAGAAGCCCGTGGCCAAGAAGACCACCGAGGCCGAGCCGAGCGTGTCCCCCACGGTCGACGAGGGCGACGGCAACGGCGACGGCCGCGAGGTCGACGACGACCTCAACGCCGGGCGCAAGGCGGGCGAGGCGAAGGTCCTCTGGCTCCAGACGAACGACGTCGACCTGCCGCGCAACGGCGCGGACGTGTACGGCCCGTGGCTCGTCGGCGACACCGTCGTCAAGGGCATGTACCGCACCGTCTCCGGCTACTCGGCCGCCGACGGCAAGCGGAAGTGGACCCTCCCGCTGCCCGCCGACCTGTGCGCGGCCCCCGCGCAGCCCACCGCCGACGGCAAGCTCGTCATCGGGGTGAAGGACAGCACCAAGGACAGCGCCGACTGCGCGGTCCTGCAGATGATCGACCTCAACACCGGCAAGCCCGGCTGGAAGAAGACGGTCAAGCAGAACAGCACCTGGGACCTGATGTCCGACATCGGTCTGGCGATCAGCGGGGACACCGTCACCGTCGGACGCACCAGCAACTCCAACGGCTACCGGGTCAGCGACGGCAAGGAGCTGTTCGGCAAGCCGGCGGGCAACTGCCAGCCGTTCGCCTTCGCGGGCGGCCCCAAGCTGATCGCCGCCGGCAGCTGCCGCACCGACGACATCGAGAACCCGCAGCACCAGATCCAGGAGATCGACCCGGTCAGCGGGAAGCCCAAGTGGACGTACAAGCCCGCGCGCGGCTGGGAGATCGACAAGGTCTACTCGGTGAGCCCGCTGGTCGTCTCGCTGACCCAGGAGAAGAAGAAGCAGTGGTCCATCCTCGCCATCAAGGAGAACGGCACGCTCCGTTCCCAGCTGGACGGCGACGACGAGGACAAGTTCTCGCCCAACTGCGGCAGTAACTTCTCGATCTTCGGCGAGAAGCTCGAAGGCTGCACAGGGGTCGCCGCCGACGCCAACACCTTCTACATGGCGACCGAGGACGACACCAGCACCGGCAGCCGCACCAACAAGGTCGTCGCCTTCAACCTGAACACCGGCAAGCCCCGGTGGAAGGCCGCGGCCCCCGCCGAGCGCGTCATGACGCCGCTGCGGATGGAGGGCGGCAACGTCCTGCTCTACCTGGAAGCCTCGTACAACAAGGGCGGGGCCATCGCCACGCTCGCCCCGACCGGCGGCGCCCCCACCGTGGTGCTCCAGCACCCCGAGTCGACGTCCGGCATCGAGAGCACCTTCTACTCGTCGAAGATCGCCTACGCGGGCGGCCGTTCCTTCATCCTCAGCGGGCGCATCAGCGCCGGCAGCGACAAGGAGGAGAAGGAGCAGAAGACCATGATGGTCTTCGGCAAGTGACGGTTCACGACGGCAACCGACCCCACAGTCCCCTTCCTTCAGAGGTAAGCACTCCATGACCCAGCCGCCCCAGCCGTCCAACGAGCCGCCCCAGGGCGGATTCGGTGCCCCGCAGGGCCCCCCGCCCGGTGGATTCGGCGCGCAGACCCCGCCGCCGTCCGACGGCTTCAGCAAGCAGCCGCCGCCCGCCCCGCAGGCCCCGCCCGCCCCCCAGGCCCCCGCTCCGGGTGGCTACGGCACCCCGCAGGCGCCCCCGCCGGGCATGCCGCCGCAGAACCCCGGATACGGCTACCCGCAGACCCCGCCGCCCGGCGCGCCCCCGGCGCAGCCCGGGTACGGATTCCCGCAGACCCCGCCGCCCGGACAGCCGGGCATGCCCCAGCAGGGGTACGGCTATCCGACCGCGCCCATGCAGCCGCAGTACCCGGGACAGCCCGCCGCGAACGGCGGCAAGAAGTTCAGCACCCAGATGCAGATCATCGTCGCGGCGGCTGCGGCCGTCGTGCTGATCATCGGCGCCGGGGTCGTCTACTCCGCCACCAGCGGTGACGAGGGCACCGGCAAGAAGACCGAGGCGTCCTCGGCCGGCACGACCGGCGGCGAGAACAAGGGCGGCGAGGGCAGCGGACTCGGCGGCGGCGACGAGAAGGCACCGGCGAACACCAAGTCGACGGTCGGCTTCCAGCTCCCGCAGCCGAAGGTCACCGACACCACGACGGTCGCGGGCTCCTGGCTCACCGACAAGGCGTACGTGAAGACCGGCGTGTACGAGATCGTCGGCTACGACCCGGCCAAGGGCACCAAGCTCTGGTCGATCCCGCTGCCCGGCCAGGTCTGCTCCGCGTCCAAGCACATGAGCAAGGACTTCAAGACGGCCGTCGTCTTCGAGGCGGGTAAGCCGACCAAGGCGAAGAAGTACCAGCCCTGCAACCAGGTCGGCGCGCTCGACCTGGCCACCGGCAAGCTGATCTGGAGCAAGTCGGTCACCGCGGCCACCGGCGGCGACGAGCCCGTCAGGTACGACGAGGTCACGGTCAGCGGCAGCACGGTCGCCGCCGGCGGCACCAATGGCGGCGCCGCGTTCAACCTCACCACCGGCGCCGAGCTGTGGAAGCCGACCGCCGACGCGGACGGCTGCTACGACATGGGCTACGGCGGCGGCGAGGCCCTGGCCACGGTCCGCAAGTGCGGTTCGTACGACGACCCGCAGCTGACCGTCCAGTCGCTGAACCCGACCACGGGCGCGCCGATCTCCTCGTACAAGATGCCGCCCGGTGTCGAGTACGCGAGCATCGTCTCGACCAAGCCGCTCGTCGTCGCCGCCGATGTCGGCGACACCGCCGGTGACGGCAGTGGCATCTCGGACTTCTTCTCGATCGACGCGGCCACCGGCAAGCTGCTCGTCCGGATCTCGGCCGACGCGGACAAGTACGCGGCCCGCTGCGGATCCACCGAGGTCGAGACCTGCCAGCACCTCGCCGTCGGCAACAACAGGCTGTACGTGCCGACCGAGGAGCACGAGGGCGGTGGCGAGTACGGCGACACCAACGAGATCGTCGCCTTCGACCTGACCACGGGCAAGCTCGTCGGCGGCAAGGCGGACGCCGGTGACCGCTACACGCTGACGCCGCTGCGCATGGACGGCACCAACATCCTCGCCTACAAGCAGCCCCCGTACGACAAGGGCGGCCAGGTCGTCTCCATCGACGGCGAGACCTTCAAGGAGACGCTGCTGATGGAGAACCCGAGCGAGGAGGCGGTCCGCGACGCGGAGAGCAGCTTCTCCGGGGACTACTCCGAGGTCGTCTACTCGAAGGGGCAGCTGTTCCTGTCCGAGACGATGATCAGCGAGCCGCGCGAGAGCTCGCTGGACGACAAGGAGTACCTCGTCGTCTCCTTCCGCACCAGCTGAACCCTCCCTCTCCGCACGCACACGGCCCTGCCGGTCGATCAAACGACCGGCAGGGCCGGTCGTTTTCCGCCCGTCAAGTGCACGTCGACGAACCAGAATTCGGCATTCTCGGGTGCTTCTGACGGCTAAGGGGCGCACAAGGTCGAACAAGCGTGTAGCTTGCCGGGTCACGGCCGGGGGGCCGGGCCGGCAGGGGTATTACAGGGGTGGGGTACATGGGGGTTGCTCGATGAGCGTGCGGCTCATGGTGGTCGACGACCACCGACTGCTCGCCGAGGCACTCGCCTCGGCGCTGAAACTGCGCGGGCACCGGGTGCTCGCCGCAGCCGCGCCGACGTCCGGGGCGGCGGAGCTGGTGGTCAGCAGGGCGCCGGAGGTGTGTCTGTTCGGCACGGCGACGCCCGCCGAACCGGGGGCGTTCGACCCGATCGTCCGCATCGGGCGGGAGCGCCCGCAGGTGGCGGTCGTGGTGCTCGGCCCGGTGCCGAGCCCGCGCGGGATAGCGGCGGCGTTCGCCGCGGGGGCCGCCGGATACGTCCGTCACGACGAACGCATAGAAGGCGTCGAACGGGCGATCATCAAGGCAAGGGCGGGGGAGAGCGCGGTCGCGCCGCAACTGCTCAGGGCGGCTTTCGCGGAGCTGCTCAACCCGGCGGTCCAGCCGGACGACGAGGGCCAGCGGCTGCTGCGGATGCTCACCCCGCGCGAGGTCGAGGTGCTCGTGCGGGTCGCGGAGGGCGAGGACACCCGGCTCATCGCGGCGGGCATGGGGATCGCGTCGAGCACCGCGCGGACGCATGTGCAGCGGGTTCTCATGAAGCTGGGCGTGGGCTCCCGCCTGGAAGCGGCGGCACTCGCCGCCCGTACCGGGCTGCTGGACCGGGCGGCCTCGGATACGCGGCAGGGGCCCGACCTCCCCGGCTGAGCGGGTGAGGCAGGGCCCCTGCGGCGGACGAGGGTGCGTCAGCCGTCGGCCGGCTCGGGCACGGCGGCCGGTGCGACGTCGGCGCGGGCCGGGTCCGGGACGTCGGCCGGTGCGACGGCGGGGCGCAGCTTCATCCAGATCAGGAAGAACAGCCCGAGTGCCAGCATGGCGAGGCCGGTCCAGAGGTTGATGTGGACGCCCTGGGCCTTCTTCAGGTCCGCTTCGGACGGGCTGAGCCCGGCGATGGTGACGATCACGCCGTAGAGGACGAAGAGGCCGCCGATGATCCTCCGGATGTCGAAGAGCCGGGCCGCGGTCGCGGACTTGCGCTCCAGTGCGGAGACTTCCGTGTGCAGGTCGGTCATGGTGAGTGCCTCCGATCAGAGCGAATAGGGCAGGTAGCAGAGGGCGGCGAGGACGATGGCGCCCCAGCCGAGCAGGGCGGGGCGGCGGTACCAGGCGCTGTCGGCCTCGTCCGGCACCTCGTCGGTGTCCGGGGACTCCGTTCCGTACACCAGGCCGGCCAGTTCGGCCTCGGGCTTCGGTGCGGTGAAGAGCGTGACGGCGACCATGACGACGGCCCCGGCGACGAATCCGACGATGGCGGAGACGAAGTTGGCGCCCTGGTCGGTCGGGATGTCGATGACCCCGCCCTTGTAGATCCAGAAGTAGTTGACCATCGCGGCGGTGGTGCCCGCGACGAGTCCCCAGACACCGGACTTCATCGAGGCGCGCTTCCAGAACATGCCGATGATGAACACCACGAACATCGGGACGTTGAAGAAGGAGAACAGCGTCTGGAGGTAGCTCATGATGTTGGAGAAGCTGGCCGCGATGAAGGCCGTGCCGATGGAGGCCAGCACACCGATCGCCGTGATCAGCCGTCCGAAGCGCAGGTAGTACGCGTCCGGCCGGTCCTTCTTCACGTAGCGCGCCCAGATGTCGGTCGTGAACACCGTGTTGAACGAGGACACGTTCGCCGCCATGCCGGCCATGAACGCGGCCAGCAGACCGGTCACCGCGATGCCGAGCACCCCGTTGGGCAGGAGTTCCTGCATGAGCAGCGGGATGGCGTCGTTGTACGTGAGGTCCGACTCCGGCGTGCCGATCTGCGGTACGACGACGGCGGCGACCAGGCCCGGGATCATCACCGCGAAGACGATGAAGATCTTTGGGAAGGCGGCGATCAGCGGAGTGCGCTTGGCGGCCGACAGGTTCTTCGCGGAGAGGGCGCGCTGGACCTCGGCGAAGTTCGTCGTCCAGTAGCCGAACGAGAGCACGAAGCCGAGGCCGAGGATGATCGTCAGCCAGTTGGCGCCGAGCGGGTTGGCGTCACCGATGCCGGTGCCGCCCCAGGCGGAGAGGAAGTCCGGTCCGTGGCTCTTCTCCAGGGATCCGGTCAGTCCGTCCCAGCCGCCGACGCGCTTGAGCCCCAGCAGGGTGAGCGGGATCAGCGCGGCGAGGATGACGAAGAACTGCAGCACCTCGTTGTAGATCGCCGAGGAGAGCCCGCCGATCGTGATGTAGATCAGGACGAAGAAGCCCGCGACGACGATCGCGACCCACTGCGGCCAGCCGAGAAGCGCCTCCACGACGATCGACAGGGCGTAGAGGTTCACGCCCGCGATCAGGATCGCCGCGAAGGCGAAGAGTATGGAACTCAGCAGGTGGGCGGACTTGTCGAAGCGCTGGAGCAGGAACTCCGGTACGGAGCGCACCTTCGAGCGGTAGTAGAAGGGCATCATCACGAGGCCCAGGAAGACCATCGCCGGGATGGCCCCGATCCAGTACCAGTGGACGACCGCGACGCCGTACTGCGCGCCGGTCGCCGCCATGCCGAGGATCTCGGTGGCACCGAGGTTGGCCGCGACGAAGGCCAGACCGGTCACCCAGGCGGGCAGTGACCGTCCGGAGAGGAAGAAGTCGAGGCTGGTCTTCACGCTGGCACGGGCGGCGAAGCCGATGCCCAGGACCACGACGAAGTAGATCGCCAGAATCGTGTAATCGAGCCCGTTCGTGGGGAGCCGGAGCCCTTCGGCCAGGTAGTGCATGGGGGGTACTCGCTTCGTTGCGCGAACTGAACCCGACGGAACCTACGCCTTTGCGTTCATAAAATGAACAGTTGTGATGACGTTCTTTGTTCGATCGTGATCGGGTGGCGCGGAATTGAGGCGATATGTAGGCGTATGAACCCCTCTCGCTCACATAACTTCACAGGTTCGGTTCCGCATTCACATGACCTTTCGGAAGCCCCTCGCTGCCATTGACGCCCGTGTTGGCTTGTGGTTTCTTATGTTTGGTTATGTTTGGAGGAACCTGGTGAAGAAGACGGTTACGAGCCTCGCCGACGGCCGTGAGCTGATCTATTACGACTCCGCGGACGACACCGTCCGCGATGCCATCGACCGCCGACCGCTCGACGCCGTCTCGACCTCCTCGGAGGTCCGCCGCGATCCGCTCCTCGGCGACAGCGTCGCCATCGCCTCGCACCGTCAGGGGCGCACCTACCACCCGCCGGCCGACGAGTGCCCGCTCTGCCCCTCCGAGGGCGACCGGCTGAGCGAGATCCCCGACAGCCACTACGACGTGGCCGTCTTCGAGAACCGCTTCCCCTCCCTCGCCGGGGACTCGGGCCGCTGCGAGGTGGTCTGCTTCACCTCCGACCACGACGCCTCGTTCGCCGACCTCACCGAGGAGCAGGCGGGCCTGGTGCTGGAGGCGTGGACCGACCGCACCGCCGAACTCGCCGAGCTCGACCAGGTCACCCAGGTGTTCTGCTTCGAGAACCGGGGCGCCGAGATCGGGGTCACCCTCGGCCACCCGCACGGCCAGATCTACGGCTACCCCTTCGTCACCCCGCGCACCGGCCAGATGATGCGCTCGGCGCAGCGGCACCGCGAGGAGACCGGCCGCAACCTCTTCGACGACGTCGTGGCCCGGGAGCTCGCCGACGGCGCCCGCGTGGTGCTCTCGGGCGAGCACTGGGTGGCCTTCGTGCCGTACGCGGCGCACTGGCCGTACGAGGTGCACCTGTACCCGCGCAGCCGCGTCCCCGACCTGCGGGACCTCGACGAGGCCGCCCGCACAGAGTTCCCACAGATCTATCTGGAACTCTTGAGGCGGTTCGACCGGATCTTCGGCCCCGGCGAGCCGCCGACCCCGTACATCTCGGCCTGGCACCAGGCCCCGTTCGGGGTCCCCGGCCGGGAGGACTTCGCGCTGCACCTGGAGCTTTTCACCATTCGGCGCACCTCCGGCAAGCTGAAGTTCCTCGCGGGCTCCGAATCCGGTATGAGCGTGTTCATCAACGACGTGCCGCCGGAGGCCGCGGCCCAGCGACTGCGAGAGGTAGCGAGCGAGTGAGCAACTCCCGGAAGAAGTACCTGGTGACCGGCGGCGCGGGATACGTCGGAAGCGTGGTCGCCGCGCATCTGCTGGAGGCCGGCCACGCGGTGACCGTCCTGGACGACCTCTCGACCGGTTTCCGGGAGGGCGTCCCGGAGGGGGCCGAGTTCGTCGAGGGCCGCATCCAGGACGCCGCCAAGTGGCTGGACCGCTCGTACGACGGCGTGCTGCACTTCGCCGCGTACTCCCAGGTCGGCGAGTCCGTCGTCGACCCGGAGAAGTACTGGGTGAACAACGTCGGCGGGACCACCGCCCTGCTCGCCGCGATGCGCGCGGCCGACGTGCGGACCCTGGTCTTCTCCTCCACGGCCGCGACCTACGGCGAGCCCGCGTCCAGCCCCATCACCGAGGCGTTCCCGACCGCGCCGACCAACCCGTACGGCGCGAGCAAGCTCGCCGTCGACCACATGATCACCGGCGAGGCCGCCGCGCACGGGCTGGCCGCCGTCTCGCTGCGCTACTTCAACGTGGCGGGCGCGTACGGCAGTTCGGGCGAGCGGCACCACCCCGAGTCGCACCTCATCCCGCTCGTCCTCCAGGTCGCCCTCGGGCAGCGCGACACGATCTCCGTGTACGGGGACGACTACCCGACCCCGGACGGCACCTGCGTCCGCGACTACATCCACGTGGCCGACCTCGCCGAGGCGCACCTCCTGGCCCTGGACGCCGCGGCCACCGGCGAGCACCTCATCTGCAACCTGGGCAACGGCAACGGCTTCTCCGTGCGCGAGGTCATCGAGACCGTCCGCCAGGTCACCGGTCACCCCGTCCCCGAGACCCCGGCCCCCCGCCGCGCCGGCGATCCGGCCGTGCTCGTCGCCTCGGCCGCCACCGCCAGGGAGCGCCTCGGCTGGCAGCCGTCCCGCGCCGATCTGGCCGGCATCGTCGCGGACGCCTGGGCGTTCGCCCGCAGAGAGGAGTCCACCACCTCATGACTTCCGGATCCGCCGACCTCGAGGCCGGCTTCACGGAGCTGTACGGGAAGGCCCCCGAAGGGGTGTGGGCCGCACCCGGACGGGTGAATCTGATCGGTGAGTACACCGACTTCAACGACGGCTTCGTGATGCCGCTCGCCCTCCCGCACACCGCGCGCGCGGCCGTCGCCCGCCGCACCGACGGCGAGCTGCGGCTGCACTCCACCGACGTCCCCGGCGGTGTGGTCCAGCTGCGCGTCGACGAGCTGACCCCGCACGAGGGGCACGGCTGGGCGGCCTATCCGGCCGGTGTCGTCTGGGCGCTGCGGGAGGCCGGCCACCCGGTCACCGGTGCGGACATCCAGATCACCTCCACGGTCCCGACCGGCGCCGGTCTCTCCTCGTCCGCCGCCCTCGAAGTGGTCACCGCGCTCGCCCTGAACGACCTGTTCGAACTGGGCCTGAGCCGCGCCGAACTGGCGGTGATCGGCCAGCGCGCGGAGAACGCGTTCGTCGGCGTCCCCTGCGGCGTCATGGACCAGATGGCCTCCGCCTGCTGCACCGACGGCCACGCCCTTCACCTCGACACCCGCGACCTCGGCCAGCGCCAGGTCCCCTTCGACCTGGCCTCCCAGGGACTGCAGCTCCTGGTCGTCGACACCCGGGTCAAGCACGCCCTGGGCGACGGGGCGTACGCGGAGAGGCGGGCCGGCTGCGAGGAGGGCGCCCGGCTCCTCGGCCTGCGGACCCTGCGCGAGCTCCCGTACGAGGGTCTCGGTGCCGCGCTCGCCACCCTGGCCTCGGCCGGGGCCGACGAGTCCGTCGTGCGGTACGTGCGCCACGTGGTCGGTGACAACCACCGGGTCGAGCAGGTCATCGCCCTGCTCGACGCCGGTGAGGTGCGTGCGGCGGGCCCGGTGCTCAACGAGGGCCACGTCTCGCTCCGCGACGATCTGCGGGTCTCCTGCCCGGAGTTGGACCTGGTGGTCTCCACGGCGAACGCGGCCGGGGCGCTCGGTGCCCGGATGACCGGTGGCGGCTTCGGCGGCTCGGCGATCGTGCTGGTCGAGGAGGCGGACGCCGAGACGATCACCAAGTCGGTCCGGGAGGCGTTCGCCTCGGCCGGATACGCCGCGCCGGGCGTCTTCCCCGCCGTACCGTCCGCCGGTGCCCGCAGGCTTCGCTAGGGCCTGTTTTCAGGGCCTCTCGACGAGGCGCTTGACGAGGATGAACTCGGTGACGCCGGGCGGGTAGTTGTCGACCCGCCCGGCCACCTCGTACCCGTGCTTCCGGTAGAAGGCGGGGGCCTGGAAGTCCCAGGTCTCCAGGCGCGCGTCGGTGCAGAACCGTTCGGTTCGGGCGACCTTCTCGGCCTCGGCCAGCAGGCGCGCCCCGAGGCCGAGCCCGCGGTGGCCGGCCTCCACCCAGAGCAGGTCGACGTGGAGCCAGTACGCCCAGGTCCGTCCGCACAGTCCGCCGACGATGCCGCCCTCCTCGTCCAGGAGCCAGACCTCCAGGGGGACTTCGTGTTCCGCGGGGGTGGAGAGCAGGGCGCGCAGCTCCGGTGACGCGGCTCTGTTGTCGATGCGCAGTTGCCCGCTCAGCAGAGTGCGACGTTCTTTGTCTACTTCTGTCTCAAGACGGAACATGAATCACACCCTAAACACCCTGGGCGACCAGTTCTGTGAATTCGCTTCCGCTCCCGGCCCCCGCCCGTACGCTGATGCTCAGCACCGGTGGGGGCCGGTGCCGATTCAGGGGACGAGACAGTCGGGTACGACGCCCGGGACGGGGTGGCATGCGGTGCGCGGCGGCGGCCGTGAGCTGTGGGCCACCGGAAAGTTCCGGGCGTCGTACCCGTAGTTGTCGGTCCCCACGATGGGGGTGTCTGTGGCTCGTATCCGGGTTCTGGTCGTCGACGACCATCGCATCTTCGCCGAGTCGCTCGCTGCGGCTCTCGCGGCCGAACCGGACGTGGACGTGGCGGCGGCGGGCAGTGGCCCGGCCGCGCTGCGCTGTCTGGAGCGCGCGCTCGCCGAAGGCCGTGCGTACGACGTACTGCTGGTCGATGCCGAACTGGGCATCCTGGCAACGGGCGGTGCCCGCGCCGTCCCCGTGCCGAACAGCGGGGAGAACCGCCTGGTCGACGGCATTTCGCTGGTCGCCGGTGTCCGTGCGGGACAGCCGTCCGTCCGTACGGTGGTGCTCGCCGAGCGGGACGATCCGCGCCGGGCCGCGGCGGCGCTCCAGGCCGGTGCGTCCGGCTGGGTGGCCAAGGACTGTTCGCTGCAACGGCTGCTGGCGGTCATCCGGGGCGTCCTTCGCGACGAGACCCATCTGCCGCCCGCGCTGCTGACCGGTGTCCTGCGGGAGCTGACGGCGGCGCGCAAGCACCGAACCGAGAGCGAGCGTCTCATCGAGTCGCTGACCCCGCGCGAGTGCGAGGTGCTGCGGTGCATGGTCGCGGGCCTGGGCCGCAAGGCGGTCGCGGAGCGTCTCTTCCTCTCCCCGCACACGGTGCGTACGCACATGCAGAACGTGCTGGGAAAGCTGGGCGTGCACTCCACGCTGGCCGCGGTGGCGCTGGCGCGGCGGGCCGGTGTCGGGCCGGCCGACCTGACGGTCGCTCCGCTGCCCGGTGAGGTCCTAGCCGGGAACGTTGTCGAACGGGGCGGTCAACTGGCGTAGCAGTCCCGCCAGTTCGCTCCGCTGGTGGCGGGACAGCTCGCCCAGGATGGCGCGTTCCTGATCGAGCAGGCCGGCCAGGGACTGGTCGGCCTTGTCCTGGCCCTCGGCGGTCAGCCGCACGAGCACGCCGCGCCGGTCGCTCGGGTCGGGGAGGCGCTCGACGAGGTTCTTCTTCGTCAGCCGGTCGATGCGGTTGGTCATCGTGCCCGAGGTGACCAGCGTCTGGGTCAGGAGCTGGCCGGGGGAGAGCTGATACGGGGCGCCCGCGCGCCGCAGCGACGTCAGTACGTCGAACTCCCACGGCTCCAGATTGTGCTCGGCGAAGGCGATCCTGCGGGCCCGGTCGAGGTGGCGGGCCAGGCGGGAGACGCGGCTCAGGACCTCGAGTGGTTCCACGTCGAGGTCGGGGCGCTCTCGGCGCCATGCAGCGACCAGCCGGTCGACCTCGTCCTCCATGTGGATCAGTGTAGAGGGTCTGTCGACATAGAGTCTCTTGAATTCGAGTCTCTTGACATCAAGATACTTTGGGGATCATCCTGGCCCCCATGACCGCACCCCTCTGGGATCCGCAGCAGTACCTGCGTCACGCGGACCACCGCACCCGCCCCTTCCACGACCTCCTGGCCCGCATCGGCGAGCTCCCGGGCCACCCCGCGCCCCGTATCGCCGACCTGGGCTGCGGGGCGGGCAACGTCACCACCCTGCTCGCCGACCGCTGGCCACGGGCCCGCATCACCGGCTACGACAACTCCCCGCAGATGCTGGCCCGCGCCGCCGCCCACGCCCGTCCGCTCCTGGACTTCGCCGAGGCCGACGCCGCGACCTGGGAGCCCCCGGAGCCGTACGACCTGATCGTCTCCAACGCCCTGCTCCAGTGGGTCCCCGGCCACGCCGACCGCTTCCCCGTCTGGCTGGACGCACTCACCCCCGGCGGCACATTCGCCTTCCAGGTGCCCGGGAACTTCAACGCCCCCAGCCACACCCTGCTGGCCGGCCTCCGCGAATCCCCCCGCTGGCGCTCCCGCCTGCGCGGCGTCGGTGACCGCACGGCCGCGGTCCTGGAGCCCGCCGACTACCTGACGCGCCTGCGCTCCCTCGGCTGCGAGGCGGACGTCTGGGAGACCACCTACCTCCAGACGCTCCAGGGCGAGGACCCGGTCCTCGACTGGGTCAAGGGCACCGCCCTGCGCCCGGTCCTCACGGCCCTCGCCGACGACCCGGAGGCCCGTGACGCCTTCCTCACCGAATACGCCGCCCTGCTCCGCACCGCCTACCCGGCCGGCCCGCACGGCACGGTGTTCCCGTTCCGCCGCATCTTCGCGGTGGCGCGCAGGCCGGGGTCGAGCGATCAGAGCTGATCGAGCGCGTCCAGGGTGATGTCGATGTCGATGGGGCACGGAACGCCGGTCTTGAGCCGGTCGTGATGAATGCCGGTCAGGGCGTACGCCTTGGAGACCGGGTCCAGCTCATAGACCCGGACCACCGGGTGGTGGTCGGTGCCGGCCATCTCGACCAGCCAGAAGTTCGGGATACCGGCCGCGGCGTACTTCTGCGGCTTGGCATCACGGTCCCGGGCCTCCGAGTCGGGGGAGACCACCTCGACGGCGAGAAGGACGTCGGCGGCGTGGAAGCGGGTCTGTTCGAGATCAGTGGCGGCTG
This sequence comes from Streptomyces sp. NBC_00234, assembly GCF_036195325.1. NCBI lineage: Bacteria > Bacillati > Actinomycetota > Actinomycetes > Kitasatosporales > Streptomycetaceae > Streptomyces > Streptomyces sp. NBC_00234. The sequence goes on along the minus strand of NZ_CP108101.1, from coordinate 3,348,177 downwards.
CGGCTCGGACAACGGACACGTCGGGTTCGGGGCCGTTGCGCTGGTCCAGCACCACGGTCATCTCGCGCTCGGCCTTGAGGTCTCCTGGGATCGCGCTGCGCAGGCCGTTCATCAGCAGGTCGATCATCTTGGCGTGGAAACGCCGCTGTGGACTCACAAAAACCAGGCTCCCGTCGAGCAGCTCGGTGTGCGGCGGGAGATCGGGCAGGGTGAACAGATCGTCCACCGTGTATCCGTCCTGGGGTGGCACCGGCCAGCGGCTGCTGTGCCCGGCCATCGGTTCGGCGGTCATGATTCCTCCCATGGACGGGATTCTGGTCCTGCTCCCTCACGGTAGCGGTCGGATTCGAGTGGCGTCCTCACAAAGAGTGACGCGCCGTCGGTGACCGGCAGCGCGACGGGCCGCGCACCCCCGGGTTTCCGGGGGTGCGCGGCCCGTGTCGCCGGAGGCGGGGACGTCAGTTCTTGCGGTGCCCTATCAGGCGGGGCTTCGACTCCAGGTTCTCCAGGCCGTGCCAGCAGAGATTCACGAGATGCGCCGCGACCTCCGCCTTCTTCGGCTTGCGGACGTCCAGCCACCACTGGCCGGTCAGCGCGACCATGCCGACCAGGGCCTGCGCGTAGAGCGGCGCCAGCTTCGGATCGAAGCCGCGTGCCTTGAACTCCAGGCCCAGAATGTCCTCGACCTGGGTGGCGATGTCACTGATCAGCGACGCGAACGTGCCCGTGGACTGCGCGACCGGGGAGTCGCGGACCAGGATGCGGAAGCCGTCCGTGTACGTCTCGATGTAGTCCAGCAGCGCGAACGCCGCCTGTTCGAGGAGCTCGCGCGGATGGCCGGCGGTCAGTGCGCTCGTCACCATGTCCAGCAGCTGGCGCATCTCGCGGTCGACCACGACGGCGTAAAGACCCTCCTTGCCGCCGAAGTGCTCGTAGACGACCGGCTTGGAGACCCCGGCGCGGGCCGCGATCTCCTCGACCGACGTGCCTTCGAAGCCCTTGTCGGCGAAGAGGGCACGGCCGATGTCCAGCAGCTGTTCGCGGCGCTCCTTTCCGGTCATCCGGACCCGTCGGGTCCGGCGGACGGGGGAGGGCCTGCTCTTCTCGCTGTCTGTGCTGCCGTCGGTCGCCACGTCGTCAATCATGCCGCGTCGGCGGGCGCGGGGTTGCGGCGGGCGTCGATACGGGCCGCATCGGGCCAGCGGACGTCGGACGCCCAGCCCAGTTGCTCGAACCAGCGGATCAGCCGGGCACTTGAGTCGATCTGGCCCTTCATCACGCCGTGCCGTGCGCTCGTCGGGTCCGCGTGGTGAAGGTTGTGCCAGGACTCGCCGCAGGACAGGACCGCCAGCCACCACACGTTCCCGGAACGGTCACGGGACTTGAACGGGCGCTTGCCGACCGCGTGGCAGATCGAGTTGATCGACCACGTGACGTGGTGCAGCAGTGCGACCCGTACCAGCGAGCCCCAGAAGAACGCGGTCGCCGCACCCCACCAGGACATCGTCACCAGACCGCCGACCAGCGGCGGGATCGCCAGCGAGACGATGGTGAAGGTGAGGAAGTGACGGGAGATGCCGCGGATCGCCGGGTCCTTGATCAGGTCGGGGGCGTACTTCTCCTGCGAGGTCCGCTCCTCGTCGAACATCCAGCCGATGTGCGCCCACCACAGTCCCTTCAGCAGGGCCGGCAGCGTCTCGCCGAACCGCCACGGCGAGTGCGGGTCGCCCTCGGCGTCGGAGAAGCGGTGGTGCTTGCGGTGGTCGGCCACCCAGCGCACCACGGGACCTTCGACCGCGAGGGAACCCGCGACGGCCAGGGCGATACGGAGCGGACGCTTCGCCTTGAAGGAGCCGTGCGTGAAGTAGCGGTGGAAGCCGATCGTGATGCCGTGGCAGCCGATGAAGTACATCCCGACCAGCAGGCCCAGGTCGAGCCAGCTGACGCCACGGCCCCAGGCGAGCGGCACCGCCGCGACCAGGGCCACGAACGGGACCACGATGAACAGCAGCAGGGCGATCTGCTCGACCGACCGCTTCTTGTCGCCGCCGAGCGTGGCGGGAGGGAGGGTGGGGGCGTCGAGCACAGTGGGGCTGGTGGGCATGGGGAGTCCCCTGGGGGGTGAGAAGTGCGACGGATTCTGCAGGCTACGCATCCGTAACCTACGGCCTGGTAAGTATGGCAGCGGTGAGGCCCGCAGTACGAGAGCCGCGTCACGGCAGTCCTTCCGCGGCTACCCGCGAGGGCTGCGCGGCACGCCCCCGGCACGGACACCTATCCTGGGAGAGTCGGACAGCGCGGTCCGCACTCTGCTTTCCCGGGGTGGCGACGCACCGCAGCAGCCCCGGTCCCCCTGACAGACGTGCCCACCCGTCTCCCGCCACCACCCGTCCAGGGAGACGCTGACGCGACGCACCTCCTCTATTCACTGCAAGGAGCCGCACCTGTGAGCAGTGCCGACCAGACCCCCGCCGCCAGCGCCGAGCTGAGGGCCGACATCCGCCGCCTCGGTGATCTGCTGGGCGAGACGCTCGTACGCCAGGAGGGCCAGGAGCTCCTCGACCTCGTCGAGCGGGTCCGCGCCCTGACCCGCACCGACGGAGAGGCCGCCGCCGAGCTGCTGGGCGACACCGACCTGGAGACCGCCGCGCAGCTCGTGCGTGCCTTCTCCACCTACTTCCACCTCGCCAACGTCACCGAGCAGGTGCACCGCGCCCACGAGATGCGCGACCGCCGGGCCGCCGAGGGCGGGCTCCTCGCCCGTACCGCCGACCGGCTCAAGGACGCGGACCCGCAGCACCTGCGCGAGACCGTCAAGAACCTCAACGTGCGCCCGGTCTTCACGGCGCACCCCACCGAGGCCGCGCGGCGCTCCGTACTGAACAAGCTCCGCCGCATCGCCGAACTGCTCGAAACCCCCGTCATCGAGGCCGACCGGCGCCGTCACGACCTGCGGCTCGCCGAGAACATCGACCTCATCTGGCAGACCGACGAGCTGCGCGTGGTGCGGCCCGAGCCCGCCGACGAGGCCCGCAACGCGATCTACTACCTCGACGAGCTGCACGCCAACGCCGTCGGCGACGTCCTGGAGGACCTCGCCGCCGAGCTGGAGCGGGTCGGCGTCGAGCTGCCCGCGGGCACCCGCCCGCTCACCTTCGGCACCTGGATCGGCGGCGACCGCGACGGCAACCCCAACGTGACGCCCGCCGTCACCTGGGAGGTGCTGATCCTCCAGCACGAGCACGGCATCACCGACGCGCTCGAACTCATCGACTACCTGCGCGGCCTGCTCTCCAACTCCATCCGTTACACCGGCGCCACCGACGAGCTGCTGGACTCCCTCCAGGCGGACCTGGAACGCCTCCCCGAGATCAGCCCCCGTTACAAGCGGCTGAACGCCGAGGAGCCCTACCGCCTCAAGGCGACCTGCATCCGGCAGAAGCTCGTCAACACCCGCGAGCGCCTCGCCTCCGGCACCCCGCACCGCCCGGGCTGCGACTACCTCGGCACCTCCGAGCTCATCGCGGACCTGGCCCTCATCCAGACCTCGCTGCGCGAGCACAAGGGCGGGATCTTCGCCGACGGCCGGATGGACCGCACCATCCGTACGCTGTCCGCGTTCGGGCTGCAGCTCGCCACCATGGACGTGCGCGAACACGCCGACGCCCACCACCACGCCCTCGGCCAGCTCTTCGACCGGCTCGGCGAGGAGTCCTGGCGCTACGCCGACATGCCGCGCGACTACCGGCAGAAGCTCCTCGCGAAGGAGCTGCGCTCCCGGCGTCCGCTCGCCCCGACCCCGGCACCGCTGGACGCCGCGGGCGAGAAGACGCTCGGCGTCTTCCACACCATCAAGGAAGCCTTCGAGCGCTTCGGCCCCGAGGTCATCGAGTCGTACATCATCTCGATGTGCCAGGGTGCCGACGACGTCTTCGCGGCAGCCGTCCTGGCCCGCGAGGCCGGTCTGCTCGACCTGCACGGCGGCTGGGCCAAGATCGGCATCGTGCCGCTCCTGGAGACCACCGACGAGCTCAAGGCCGCCGACGTCATCCTCGACGAGATGCTCGCCGACCCGTCGTACCGCCGGCTCGTCTCCCTCCGCGGGGACGTGCAGGAGGTCATGCTCGGGTACAGCGACTCCTCCAAGTTCGGTGGCATCACCACCTCGCAGTGGGAGATCCACCGGGCGCAGCGCCGGCTGCGTGACGTCGCGCACCGCTACGGCGTACGGCTGCGGCTCTTCCACGGCCGCGGCGGCACCGTCGGCCGCGGCGGCGGCCCCTCGCACGACGCGATCCTCGCGCAGCCCTGGGGCACGCTGGAGGGCGAGATCAAGGTGACCGAGCAGGGTGAGGTCATCTCCGACAAGTACCTCATCCCCGCGCTCGCCAGGGAGAACCTGGAGCTGACCGTCGCGGCCACCCTCCAGGCGTCCGCGCTGCACACCGCGCCCCGCCAGTCCGACGAGGCACTCGCCCGCTGGGACGCGGCCATGGACACCGTCTCCGACGCCGCGCACGACGCGTACCGCAAGCTGGTCGAGGACCCGGACCTGCCGACGTACTTCCTCGCCTCCACCCCGGTGGACCAGCTCGCCGACCTGCACCTGGGCTCGCGGCCCTCCCGCCGCCCCGGCTCGGGCGTCTCGCTCGACGGCCTGCGCGCCATCCCGTGGGTCTTCGGCTGGACCCAGTCACGGCAGATCGTGCCCGGCTGGTACGGCGTCGGCTCCGGCCTCAAGGCGCTGCGCGAGGCCGGCCTGGACACCGTCCTGGAAGAGATGCACGAACAGTGGCACTTCTTCCGGAACTTCCTCTCCAACGTCGAGATGACGCTAGCCAAGACCGACCTGCGCATCGCCCGGCACTACGTCGACACACTCGTCCCCGACGAGCTCAAGCACGTCTTCGACTCCATCGAGGCCGAGCACGCGCTGACGGTCAAGGAAGTCCTCAAGATCACCGGCGGCACCGAACTGCTCGGCACCAGCCCGGTGCTCCAGCAGACCTTCGCCATCCGTGACGCCTACCTGGACCCGATCTCGTACCTCCAGGTCTCGCTGCTGGCCCGCCAGCGCCAGGCCGCCGAGCGCGGCGAAGAGGCCGATCCGCTGCTCGCACGGGCCCTGCTGCTCACCGTGAACGGTGTCGCGGCGGGTCTGCGCAACACCGGCTGATCCGTTGCGCGGGTGCGGTCCTGTCAGAGGGCGATGAACGTCGCCATCAGCAGGACCGCGCCCGCGGTCGCGACGCCCCAGGCGAGCCGGGGCAGCCGCAGACCGCCCCCGATCAGGAGGGCGGAGAGCAGCAGCGCACCGCCGAACGGCACCCAGGCATGCAGGAACCCCGGTGTGCCGGTGCGGACGACCTCGCCGGTGCCCGGCTTCACGACCACCGGGAAGCGGTCGCCCTTCTCCGCGGCGACGGACTTCCCGATCGTCACCCGGGAGCGCTTCGGCGAGTCCTGATCCGGTTCGTACGACCCGGTGCACGCCGTGTCCTCGCACCCGGTCACCGTCATGGTGCCGTGCTCGCGCCCCTTGGACAGGACGATGTGGTGCGCGGTGTTCCACGAGGCCCAGGCGCCCGCGACGAGCATCAGCAGGACGATGCAGCCCGCGGCGACGACACGGCCGTGGGCCACCAGGCGGTGGGAGGAGCTCCGCTTCATGGGGGCAGATCCTTGGGCAGACCCATGCTCTCGGTCAACCTGTGGCCGAAAATGATCCTGGGATCGGCGCCAATGTCAGGAGTTGTACGTGGACTGCGCCCGCTCCAGCCCCTCGGCGAGCAGCGCCTCCACCGCGTCCGCGGCCCGGTCCACCTGGTAGGCGAGGTCCTTGCGCTCCGTGGACGAGAAGTCCTTCAGCACGAAGTCGGCCACCTGCATCCGGCCCGGCGGCCGGCCGATCCCGAACCTGATGCGGTGGTAGTCGGGGCCCATCGACTTCGTCATCGACTTCAGCCCGTTGTGCCCGTTGTCGCCGCCGCCCAGCTTCAGCCGCAGCGTGCCGAAATCGATGTCCAGCTCGTCGTGGACGGCCACGATGTGGTCCGTCGGCACCTTGTAGAAGTCCCGGAGGGCGGTCACGGGCCCGCCCGACAGGTTCATGTACGACATCGGCTTGGCCAGGATCACCCGGCGGCTCGCGGGTCCGGGCGGCCCCATCCGGCCCTCGACGACCTGCGCCTGGGCCTTCTGTGCCCGCTTGAACTTCCCGCCGATCCGCTCGGCGAGGAGGTCGGCGACCATGAAACCGACGTTGTGCCGGTTCGCTGCGTACTCGGGACCCGGATTGCCCAGGCCCACGATGAGCCAGGGGTCGGTTGCATCGGACATCTGCGCTCGGTCTCCTCGCGTACGTCGGCTGATGACAGGCGAACGGGGCGGCGGGCCCGGTAAGGGTCCGCCGCCCCGTCAGTGAAGCAGTGAAGCGGTGAAGCGGTGGATCAGTGGCGCTGGGGCGCGCCGGGTGGGACTCAGGCCTCGGTGGTGGCGGCCTCGGTGCCCTCGGCGGCCGGCTCCTCGGCCTGCGCGGCGACGATCTGGAGCACGACGGCGTCCTCGTCACCGGCCAGCACGGAACCCTTGGGCAGCGGGATGTCCTTGGCGAGGATCGAGTCGCCGGCGTCCAGGCCCGCGATGGAGACCGTGACGGACTCGGGGATGTGGGTGGCCTCGGCCTCGACGAGCAGGGTGTTCTGAACGTACTCCAGCAGGTTGCCGCCCGGGGCCAGCTCGCCCTCGACGTGCACGGCGATCTCGACGTTGACCTTCTCGCCGCGCTTCACGGTCAGGAGGTCGACGTGCTCGATGTTGCCCTTGAGGGCGTTGCGCTGCACGGCCTTGGGGATGACCAGGGCGTCCTTGCCCTCGATCTCGAGACCGATGAGGACGTTGGCGGTGCGGAGCGCGAGCTGCAGCTCGTGGGCCGGCAGCGTGATGTGGACGGACTCGGCGCCGTGGCCGTAGACGACCGCGGGAACCAGGTTGGCACGACGGGTACGGCGGGCGGCGCCCTTGCCGAACTCGGTACGGACCTGAGCGGCGAGCTTGATCTCAGCCATGGTGCACTCCTCGTGAGATGACGAAAGTCGGACGTCACCCGGCCCGTACGACAGGCCGCCTGCTACGAAGAGCGCGTCGATAACGGATCACCGTACTTATGAGTACGGCCTCCCTCGCCGAGCAACTCGCTGAGTCTACCCGGCGGGGAGGCCGCGCCCAAAGTGGATCTTCGGTACCTCTGCGGTACCGCGGTTCCGCTAGTGGTTTTCCTGCTCCTCGAAGAGGCTCGTGACCGAACCGTCCTCGAAGACCTCGCGCACCGCGCGCGCGATCGTCGGCGCGATCGACAGCACGGTGATCTTCTCGAGCTCCAGCTCGCCCGGGGTCGGCAGGGTGTCCGTGAAGACGAACTCGCTGACCTTGGAGTTCTTCAGGCGGTCCGCGGCGGGGCCGGACAGCACGCCGTGCGTCGCGGTCACTATGACGTCCTCGGCACCATGGGCGAACAGGGCGTCCGCGGCGGCGCAGATCGTGCCACCGGTGTCGATCATGTCGTCGACCAGGACACAGACCCGGCCCTTCACGTTACCGACGACCTCGTGGACGCTGACCTGGTTCGGTACGTCCTTGTCGCGGCGCTTGTGGACGATCGCCAGCGGGGCGTCCAGGCGGTCGCACCAGCGGTCGGCGACCCGTACGCGGCCGGCGTCCGGGGAGACGATCGTCAGCTTCGAGCGGTCGACCTTGGCACCGACGTAGTCGGCGAGGATCGGCAGCGCGAACAGGTGGTCCACCGGGCCGTCGAAGAAGCCCTGGATCTGGTCGGTGTGCAGGTCCACGGTGAGGATGCGGTCCGCACCCGCCGTCTTCATCAGGTCGGCGACCAGACGGGCCGAGATCGGCTCGCGGCCACGGTGCTTCTTGTCCTGGCGGGCGTAGCCGTAGAACGGCACGATCACCGTGATCGAACGGGCCGAGGCGCGCTTCAGCGCGTCCAGCATGATCAGCTGCTCCATGATCCACTTGTTGATCGGAGCCGTGTGGCTCTGGATCAGGAAGCAGTCGGCGCCGCGGGCGGATTCCTGGAAGCGCACGTAGATCTCGCCGTTGGCGAAATCGAAAGCCTTCGTCGGCACGAGGCCGACACCCAACTGGTGTGCGACCTCCTCGGCCAGCTCGGGGTGGGCGCGGCCGGAGAAGAGCATCAGTTTCTTCTCGCCGGTCGTCTTGATCCCGGTCACAGCACAGTCTCCTCAGACGTGTATCTGGCGCTGCACGCATAGGTCCCGATGTGCAACGAGCCAGCCGAAATGGGTGAGCATCTATCACGGTACGCCGTGTCCGGCGCACCTGTTTCCGGTCAGCTTTCGCCGTTGGTGTCCTGGGCCGCGGCCTGAGCGGCCTGCGCGGCGGCACTTCCCGGACGCTTCCGGGCCACCCAACCCTCGATATTCCGCTGCTGGCCCCGGGCGACGGCCAGCGAACCGGCCGGTACGTCCTTGGTGATGACCGAGCCCGCCGCGGTGTAGACGCCGTCCCCGACCGTGACAGGAGCCACAAACATATTGTCGGACCCGGTGCGGCAGTGGGAGCCGATGGTCGTGTGGTGCTTGGCCACGCCGTCGTAGTTCACGAAGACGCTGGCGGCACCGATGTTGGTGTGGTCGCCGATCGTCGCGTCACCGACGTAGCTCAGGTGCGGAACCTTCGTGCCCTCGCCGATCGTGGCGTTCTTCATCTCCACGTACGTACCGGCCTTGGCCTTCGCGCCGAGCCTCGTGCCGGGCCGCAGATAGGCGAACGGGCCGACCGTCGCACCGGGGCCGACCTCCGCCCCGTCCGCGACCGTGTTGTCCACGCGGGCGCCCGCGTGGACGATCGTGTCCGTGAGCCGGGAGTTCGGGCCGACCTCGGCGTCCTCGGCCAGATGGGTCGAGCCGTACAGCTGGGTGCCGGGGTGCACGATCGCGTCCGGCTCGTACGTCACCGTGACGTCGATCAGCGTCGACGCCGGGTCGACGATCGTCACGCCGGCCGTCATGGCGCGCTCCAGGAGCCGCTCGTTGAGCAGTCGCCGGGCCTCGGCCAGCTGGATCCGGTTGTTGATGCCGAGGATCTCCCGGTGGTCCGCGGTGACCGAGGCGCCCACGCGGTGTCCTGCCTCGCGCAGGATGGACAGCACGTCGGTGAGGTACTCCTCGCCCTGGCTGTTGTCCGTGCGCACCTTGCCGAGCGCGTCCGCGAGCAGGCGCCCGTCGAAGGCGAACACCCCGGAGTTGATCTCCCGGATGGCCCGCTGGGCGTCCGTGGCGTCCTTGTGCTCGACGATCGCGGTGACCGCGCCGCTGGCCGCGTCTCGGACGATCCGGCCGTAGCCGGTGGAGTCCGGGACCTCGGCGGTCAGCACGGTGACGGCGTTGGCGTCGGCGTCGTGGGTGGCGGCGAGCGCGGCGAGGGTCTCGCCGGAGAGCAGCGGGGTGTCGCCGCAGACGACGATCACGGTGCCCTCGACGGCCCCGCCGAGCTCTTCGAGGCCCATCCGGACGGCGTGGCCGGTGCCGTTCTGCTCGGCTTGGAAGGCGGTGCGTACGGGGGCGTCGCCCGAGGAGAGGTGTGCGGTGACCCGCTCCGCCGCGTGGCCGACGACCACGACGAGGTGCTCGGGGTCGAGCTCACGGGAGGCGGCGACGACATGTCCGACGAGCGAGCGCCCGGAGATCTCGTGCAGGACCTTGGGGGTCTTCGACTTCATGCGGGTGCCCTCACCCGCTGCGAGGACGACGACGGCTGCCGGGCTGGTGGCGCTCACGGGAATGCCCTTCGGCTTCGGGTGGTGGACATCCGCAGGATACCGGGGGTGTACGGAGCGGACATGAGTGCGGGCCCCGACCGTGAGGTCGGGGCCCGTGCGAGCTCCCCCATCAGGATTTGAACCTGAACATACGGTACCAAAAACCGCAGTGCTGCCTGATTACACCATGGGGGATGAAACTAGTCGGAACCGGACATTACGTCAGGCTGCCGGACCAGCACCCAACACTATGCCGTACCAAGTGCCCTCTACGCGACGATACAGATCGGTGCTCTTCGTGACGTAGATGACCAGACAGCCTCGATATGCCTCGGCGGTGTTCTTCCGGGTGGTCTTCGGGTTGTGCTTCTTCAGGGTCGCTCTCTGGAATGCCGAGGCGGGTACGCCTGCCAGCTCGGCCCAGAATTGCTCAGCCCCGGTGACATCGGCCGATTCGTGGATGCTGACCCGGAAGCGCATGCGCTCACGTGGGACCTCGAGCAGTTCGAGCCAGCGCAGATACAGCGTGATCACGTTGGGATCGCTGTTGATGAACTGGAGGCTCTCTCGGCGACTGTATGCCTTGTCCTTGGCTCCTTCGGCCCAATAGAGAGCGACTCCGGCGATGAACAGTTCGCGGTCCGAGAGCGTGCCGACGGCCTCGCGTGCGCGGTGCTTCGTCTCGTGTCGCTCTTCGTCCTGAGATGCGCGCAGCCGTGCCAGCCCGGCGTTCATGAGTGTGCGGCGCTCCTCGTCCGTATAGCGCGGCTCCGGTTTCGGGAGGTCCCGTACCCAGAGGGAGATCGAACTCTTGGAACAGCCCAGTTCCGCCTGGATCCGGTCGTAGGTCATGCCCTGAAGGCGCAGCTCCCGGGCCCTGTCGCGAAGGTCGTCCTTGGCGTTCGGGCGCCTAGTCCACTCCGGAGCGGGTTCGCCCTGGACGAGGCGGTTCAGGATGTCGTTGTTGAAGACCTTCAGGCGGTCCCGGATCTGCCGGAGGCTCAGACCCTCCCGGCGCAGGGCCACCGCCTGCGCGCGCAGCCCCTCGAAGTCGGCGTACTTGCCGGTGATTTCCGTCATGCCGCAAGCCTCGTCCGGAATGCGGACGTCCAGGTCGAATGGGTGGTCGGTTCACCATTTCCGGCTATCAACGCGTGTTCCACCTCTGTTCGACTACGGCACGTGCTGCTCGAGTCACCCGAAAATGAGGTGCGCCCGCCCGTAGGCTGGACGGCATGACCGCAACGGGGGCAGACCGGGAAGCGGCGGGACCGACCACCCGCGGCTACTGGTGGTGGGAGCGGCGGCGCAGTGTCGCCCTGGACGTGGGACTGGCGTCGGTTTCGGCGCTGGAGTGTGCCTTGGAGGGGGTGGTGTTCGCCGGGGACACCGGATTGCCGGTGCCGTTCGGCGTGCTGTTCGGCCTGCTGGCGGGCTCTGTACTGCTGGTGCGCAGACGGTGGCCGATCGCCGTGGTGCTGGTGTCGATCGCGACGACGCCGGCCGAGATGGGCTTCCTGATGGCCATCGTCGGCCTGTACACGCTGGCCGCGTCCGACGTGCCGCGCAGGATCACCGTCGTGCTGACCGGGATGTCACTGGTCGGCACGTTCATCGTCACGTACGTACGGCTGCGCCAGAACGTCACCGAGGGAGCCGACTTCGGCCCGGGTGACTGGTACGTACCGCTGGTGTCCCTCTTCATGTCGCTGGGGCTGACCGCGCCGCCCCTGCTGTTCGGCCTCTATATAGGGGCGCGAAGACGGCTCATGGAGAGCTTGCGGGAGCGCGCGGACTCGCTGGAGCGGGAGCTGTCGCTGCTGGCCGACCGGGCCGAGGAGCGGGCCGAGTGGGCGCGCACGGAGGAGCGGACCCGGATCGCCCGGGAGATGCACGACGTGGTCGCGCACCGGGTGAGCCTGATGGTCGTGCACGCGGCGGCCCTTCAGGCGGTCGCCCCGAAGGACCCGGCGAAGGCCGTGCGGAACGCGGCGCTGGTGGGTGACATGGGCCGCCAGGCGCTGACGGAACTGCGCGAGATGCTCGGTGTCCTGCGCAGCGGGGACGCCCTGTCCGCGCCGCCGACGGGCCGGGTGCCCCTCGCTTCGGTGGGGCGGGCGGCTGCCGCGGCGGCTGCGGCGGCCGTGGAGGACGGTCCCCGGCTGGCCGAGGTGGAGTTGCTCGTCGCGCAGTCCCGGGAGGCGGGGATGACGGTCGAGCTGTCGGTGCAGGGCGAGCTGCGCCCGTACGCGCCCGAGGTCGAGCAGACCGCGTACCGGGTGGTGCAGGAGGCCCTGACGAACGTGCACAAGCACGCGGCCGGCGCGAAGGCATGGGTCCGGCTCGCGCATCGCGGCGACGAGGTCGCCATGCAGGTGGAGAACGGCCCGTCGGACGGTGGCACGGCCGACGCCGGGCTGCCCAGCGGCGGAAACGGCCTGGTGGGGATGCGGGAACGGGTGCTCGGGCTGGGCGGAGTCTTCGTCTCGGGTCCGACGGACGCGGGCGGCTTCCGGGTGTCGGCGGTCCTTCCGGACCAGGGCGCCGCGTAGGACGGGACGGGCGTCGGCGGGTGTCAGCCCGAGGTGAGTCTGGCCGGCTGGACGCCCGTCACCAGCGTGGCCAGCGCCTGGTCGATGTCCGCGCCGAGGTACCAGTCACCGGTGTGGTCGATGCTGTAGACGCGGCCCTCGATGTCGATGGCGAGCACCGCCTGACCGTCGCCCTCCTCGCCCAGGGGGCTGATCTCGGTCTCCAGCGCCCGCCCCAGGTCACCCAGGGTGCGGGCCAGGTGGAGGCCGCACAGCGGATCGATGCGTACGGCGGCGGGCGCGATCTGCCGGCCGGGCGCGGACGCGGTGATGCGCAGGGCGCCGAACTCCGCCCATGCCTCGACGGCCGCGGGGAAGACCGCGTGCTGGTGGCCGGCCGGTGAGGCGTGGGAGCGCAGGGCGTCGGCCCACTCCTCGGCCTGCCGGATGTCCCAGCGCCCCGGCTGCCAGCCCGCCTCGCGGAGGGCGGCGTCGACGGCGACGGGGAAGCGGGTGGTGGCGTGCCGGTCGGGCGCGGACGCGTGTCCGGTCGAGTCCTGCATCGGAGTGCCGTCAGCCCTTCTCGGCGGTGGTGGCCGCCCCGGTCGTGGTGAGGTCGACGGGACGTACGCCGAAGTGCGCGAGCATCGCCGCACAGGAGCGGCAGGGCGGGGCGTAGCTGCCGTGCAGCGGGTCGCCGTCCTCGCGGATGCGCCGGGCGGTGATGCGGGAGTGCTTCAGTGCGCGCCGGGCCTCGCCGCCGGTCAGGGGTTTGCGCTGGGCCCGTTTGGAACGGCTGCCGTCGGTCGCCGTGAGCTGGCGCGACAGCAGTATCGCTTCGGGGCAGCGGCCGGTGAAGCGTTCGCGCTGTCCGCTGGTGAGGGCGTCGAGGAAGTCCTGGACGAGTGGGTGGAGCACCGGCGGGCGGTCGCCCTTGCCCGCGGTGCAGGTCAGTGTCTCGCCCCGGACGGACAGGGCTGCGGCCACGGCGGGCAGGATGCCGTCGCGGCGGTGGTGCAGCTGGGGTGCGCGGCTGGTCTCGGTGCTGCTCCAGCTGAGCCTCGGATCCCCGGATGTGACTGGCGGTGCTGTGTTCATGGTGCTTGCATCCCTCCCGTGCCCGCAGCGGTAGCTGCAGGTGTGCACGCCCCCGAGTTGCGGTGACAGCCTGCCAAATGTGCCGGGGGCTGGGGAAGCTGGGTCGGTGAAACGTGTCTGCGTGTCGCCCGAAGTGGCACGACCGTCGCTCGTCCGTCACCTCGCTGTGACGGTTGGTGACCAAAACGAAGGGGCGAGACCCCCTGTTGCCCCACCGCATAGGCTGTGCGGAATCACCGGACGCAGCAGGGGGCAACCGCCATGACGACAGGTCGGCTCGGGCAGCAAGCCGCGCCACCGAATGCGGCCTACGCCGGGCAGGTCGTGCATTTCCCGGACCCGGTCCGGGCGTCCCGCCACCCCAGGGGTGTGCGCATGGACGAGAACGGCTATCCGGAACTCACACCGTATGCGCGTGCCGCCGCAGAGATCGCCGATCCGCCCCCGGGCTTCGGTATCGACGAGCTCCGTCTCACCGACTACGTGTCGGCGAACGCGGCTCTGGCGGCGAGCGGCCATGAGCTGTGGGACACGATCGCGCCGGTGGCGACTCCGCACGGCTGGACCTGGCACCACGTGCCGGGCGGCCGGCGGATGGAACTCGTACCGGTCGAGGTGAAGGCGCTGCTGCGTCATCACGGCGGCATGGCGACTGCTCCGGTCGACCACAACCGGCGCGGTACGCGCCCCCTGCAGGAGACGCGGCCTCCGCACTTCCGGCTGCCCAAGGGCGCGGTGGCGGTGAGCGAGCAGCAGGTGCTGGGTGTCGAGGAGGACCTCGGTTACCGGCTGCCCGGCGCGTACCGCTCGTTCCTCAAGGCCGCGGGCGGTTCGGCCCCGGTGGGTGCCGCGCTCGACGCGGACCTCGGGCTCCTGGTGGACCAGCCGTTCTTCACGGTGCGCGACGAGGCCGCCGTGAACGACCTCCTGTACGTCAACAAGTGCCTGCGCGACCACTTCACCAAGGACTACCTGGGCGTCGCTTTCGTCCAGGGCGGCATCCTCGCGGTGAAGGTGCGCGGGCAGGACATCGGCTCGGTCTGGTTCTGCGCGTACGACGACGCCCGGGACCAGGACGGCTGGAGCGTGCAGGACCGCGTCGACCGGCTGCTGCTGCCCTGCGGTGCGGACTTCGACGCCTTTCTCCAGCGCCTGGCGGGCAATCCGCCGGAGCTGGAGACCGTGGCGAACCTGATGGTGGACGGCGGCTTCGCGCGGGCCGTCCCGGTGGAGGGGTGAGCGCGATGGTGACCTTCGCGCAGGCGCAGGAACGTGCGGACGAGTGGGTCAACGGCGACGTGCCCGCGTACCAGCACCGTGAGGTGCGGGTCCGCGAGTTCGAGCTGGGCTTCGTGGTGTGGGCCGAGGACCGGGCGGAGGGCCCCGTCTCGGACGGTGGGCGCCAGCGGCTGGTGATCGCCCGGGACAGTGGTGAGGCCACGCTGTGGCCCGGACTGCCGGTGGGCGAGGTGATCCGGCGGTACGAGGAGGAGTACGGCACGTCCGACGCGGCGCCGGCCGCCCCGGTGCCGCCGCAGCGGATCGATCTGAACCAGACGTCGTTCCTGCTGAGTCCGCCCGAGTGGCTTCAGGAGGCCGCGGACAAACTGGGGATTCCGGACCGGCGCGCCGAGCCGGCCGACGGTCCTCCCTCGGACTCCGCTCCCTCTTCTTCTCCTTCTTCCCCTTCTCCTTCTTCCGCCGGGGCCGCTGCGTCCGGTCCGGTGGACGCCGGGGCTTCGTGGCCCGCCGCGGGCGGGCAGGCCGATTACGAGCCCACGGCCGCCGACGGTGTGCCCGCGTCCTCGCCCGGTGCGCCCTCCGGGGCTACGCCGTGGGCGGGCACGGACACCAACGCCGATCCCGATGCCGGGGCGGTCGGTCTGCCGGCCACGGTGTTCGCTCCGGCGCTCTCGGGCGCGGACGACGAGGAGGCCCCGCCGCCGGTCGTGCCGGCCGAGGCCCCCACCGCGCTGATGTCCGGAGGCAGTCAGCTGCCCCCGACCGCCGTTTCCCCGGCTCTCGACGCTTCCCGCCGGAGTGCGCCCGGTGCCGGTGGACCCGGTCCGGCCGCGCCTGCGCGTCCCGGCGCGGGTGACATCGCGGACGCGGCCACCAGCAAGGCGGTCGTGACGCCGCGCGGCGCGCGCGGAGGCGGCTCGACGACACCGCCGCCCCCGGGTGCTCCCGGCACTCCGGGCATGCGTCCGGGCGCCACGCCGCCGCCTTCGGGGCCGGGTGCGCCCGGTGCTCCCGCGGGTGGTTACGTACCGACGCAGCTCGTCTCGCAGCTCGGCCCTCCCGGTGCGCCGCAGCCCCCCGGTCCTCCTGGTGCTCCGCAGCCTCCGGGTCCGCCTGGTGCGCCCGGTGCGCCTGGTTCGACGCCGGCGCCCGGTGGCGGGATGCATCACGCGGCGACGATGTTCGCCGACGCGAGCCTCGGTGGCCCCCGGCCCCCGGGTCCGCCCGGTCCTCCTGGCCCGCCCGGTGCGCCTGGTGCCCCCGGGGCTCAGCAGCCCCCCGGTCCTCCCGGTCCTCCTGGTGCTCCGCAGCCTCCGGGTCCGCCCGGTGCGCCTGGTTCGACGCCGGCGCCCGGTGGCGGGATGCATCACGCGGCGACGATGTTCGCCGACGCGAGCCTCGGTGGCCCCCGGCCCCCGGCTCCGCCCGGTCCTCCGGGTCCGCCCGGTGCCCCCGGTGCTCCGCAGCCTCCCGGTCCTCCCGGGATGCCGCAGGGCGGGGCCCCCGGTCCCGTACCGCCGAATCAGCACACCCCGCCGCCCGCGGCGTACGGGTATCCGCAGCAGCCGCTCGGTCAGCCGACCGTCGGTCCCGGCTACCAGGCCGTGCTGCGCTTCCGCGCGCCCGACGGCAGCGAGCAGCAGCTGATCCGCCGTTCGGCGCCGGGCACCCCGCACCCCGAGTGGCAGATGCTGCACGAGCTGCGGGCCATGAACGTGCCGCCGCAGCAGGTCATCGAGCTGCACACCGAGCTGGAGTCGTGCGAGCTGCCCGGCGGCTACTGCGCGCGGATGATCCGTGAGACCTGGCCGCAGGTACGGATCACCAGCGTCGCTCCGTACGGGGCCGACCACGCGAGCCGCCAGCAGGGCATGCAGCATCTGCTGACGCATCAGGGCGAGCTGCACCAGGTCGCCGACGGCCCCGCGCGGCCGGCGCCGGTGCGGGCGCCGCTGCCGCAGATGCAGCCCGCTGTTCCGCTGCCGCCGGAGGCGCTCGCGGAGGAGCTGGTGCAGGTCTTCGGACCGCAGGGTGTGCTCCGCTTCGACCAGCGGGCCGTGTCCCGGCAGGGTGTGCCCGAGGTCGTGGGCCGGACCCTGGTGTGGGCGGGACTGCCCGCCGATTTCGGGCCGTTCTTCTGGGCGCAGCCGGGTCAGCCCGTGGTGCCGACGCTGGCCGAGCTGGCCGCACAGCGTCAGGTGCAGGCGGCGCCCGACGCGGGTTCGTACCTCGTCATGGGGTCCGACTTCGGCCGGGCGATCTGTGTCCAGTACGGCACGGCGAACATCGTGGCCGTGCCGGTCGAGGCGGGTCCGGGCGGGCAGTCGGTGCCGCCGCAGTTCGTGAACACCGGGCTCCCGGAGTTCGTGCGTTCGATGGCCCTGCTCGGCCGGATGTGGCGGCTGCGCTACGGGCTCAACCCGGAGCAGGCGGGCCGTTGGACCGTCGACTTCCAGGCACAGTTGGTGGCCCTCGATCCGGCGGCGCTCGCGTCCCCGGAGAGCTGGTGGTCGGTGCTGCTGGAGCAGATGTGGGACGGACTGCTCTGACCTGTCCCGTTGTGTGAATGGTGTGGCGGAGGCGCCCGGTACCCGGAAGGGGCCGGGCGCCTCTTCGTTTCGGCCCTGTGATGCCCGTCGCTTCCGTCCTGAATACGGCTGATCGATTCCGACTTCTGTACCAATTGCCGCATCCTTGACGTAATGCTTGGTGGTCGGAGCATCGTAGAGAGGGCTTCAAGGATGAGTGCTGCACCGGTGTCCGCGCACGGCTTCGTCGGCGTACGGGGGCGTGGCTACCGTCCTGAGCAGGTGGACCGGACCGTGGCGACCCTGTCCGCGGAGCGGGACGCCGCATGGGAGCGGCTCTCCCGGCTGACGGACCTCGCCGAGGAGCTGGCGGCCGAGTCGGAGCGGCTGGCCGTGGCCGTCGCCTCGCTGGCCCCGCAGACGTATGCCTCGCTCGGCGAGCGGGCCCAGCAGATCCTCGCGCTCGCGCAGGCCGAGGCGGAGGCGGCGCTCGGGTCCGCGCAGGAGGACGGGCAGGCGCTGCGCGACGCGGCGGACGCGGCCGGGCGGGCGGCCGGGGAAGCGGCCCGCGAGCACTCCGGGACGGTACGGGAGGCTGCCGAGGCGGACGCCCTGGCGGTGCTGTCCGCGGCGCGGGGTTCCGCGGACGAGACCGTCGCCGCGGCGCGCAAGGAGGCCGCCGAGGTCCGGGGGGCCGCGGACGAGGCGATGGCGGAGACCCGGCGGCGTACGACGGGTGTGCTGGCCCATCAGGAGCAGGAGCACGCCGAGCGGTCGAAGGCGGCGGCGGCCGGACTGGCGGCGGACGAGGCCGCGACGGCCGCGCGCGAGACCGAACTGACCGAGCGTTCCGAGGCGTTGCTCGCCGAGGCGCGGCGGGCGCTCGCGGAGACCGAGGAGGCCGCCCGGCACGGCCAGGAGGACGCCGAGGCGCGGGCGGGCGAGCTGATCGCGGAGGCCCGGGTGCGCGAGGAGCGGGTGGTGCGGGAGACGGAGCGGATTCTCCGGGAGCACGAGGAGGGCCGCGAGGAGGTGCAGGCGCACATGACGCACGTACGCAACTCGCTCGCGGCCCTCACGGGCCGGGCGGTGTCCGGGCCGGAGGAGGACTAGGGCCTGTCGTCAAACTTCCGTCTGCCGCGCGGTGTCTGGCACGCATGCTCGCGGCGTTGCCGACATGTCCTGGTAGCTCCGCTACGAGGACATCCCGGCGCCTTGCGATCGCACGCACCAGACACCGCGCGGCCCGGCCTTCGGCCGAACGACGGCAGTTTGACGACAGGCCCTAGGCATCATGCCGGGCTCGCGGGTCCGGCGCGCGGAAGACCCTAGAAGGGGTTCCGGGGCCGTCCGGGTGCCGCCCCGTCCCCGTGCGTCGGGCGGGCCGACGTCACCGGGGGCGCCCCCGCGAGGATCCACGGCTCCACCGCCTCGTACTGTCTGCGTTCCTCCGCCGCCGTGCGCCGGCCGAGCACCGTCCCCAGCCAGCCCGCCAGGAATCCGAACGGGATGGAGACGAGCCCGGTCGTGGTGAACGGGAACCAGTTGACGTCGAGATCGGGGAAGACCGCGCCGGGGGAGCCGGACACCAGCTTGGTGCCGGTCATCAGCACCAGGACACAGAGGGTGCCGCCGATCAGGGTGCAGAGCAGTCCGGTTCGGGTGAAGCGCCGCCAGAACATGCTGTAGACGAGCGCCGGGGCCAGGGCCGACGCACCGATGCAGAACGAGAGCGTCACCATCGCCTGCACGTTCCAGTGCCGGGCGAGGACGGCGAGGACGATGGCCGTGAGGCCCACGCCGACCGCGGCGAGCTGCGCCGCGCCCATCTCGATGCGGCCCGGCACCGGCTCCCTGCCCCGGTCCCGGAGTCCGTGCAGTCCGTGCGCGAACAGGTCGTGGGCCAGGGAGTTGGCGCAGGCCAGGATCATTCCGGCGACCGAGGCGAGCAGGGTCAGGAAGATCGCTGTGGTCATCGTCGTCACGACCAGCGCCCCGGCCTCGCCGCCCCCCGCGACTGCTCCGCTGACCTGGAGGATCGCGCTGTTGCCCTGCGCTCCGGCGGCCGTGATGCGGCTGTGGCCGACGAGGGCGGCGGCGCCGAAGCCGATGACGGTGAGCAGCAGGCAGAGACAGACGACGACGCAGACCGCCCAGGACAGGGAGCGGCGGACGGCCTGGGCGCTGCGGACGCTCGACATCCGCATGGTGATGTGCGGGAGGCACGCGGCGCCGAGCACGACGGTGAGTTCGGAGCTGATCATGTCGAGGTCGTTGCCGCCGAACTGCAGCCCGGAGTGCAGATAGGCGGCCCCCGCGCCGCTGCCCTGCTGGGCGGCCCGGATCAGGGCGCCGGTGTCCCAGTCGAAGCGGTTCATGATCAGTACGGAGACGAGAAGGCCGGCGCCGAGGAGGACGACGGTCTTCACGATCTGGATGAGCGCGGTCCCCTTCATCCCGCCGATCGCCGCGTAACCGATCATCACGAGGCCGAGCACGACGATGGATCCGGTACGGAAGCCGGAGCTGTCGAAGCCCAGGATGAAGGCGAGCAGACTCCCGCTGCCGGCGAGCTGGACGACCATCAGGGGTACCAGCGCGGCGAGGGTGACCGCGCAGGCGGCGATGCGGACGGCCCGCCCGGGGGAGCGGCGGGTGAGGACGTCGCCCATGGTGAACCGGCCCGCGTTGCGCAGGGGTTCGGCCAGCAGGAACATCAGCAGGACGAGCGAGAGGGCCGTGCTCAGGGCGAGTACGAGCCCGTCGTGGCCGGTGAGGGCGATGACGCCGGTGGTGCCGAGGACGGTGGCCGCGGAGAGGTAGTCACCGGCGATGGCCAGGCCGTTGCGCACGGGGGAGAGCGAGCGGAAGCCGGTGTAGAACTCGTCGAGGTCGTCGCGGTCCGGGCCGGTCATCACGCAGAGCAGCAGGGTCACGGTGGCCACGGCGATGAACGCCATCAGCGACATCGTCTGCGCGGACTCGTCGAAGCCGTTCATCGGCCCGTTCCTGTTCTGCGGCGCTCGGCCGCCGCTCGGTCCTCCGTGCCGCGGGCCCGGTTGCGGAGTCCCGCGCAGAGCGGGTCCACGGTGCGTCGGGCCGTCCACTCGTACACGGCGATGGCCACCAGCGTCACCGGCAACTGGCACAGGCCGAGCAGGAGTCCGGTGGTGAGGCCGCCGTCGCCGACGGGACCGGTCATCAGGCCCGGGGCGAAGCCGGAGAGGAGGAGGAAGAGGGTGAAGTAGCCGAGGGCGGTGAGGGTGGAGGCCCGGCGCAGGACGCGGTACGCGCCGCGCAGCCGGCGCAGGTCGCTGTGGTGCCCGGGTGCGGGGACGGGTGCGGCGGGCGGGGTGGGCCACCGGGGCGGCGGGGGCGTCGAGGAACTCTGCCAGGGGAGGAGGTACTCGCCGCCCGGGGAGCGGGGCGGCGGCGGAGGGGGACGGCGGTGCGGCCGGAAAGGCGCGTACGGGGGTCGCGGCGGATGCTGTGGCGGCTGGTCGTGAGGCATCGTGGTGCTGCTCCTTGCGTGGCTCGGATCCGGGGACGGACCGCAAGGCAGGAGCGCGGGTGCGCTGTTGGAAGCGCGTACGTTACTCGCGGGTAGGGCCGCTGGGCAGGGGTGCGACCGAACTACCCACGGTAACCATGAAGTTGTCTACTTCCTGAGTGCCTGCGGGGCGTTCTCGGTCCCCTCGTCGAGGACCGGGAAGCGGCGCGGGGCCACGAAGACGAGGACGAGCAGGGCGAGGGCGGCGGCGCCCGCCGCCCCGAGGTAGACGTAGTCGACGGCCGCGTCCACGGCACGTCGCAGATAGTCCGTCGCCGCGGCGGAGAGCGAACCGGGGTCGCCCAGGGCGTGGGAGATCGCGTCCAGGTCGCCGGGCAGCCCGGAGACCGGGGCGTCGGCCAGCCGGGAGGCGAGCACCCCGTTGGCGACGGCGCCGAAGAGCGCGGCGCCCAGGCTCTGGCCGACCTGGCGGCAGAACAGCACGGAGGCCGTCGTCGTGCCGCGCTCGGACCAGCCGACCGTGGACTGGACGCCGACGATCAGCGGCAGTTGGAACAGCCCGAGCGCCGCGCCCAGCAGCAGCATGATCAGGGCGGGCTGCCAGGCGGAGCCGGGGTACGGCAGCAGCGGGAAGGCCAGCAGGATCAGCAGGGTGGCGCTCATGCCGATGATCGCGGTGAACCGGAAGCCGATGCGGTTGTAGACCCGGTTGGAGAACGCCGCCGAGACCGGCCAGCTCAGCGTCATGACGGAGAGCACGAAACCGGCGGCGATCGGGCCGAGGCCCAGGACCGACTGCGCGTACGTCGGCAGGAAGACCGTGGGCGCCACCATCAGCAGCCCCATCGCGCCCAGGGCCAGGTTGACCGAGGCGATGGTGCGCCGCTTCCAGACCCACCCGGGGATGATCGGGTCGGCGGCGCGCCGCTCGATGAGGACGGTCAGCGCGGCGAGGGCTGCGCTCGCGCCCAGCAGACCGAGCGAGGGTGCGGAGAGCCACGGCCAGGCCACGCCGCCCTGGACGAGTGCGGTCAGCAGCAGCGCGCCGGTCGCGAAGACGGCGAGGGCGCCCGCCCAGTCGATGCGGAGCCGGGCACCGGTGCGGGGGCGGGCCGGTTCGTGGAGGTGGCGTACGACCAGCCAGAGCGCGACGGCTCCGACCGGCAGGTTGATCAGGAAGATCCAGCGCCAGTCCGCGTACGCCGCGAGCAGCCCGCCGACCGCCGGTCCCGCGACCGCGGACGTCGCCCACACCGTCGACAACTTCGCCTGGATCTTCGGGCGTTCCTTGAGCGGGTAGAGGTCGGCGGCGATCGTCTGCACGGTGCCCTGGAGGGCGCCGCCGCCGAGGCCCTGGACGACACGGAAGGCGATCAGAGCCGCCATGTTCCAGGCCGCCGCGCAGAGCACCGAGCCGACCAGGAACAGGATGATGCCGGCGACCAGGACCGGCTTGCGGCCGAAGGTGTCGGAGAGTTTGCCGTAGACGGGGAGGGTGACGGTCACGGCCAGCAGGTAGCCCGAGAACAGCCAGGAGAAGACGGCGAAGCCGCCGAGGTCGCCGACGATCTGGGGGACGGCGGTGGAGACGATGGTGCCGTCGATCGCGGCGAGCGCCATGCCGAGCATCAGCGCGGCGACGACGGGCCGCCGGCCCCGGGGCGCGGCGGGTGTCGCGTCGGCGGTGTCCGTGCCGCCGCCGGTGTCGCCCGCCGGGACCGTTCGGCCCCTGCCCGCACCGCCCTTGCCCGTGCCGACGCCTATGCCCGCGTCCCCGCCTCCCGTGCCGGCCACCGGTTTTCCTTTCCCTATGCATGTATTTCCCGGACCACTGTCTCACCCGCGGACCGCGCAGCGGGAGGGTACGGGCGGGCTGACCTACTCCGACGGGGTACCGCACGGCTCGTCCGGGTCCGTCCGGCGACCGGGGGCGCGGCACGGCCGCGGGGACGGCCCCTACTCCGGTCTCATACCCGGGGCCGAATCCCCTAGGGGGAGCTCCGTACTTGTGGCCAGGGGTCGTTCCTCCCGCCGGAGGACGTGCCGGCGGGGGCTCGTTCTTTAGCGTGTTCTTACACCGCAAGGGCGGCTGACCACAGAGGGCGGGGTGGGGAAAACCCCACCCGAAGACTGCGCTGGGCACCAGCGCGCCGGACCCCCTCCGCCCGACAGACTCGGAACGTACTCAGAGACGTCCTGTCATCGATCGACATAGGAGAAATACCGTGACAACGGCTGTGACCATTCCCAGGCACGGGGGCACTGGAGGGCGTACGGCCGTCGCCGCGCGAGCGCGCCAGGTCGTCAAGGCGTACGGGTCCGGGGAGACCCGGGTCGTCGCGCTCGACCATGTCGATGTCGACATCGCTCGCGGGCAGTTCACGGCGATCATGGGGCCGTCCGGCTCGGGCAAGTCGACGCTGATGCACTGCCTGGCGGGCCTGGACACCGTGACCTCGGGCGAGATCCACCTCGCCGAAACCGAGATCACCAAGCTCAAGGACAAGAAGCTCACCCAGCTCCGCCGGGACCGGATCGGCTTCATCTTCCAGGCGTTCAACCTGCTTCCGACGCTGAACGCGCTGGAGAACATCACGCTGCCGATGGACATCGCGGGCCGCAAGCCCGACGCCGCCTGGCTGGGCCAGGTCGTGGAGACCGTCGGTCTCGCCGACCGGCTGAAGCACCGGCCGACCCAGCTCTCCGGCGGCCAGCAGCAGCGCGTCGCCGTCGCCAGGGCGCTGGCCTCGCAGCCGGAGATCATCTTCGGTGACGAGCCCACCGGAAACCTGGACTCGCGGGCCGGCGCCGAGGTGCTGTCCTTCCTCCGCCGGTCCGTGGACGACCTGGGCCAGACCATCGTCATGGTCACCCACGACCCGGTGGCGGCCTCCTACGCGGACCGGGTGCTGTATCTCGCGGACGGTTCCATCGTCGACGAGATGCTGAACCCGACCGCCGACCAGGTCCTCGACCGCATGAAGCACTTCGATGCACGGGGGCGTACGTCGTGACTGTCCTCAAGACCTCGATGCGCAACTTCCTCGCGCACAAGGGACGGATGGCGCTCTCCGCCGTCGCGGTCCTGCTCTCGGTGGCGTTCGTGTGCGGGACGCTGGTTTTTACCGACACCATGAACACCACGTTCGACAAGCTCTTCGCGGCGACGGCGGCCGATGTCACCGTCAGCCCGAAGTCCGCCGCGGACGTCGACGACACCCCGGAGACGGGCAAGCCCGAAGCGCTGCCCGCCTCCGTCGTCGGACAGGTGGAGAAGGCCGAGGGCGTGAAGTCCGTCGAGGGCGCCGTCACCAGCATGGCCGTCACCGTCGTCGACAGTCACAACAAGAACATGGGCTCGGAGACCGGCGCCCCGACGATCGCCGGCAACTGGACGCAGAACGACCTGCGTTCCATGGAGATCACCTCCGGCCACGCCCCGCGCGGTCCCACCGAAGTGATGGTCGACGCCGACACCGCGGAGAAGCACCACCTGAAGCTCGGTGACGAGCTGCGCACCATCGCCGTCACGGGCGACATCACCGCGAAGATCAGCGGCATCGCGTCCTTCACCGTGACCAACCCGGGCGCGGCCGTCGTCTACCTCGACACCGCCACCGCCCAGCAGAAGCTGCTCGGCGGACCGGACCTCTTCACCCACGTCGCCGTCACCGCCGAATCCGGCGTCAGCGACACGGAGTTGAAGAGCGGTGTCGCCACCGTGCTCGGCGACTCGTCCCCGTACAAGATCCAGACCCAGCAGGAAGCCGCGGACGCCAACAAGGACTCCATGGGCTCCTTCCTCGACGTGATGAAGTACGCGATGCTCGGCTTCGCCGGTATCGCCTTCCTCGTCGGCATCTTCCTGATCGTCAACACCTTCTCGATGCTGGTCGCCCAGCGCACCCGCGAGATCGGCCTGATGCGGGCCATCGGTTCCAGCCGCAAGCAGGTCAACCGGTCCGTGCTCGTCGAAGCGGTGCTCCTCGGGGTCGTCGGCTCGGTCCTCGGCGTCGGCGCCGGAATCGGGCTCGCCGTCGGGCTGATGAAGCTGATGGGCGCCATGGGCATGGAGCTGTCCACGAAGGACCTCACCATCGCCTGGACGACCCCGGTCATCGGGCTCGTGCTCGGCATCTTCGTCACCGTCCTCGCCGCCTACGTGCCGGCCCGCCGGGCCGGCAAGGTCTCGCCGATGGCCGCCCTGCGCGACGCAGGCACCCCCGCGGACGGCCGTTCCGGCAAGGTGCGCGCCGGGCTCGGCCTGGTCCTCACCGCCGCCGGAGGCGCCGCCCTCTGGGCGACGACGCAGGCCGCCGAGGCGAGCGAGGGCTCGCTCTTCCTGGGGCTTGGTGTGGTCCTGACCCTCATCGGCTTCATCGTGATCGGCCCGCTGCTGGCCGGCGTCGTGGTGCGGGCGCTCAGCGTCGTCGTACTGCGGCTGTTCGGCCCGGTCGGGCGGCTCGCGGAGCGCAACGCCCTGCGCAACCCGCGGCGTACCGGCGCGACCGGCGCGGCCCTGATGATCGGCCTGGCCCTGGTGGCCTGCCTCTCCGTCGTCGGCTCGTCCATGGTGGCCTCGGCCACCGACGAGCTCGACAGGTCGGTCGGCGCGGACTTCATCGTCCAGTCGTCCACCGGCCAGCCGATCGTCCCCCAGGCCGCGAAGGCCCTGGAGAGCGTGCCCGGCATCGAGCACATCACCGACTACAAGGCCGTCGGTGCGAAGCTGACCGCCCCCGACGGGACGACGGAGGACGAGGAAGTCGTCGCCGCCGACCCGACGTACAAGGAGGACCTGCGGCGGAAGACCGTCGCCGGCGATCTGTCCGCCGCGTACGGCGAGGACGCCATGTCGGTCGGCGACGCGTACGCCACCCGGCACAAGGTCGAGGTCGGCGACGAGATCACGGTCGCCTTCAAGGGCGGCGAGACGGCGAAGCTGAAGGTCGCCGCGATCACCTCGGACGAGACGAACGTCGACAAGGGCGCGATGTACACCAACATCACGACCGCCGAGAAGTACGTCCCCGCCGACAAGATGCCGAAGAACATGATCATGTTCGCCACGGCGCAGGAGGGTCAGGAGAAGGAGGCGTACGCCGCCCTCAAGACCTCGCTCGCCGGGTACCCGCAGTACAAGGTGCAGAACCAGGCGGACTTCAAGCAGGACCTGAAGGACCAGATCGGCCAGCTGCTCAACATCGTGTACGGCCTGCTGGCCCTGGCGATCATCGTCGCGGTGCTCGGTGTGGTGAACACCCTCGCCCTGTCGGTGGTCGAGCGGACCCGCGAGATCGGCCTCATGCGGGCCATCGGCCTCTCGCGCCGTCAGCTGCGTCGGATGATCCGGCTGGAGTCCGTGGTCATCGCCCTCTTCGGCGCCCTGCTCGGCCTCGGCCTGGGCATGGGCTGGGGCACCTCGGCCCAGAAGCTGCTGGCCCTGGAGGGCCTCGGCATCCTGGAGATCCCGTGGCCGACGATCCTCACGGTCTTCGTCGCCTCGGCCTTCGTCGGACTGTTCGCCGCACTGATTCCCGCTTTCCGTGCGGGCCGGATGAACGTCCTCAACGCGATCGCCACCGACGGGTGACCGCGGTCGTCATAGGATGACGGGGCCGGCCCCGGGACGTTCCTCCAAACGTCCCGGGGCCGGCTCCGTCGTACGCCCAGCACACAGCGGTACGCGGCCTCCCGGCCGGCGCCGGCCCCGAACCGGGCATTCGGCTGACCGGTGACCGGTGGTGAGCCCGGCGTGCCGCGGTTGCGGGAGCGGCTGTCGTAGGGGAGTCGTAGTCTGGAACCCCGGCCCGTCCTACGTGTCGGGCCCTTCGCGTTGCCCCCTGCCGGGGTCGGCGCGGCGCCCCTGGCAGCAGCCGGCTGCCAGTACACCCCCGTACCCGGACGGAAGCCCTTCATGAGCCTGCACGGTCTGCTGGATGTCGTCGTACGTGACCCGGCACTCTCCGAAGCGGTGAAGGCCGCAGCCGACGGTCACCGGATGCACGTCGACCTGGTGGGGCCGTCCGCCGCCCGCCCCTTCGCCGTGGCCGCGCTGGCCCGCGAGACCGGGCGGACCGTGCTCGCCGTCACCGCGACCGGCCGGGAGGCGGAGGACCTGGCGGCGGCGCTGCGCACGCTGCTGCCGCCGGACACCGTCGTGGACTACCCGTCCTGGGAGACCCTGCCCCACGAGCGGCTCTCGCCCCGCTCGGACACCGTGGGCCGCCGCCTCGCCGTGCTGCGCAGGCTGGCGCACCCGAGGAAGGACGACCCGGAGACCGGACCGGTCAGTGTCCTCGTCGCCCCCGTGCGCTCCGTACTCCAGCCGCAGGTCAAGGGGCTCGGCGATCTGGAGCCCGTGGCGTTGGCCGGCGGGCAGAGCGCCGATCTGGGCGAGGTCGTCGAGGCGCTCGCGGCTGCCGCGTACTCCCGGGTCGAACTGGTCGAGAAGCGCGGCGAGTTCGCCGTACGCGGTGGAATCCTGGATGTCTTCCCGCCGACCGAGGAACACCCCCTGCGGGTGGAGTTCTGGGGCGACGACGTCGAGGAGATCCGCTACTTCAAGATCGCCGACCAGCGTTCGCTGGAGGTCGCCGCACACGGGCTGTGGGCGCCGCCCTGCCGCGAGCTGCTGCTCACGGACGAGGTCCGTACGCGGGCCGCCGCTCTCGCCGAGGCCCACCCGGAGCTGGGCGAGCTGCTCGGCAAGATCGCCGAGGGGATCGCGGTCGAGGGCATGGAGTCCCTCGCCCCGGTGCTGGTCGACGAGATGGAGCTGCTGATCGACGTCCTGCCGAAGGGCTCGATGGCGGTGGTCTGCGACCCGGAGCGGGTGCGTACGCGCGCGACCGACCTGGTCGCCACCAGCCAGGAGTTCCTCCAGGCGTCCTGGGCGGCCACGGCGGGTGGCGGCGAGGCCCCGATCGACGTCGGCGCGGCCTCGCTCCGCGGCATCGCGGACGTCCGCGACCGGGCCCGCGAGCTGAACATGATGTGGTGGTCGGTCTCCCCGTTCGCCGCCGATCACGAGCTGGACGAGGACACCCTCAAGCTCCGGATGCGTGCCCCCGAGACGTACCGGGGCGACACCGCCCGCGCGCTCGCCGACACCAAGGGCTGGCTGGCGGACGGCTGGCGCACGGTGTACGTCACCGAGGGCCAGGGCCCGGCCTCCCGTACCGTCGAGGTCCTGGGCGGCGAGGGCATCGCCGCCCGCCTCGACCAGGATCTGGCCGAGATCTCGCCGTCCGTCGTCCATGTGTCGTGCGGTGCCATCGACCAGGGCTTCGTCGATCCGGAGCTCAAGCTGGCCGTGCTCACCGAGACCGACCTGACCGGTCAGCGCACCGCCACGAAGGACCTCGGCCGGATGCCGGCCCGCCGCCGCAAGACGATCGACCCGCTGACGCTGGAGACGGGCGACTACATCGTCCACGAGCAGCACGGTGTGGGCCGCTACATCGAGATGGTGCAGCGCACGGTGCAGTCCGCCACCCGCGAGTACCTCCTCGTCGAGTACGCCCCGGCCAAGCGCGGCCAGCCCGGCGACCGGCTGTACATCCCCACCGACCAGCTGGAGCAGGTCACGAAGTACGTGGGCGGCGAGGCCCCGACCCTGCACCGGCTCGGCGGCGCCGACTGGACCAAGACCAAGCAGCGCGCGAAGAAGGCGGTCAAGGAGATCGCCGCCGACCTCATCAAGCTGTACTCGGCGCGGATGGCGGCCCCCGGGCACGCCTTCGGTCCGGACACCCCGTGGCAGCGCGAGCTGGAGGACGCCTTCCCGTACGCGGAGACGCCCGACCAGCTGTCCACCATCGCCGAGGTCAAGGAGGACATGGAGAAGACGGTCCCCATGGACCGCCTGATCTGCGGCGACGTCGGCTACGGCAAGACGGAGATCGCCGTCCGCGCGGCGTTCAAGGCGGTCCAGGACGGCAAGCAGGTCGCCGTCCTCGTCCCGACCACGCTCCTCGTCCAGCAGCACTTCGGCACCTTCACCGAGCGGTACGCCCAGTTCCCCGTCAACGTACGGGCCCTGAGCCGCTTCCAGTCAGACACCGAGTCGAAGGCCACGCTGGAGGGCCTGCGCGAGGGCTCGGTCGACCTGGTCATCGGCACGCACCGGCTCTTCGCCGCCGAGACGAAGTTCAAGGATCTGGGCCTGGTCATCGTGGACGAGGAGCAGCGCTTCGGCGTCGAGCACAAGGAGCAGCTGAAGAAGCTCCGTGCCAACGTCGACGTACTGACCATGTCCGCGACGCCCATCCCCCGTACGCTCGAAATGGCCGTCACCGGCATCCGCGAGATGTCGACGATCACGACGCCGCCGGAGGAGCGCCACCCCGTCCTCACCTTCGTCGGGCCGTACGACGAGAAGCAGATCGGCGCCGCCGTCCGTCGTGAACTGCTGCGCGAGGGTCAGGTCTTCTACATCCACAACCGGGTCGAGTCCATCGACCGCGCCGCTGCCCGGCTCCGCGAGATCGTGCCGGAGGCCCGTATCGCCACGGCGCACGGGCAGATGGGCGAGAGCGCCCTGGAGCAGGTGGTCGTGGACTTCTGGGAGAAGAAGTTCGACGTCCTGGTCTCGACGACGATCGTCGAGTCCGGCATCGACATCTCCAACGCCAACACGCTGATCGTGGAGCGCGGCGACAACTTCGGCCTCTCGCAGCTGCACCAGCTGCGCGGTCGCGTCGGCCGGGGCAGGGACCGGGGCTACTCCTACTTCCTGTATCCGCCGGAGAAGCCGCTCACCGAGACCGCCCACGAGCGCCTGGCGACCATCGCCCAGCACACGGAGATGGGCGCGGGCATGTACGTGGCGATGAAGGACCTGGAGATCCGCGGCGCCGGAAACCTGCTCGGCGGCGAACAGTCCGGCCACATCGCGGGCGTCGGCTTCGACCTCTACATCCGGATGGTCGGCGAGGCGGTGGCCGACTACCGGGCGGCGGTCGACGGCGGCGTCGAGGAGGAGGCCGCGCTGGAGGTCAAGATCGAGCTCCCGGTCGACGCCCATGTGCCGCACGACTACGCACCCGGCGAGCGGCTGCGCCTCCAGGCGTACCGCGCGATCGCCTCCGCCAACACGGAGGACGACATCAGGGCGGTCCGCGAGGAGCTCACCGACCGCTACGGCAAGCTCCCCGAACCGGTGGAGAACCTGCTCCTGGTCGCCGGTCTGCGCATGCTGGCCCGTGCCTGCGGGGTGGGCGAGATCGTCCTCCAGGGGTCGAACATCCGCTTCGCGCCGGTGGAACTGCGCGAGTCGCAGGAGCTGCGCCTCAAGCGGCTCCACCCGAAGACGGTCATCAAGCCGGCCGCCCACCAGATCCTGGTTCCGCGCCCCACGGCGGGCAGGATCGGCGGCAAGCCGGTCGTCGGCCGCGAACTCCTGGCGTGGACCGGGGAGTTCCTGACGACGATCCTGGGGTCGTAGAGCCTGAACCGCTTGCGGCCGGCCCCGGTGGGCGTCCGGTCACTCGGCGGCAGGGACGTCCGGCGCGAAGAGCAGCCCCGCGAGTGAGCGGAAGACCTCCTCGGGGTCCCGGCCGTCCAGGGGGCCGGTCAGGTTGCCGCTCAGGAGCAGGGTGGCGAAGCCGTGGGCCAGGGACCAGGCCGCGATGCCCGCGTCGGTCCGGCCCTCGGCGGGGCGCGTGCTGACGCCTGCGCGCAGGGAGTCGCCGGCGCGGGCCTTCGCCGCCAGCAGTTCCGCGTCGTCGGGGCGGTGGAGTTCCGGGCGGAACATCACCTGGAAGTGGGCGGGGTGGTCCCGGGCGAACCGTACGTACCGCACGCCCCGCTCGTTCAGGGTCGGCGCCTCGTCCAGTGCGTCGGCGAAGAGGGTGTAGCCCTCGGCGGCGATCGCGGTGAGCAGGCCGGTCCTGTCCTTGAAGTGATGGGCCGGGGCGGCATGCGAGACGCCCGCCCGGCGGGCCAGGTCGCGCAGGCTCAGGGCGCCGGGGCCGTCCGTGGCGACGACGTCGAGGGCGGCGGTGAGAACGGCGCGCCGCAGGTCGCCGTGGTGATAGGTGCGCTCGCTGCTCATGGTCAGCAGAGTACGCCCAATCTAGTCGTTGACAAGTTCGAGGAAGGGGCGCACTCTGGGGGTCCGAGGAGATCTAGTCACTGGCAAGATTCCTTGAGTCGTGGAGTTCTGGGGAAGGCGGAGACATGTCCGAAGAGCTGGGTCGTGTGCGTCAGATGTGGCATCTGCTGGAGCCTCTGCACGCCGTTCTCTACTACGCGCCCGAGGCCCGCGAGGAGGCCGCCGCGCTCGGCTACGCAGTCGACGAGCGCTGGCCGGGCTACTTCGCCTGGCGGGCCGCGCCGCTCGGCGCGGCGGGGGAGCGCCAGGTCGTCGACACCTTCTACAGCTTCTGCCCGGCGATGGTCCGGGAGTACGTCCCGGCCGTCTGGTCCGTCGCCGCGCCGGAAGCGGTGCTCGCGGCCCGGACGCGGGCGGTCGACCGTACGTACAGAGCACTGCTCGCGGAGTGGATCGACGGTCCGGAGCTCGCCGAGATCGCCGCGCTGGTCCGCCGCGCGGCCGAGGCGGCGGACGTGACGGGCCGGCCGCTCGCCGAGGCCAACGCCGCGCTGCCCTGGCCGGATGCCCCGCATCTGGCGCTGTGGCAGGCCACGACCGTCCTGCGCGAGCACCGGGGCGACGGGCACATCGCGGCGCTCGTCGCCTCGGGCCTCGACCCGGTGGAGTCGCTGGTCTCCTTCGCCGGTGTCGGCGCGGCGCGCCCCGAGGTGTTCGAGAGCCGGGGGTGGAGTGCGGACGAGTGGGCGGCTGCACGTCAACGACTGGAGGCGCGCGGGCTGTTGGAGCCGGACGGCATGGTCACGGAGACGGGCCGTGCGCTGCGCGCCGAGGTGGAGCGCCGTACCGACGAGGAGGCGGCCGGGCCGTGGGCGGCCCTCGGAGAGGAAGGCCGGGAGCGGCTGGTGGAGTTGCTGGGGCCGCTGTGGGTGGCGGTGCTCGGAGCCGGGCTGCTGCCGTCGGAGACGACGCTCGGCATCGGGAAGGTGTGAGCCCGGGGCGGCCGTTCGGGATCGGGAACGTGTGAGCCCGGGGCGGGCCGTTGGGAATCGGGAAGATGTGAGCCAGGGCGGGCCGTTCGGGGGGCCGGTGTGTGATCCGGGCCCCATCCGGGCGGGTCGCCTGCCTTGAACGGCCGCTGCCGGGGAAGACGTCCGTAGGATTCCCGGGTTCGGCTTTCTCCCCGTCAGGATGGCTCCGAGTGATATCTCCCCGTGTGTACCGAGTGGTACTGCCCACCCTGAGTGCGGCGGTCGCGCTGTCCCTGGTCGGCTGCGAACCGCAGGTGACGGGGGGTGCGAGCGGGGGCACGAGCAGCGCGGCCAGTGGTGGCGGGCAGCCGGCCGAGGGCGTCGGGGCCAGTCCCCTGAGCAATCGGGACGGTACGAAGCCGGGGCTCGCCCCCCTGACGTCCGGGGACGACAGGGCCGCGGCCCGCAAGCTCATCGAGGGCGTGGCCACCAAGGGCCGCGGGCCGCGCACCGGTTACGAGCGGGACGAGTTCGGCTACGCCTGGATGGACACGGCGGACGGGGTCCCGCTCGCGCGCAACGGCTGCGACACCCGTAACGATCTCCTCCACCGCGACGGCCAGGGCCTGCGCTACCGCGGTGGTTCGGACTGCGTCGTCGTGGCGATGAAGCTGTACGACCCGTACACGGGGCGGACTCTGGACTGGCGCAAGGAGCGGGCCGCCGAGGTCCAGATCGACCACGTGGTGCCGCTGTCATACAGCTGGCAGATGGGTGCCTCGCGCTGGCCGGAGAGCAAGCGCAGGCAACTGGCCAACGACGTGCTCAACCTGCTTCCCGTCGAGGGCCGCGCCAACTCGTCGAAGGGCGACTCGGGCCCGGCCTCCTGGCTTCCGCCGAACAAGCGCGTGCGCTGTGCGTACGCGGTGCGGTTCGCGCAGGTGGCGCAGAAGTACGCGATGCCGGTGACCGCCCCGGACAAGCAGATGATGCTGCGGCAGTGCGGCGGCTGACAGGGGCGCCCGGTGGCCGGCGCCCCCGCGGTGTCAGTGGTCCTCCGGCACGGCGATGTCGAGTTCGCCCAGGCGCTCCGGCTCCGCGATCACGTCGATCTCGGTGATCCTGCCGTCCACGACGGTGAAGGCGAGGACGACGCGCAGGCGTCCGTGCGGAGCCATCGCGAGGCCGATCGTGCCGTTCACCAGAGCCGGACCGGTGAAACGTGCCCGGCCCATGGCGGCCATCGCGCCCTTGGCCACGGGGAGTGCGCCACGGACCTCGACGGGTTCCGGGGTGGGGACGACGGCCCGGTCGGCCCGGAGCACCACGTCGGGGTCGAGGAGGGCGACCAGCGCCTCGAAATCGCCGCCCCGGGTGGCGGCCAGGAAGGCGTCGACGATCCGGCGCCGAAGACCCGGGTCCGGAGCGGGCACCGTTGTGCCGCCCTTGACCCGGCGGCGGGCACGGCTCGCGAGCTGGCGGGCGGCCGTCGGGGAACGGTCGAGCAGGGGGCCGATCTCGTCGAAGGGCACCGCGAACAGGTCGTGCAGGACGAAGGAGAGCCGCTCGGCCGGCGCCAGCGTGTCGAGGACCACGAGCAGGGCCACTCCGACCGAGTCCGCCAGCAGCGCCTCCTGCTCGGGGTCGTGCCGTGCGTCGTTCTCCTCGTCCCGGCCGGGGGCGTACGCCTCCAGCGGGTCCTCGCGGCGGGTCTCGCGCGAGCGCAGCATGTTGAGGCAGACGCGGGACACCACGGTGGTCAGCCATCCGGCGAGGTTCTCGACCCCGTCCGTGCCGGCGCGGCTCGCGCGCAGCCAGGTGTCCTGGACGGCGTCGTCGGCCTCGCTCGCCGAGCCGAGCATCCGGTAGGCCACCGCGCGCAGATGGGGCCGGTGCTCCTCGAAGCGCTCCGTCAGCCCGGGGTTCTCGTCCACCGTTCCGCCTTCCTTCCGCGTGCGCAGCAGGGAAAGTAGATCACCGCTGACGGGGCGGGTCCCGGGAACGGGGCAGGCCCCGGAAGAAATCGGTGGACGTTTCCCATGACGTCGCTAGCGTGGGGCGGATGAAGCTGATCATCACCACACTCGCCGCACGTCCCGAACTGGCCGGGCCCATCCAGGAGATGCCGGACACCTGGCCGGAGTTCGTCCTTGAGGACCTGGTGGGCTGGGCGAACTTCCCCAGGATCGCCGTCGAGTTCCCCCAGCACGTGCTCGTCGCGACGGACGACGAGGGCGTCGTGGTGGCCCGCGCCTACAGCGTGCCGTTCGCCCTGGACGTGGCCGGGCGCAGGGAGTTGCCGCCGGGCGGCTGGGACCAGGCGTTGCTGTGGGCGTTCTCGGATCTGCGGCGCGGGCGGACGACGGACACGGTCAGCGCGATCGAGATCACCGTCTCCAAGGAGCATCTGGGGAAGGGGATATCGGGCCGGATGGTGGCCGCCCTGCGGGAGAACACCGCGAAGCTCGGATTCCAGGAGCTCGTCGCCCCCGTGCGGCCGAACGGCAAGCACCTGGAGGCGTCGGCGCCCATGGAGGAGTACGCCCGCCGGACGCGGGACGAGGACGGCCTGCCGAGCGACCCGTGGCTCCGGGTCCACGTACGGGCGGGCGGGGTGATCGAGGCGGTGGCGCCGGTGTCGATGACGGTGAGCGGCTCGCTCGCGCAGTGGCGGAGCTGGACCGGGCTGCCGTTCGACGTGGACGGGCCGGTGGAGGTGCCCGGGGCCCTGGTGCCGGTGCACTGTTCCGTCGCGCACGGGTACGCGGTCTACACGGAGCCGAACGTGTGGGTGCGCCACCGCGTGTGACGGGCTGGGCAGTCGGCGAACGGGGCCGGTCAGACGGTGGGCTTCTTCACCGGCACGGGTGTGCCGAACTCCGAGAACTCCACGGTGAGTGGCGCGCGTTCACGGCCGGTGAGGCGCATCTTCAGGAGGTAGGGCTTCCCCTCGGTGGCGACGCTCGCCGTCCAGGACTCCCCGTCCGGCCCGTCCGACGCGCCGGACGCGCCGGACGCGTCGGACCCGCCGGTCAGGGTCAGGGACGGACGGCCGCCGACGGAGGCCTGGCTGCCCTTGTGCGCGGTGCCGCTCCGCGCCGCCAGGCGGTCGAGGAGGCTCCGGGGGTCGCAGTAGCGCAGGTTCTCCGCCGTGCGCCGGTCGTCGGGGCGCGCCGTCACCCAGCGGCCGGTGAGTTTCTCGATGTCGGCTTCGGTGTCGCCGCCCGGCCGGTCCGCCGCCATCGCCCGCAGCATCGCCTCGTCGGACTTCGTGTAGACGGTGCCGTCGGCCCGGATCAGCTCCATGGTTCCGGCCGACCCCGTGGAGAACGTCCCCGTGCACGCGCCCAGGGCCCCGGCGGTGACGAACACCTGGACCGGCCCGTCCGCCGACTCCGTCGTCACGGCCAGCCGTACGGACGTGGCGGCCCGGGTCGCGGCGATCGCCTTGTTGGTGACCTCGGGGGCCGTCAGCCCGGCGAACGGGGCCTGGGACCCGGTGTCGTCCGGGAACGGCCCGCAGGCGGTGAGACCGAGGACCGCGACGGTGCAGAGAGCGGCTGCGGCGGTGCGGGCTACGGGGTGCATGGTGCGGGCTCCGGATGTCAGGGGCGATGCGGGGCTTGCGGAGGGGGCGGGGGCGGGGGCGCCGGTGCCCGGCGCCCGGGGAGCGGTGTCAGAGCTTCAGCTCCCACTGGCTCGCGTCCCAGTCGAGGCCGGGGCTGACCTCGACGCTCAGGTTCTTGGCGTCCGCCGGGGCGTCGAAGGCGAACTGCACCGTGATCTTCTTGCCCGGCAGGACCGTGCCGCTGAAGCCCGCGCCGACCTTGCCGTCGAAGATCTGCTCGGCGCTGACGCCGTCCTCGCCGGCCCGGGCGTCGACGCCGACGAGCGTCGCGTCGAACTTCTCCTTGGTCTTGTTCTCGACGACCACGGAGACCTTGTAGGCGCGGTTGCCCTTGGTGTGACCTGCGGCGTACGCGTCCGGGGTGTACGCGGCGGCGTTGCTGACCGTGATCTCCAGGCCGTCGTCGTACACGGCGGTGTCACGCCCCTCCAGGGCTTCGTCCGTGGGCTCGTCCTCGCCCGCCGCGTCGTCGGACGTCTCGGGCGCGGGCTCGTCCTTCGTCCCGCCGGGCTTCGCCGCGGCCGAGCTGCCCGCCGTCGACTTGTTGATCTCGTCCACCACGTCGTCCACGGCCTTGAACGTGAGGACCGCCCCGACCACCGACAGGATCAGCGCGAGCAGGCCGAGCACGGCACCGAAGGTGGTGACGCCCTTGTTGGTGGCCTCGCCGCGCTTCACCCGGCCGCGTCCGGTCAGGCCCAGGACCAGGGCGATGAGACCGAGGATGCCCGCCAGCCAGAAGAGGAAGGGGATCAGGCCGGAGACCGTGCCGATGAGGCCGAGGACGAGGGCCGCGGTGCCCAGGCCGTTACGGGCGTGCCGGAAGCCCGGAGCCTGGTCGGGGGCGAACGGCTGCTGGGGCTGCGTGAACTGGGACATGGCTGTGCCCTCCGGCGAATGCAGGGATGAGTGGTGAGCGGTTCCGCACCGTGCGAGGTGCGGCGACGTGGTCAATAAGACCAGAGCCTGTGAACCGAGTCAACACGGTTCACAGGGAATTGATGGATCCACACTGTGAAGTGGTGCCACGCGGTCGGGTCGGTATGCTCGCCGACACAGCTCTTGGGCGACAGGGCAGCGGCGGAGCAGCGGAGCAGGGAGGCAGTCAGTGCCGGAGAACACGACAGAGGTGACCGCGGCCGGGATCGCCCGGCTCGCGGGGGTGGGGCGCGCCGCCGTCAGTAACTGGCGCCGCCGCCACGCCGACTTCCCCAAGCCGGTCGGCGGGACCGAGACGAGCCCCTCCTTCGCCCTCGCCGAGGTCGAGGGGTGGCTGCGCGACCAGGGCAAGCTCGCCGAGGTCCCGCTGCGCGAGCGGGTCTGGCAGCAGCTGTCCGGCCATCCGGCCGGTGCCGTGACCGCCCTCGTCCACACCGGCTGCGCCCTCCTGCTCGTACGCGACAGGCCCACCGCCTGGCTGGAGATCGCCGCGGTCTCGGACGAACGGATGGCCGGTGTGCTGCCGGTGGCCGTGGAGGACGTACTCACCGCGCGCTTCGGACCGGATGCCGGGCGGGCCGTTCACACGCCCGCCGCCGCGGACCTGCTGCCCTCCGTCCCCCTGCTGCGCGCCGCCGCCGAACTCGCCGCGGAGACGGGCGCCCGGCAGTGCTTCGAGTTCCTCTTCGGCCGCCAGCTCGACGCCAACCCGCGTCAGTACACACTCACTCCGCCCGGCCTCGCCGAACTGATGGCGGACCTCGCGGA
The DNA here is from genome assembly GCF_036195325.1 of Streptomyces sp. NBC_00234. Lineage (NCBI taxonomy): Bacteria > Bacillati > Actinomycetota > Actinomycetes > Kitasatosporales > Streptomycetaceae > Streptomyces > Streptomyces sp. NBC_00234. The sequence continues at coordinate 3,311,105 of NZ_CP108101.1, read as the reverse complement.
ACCGTGGAAGGAGGCGGACAGGCAGCCGGGCAGGCAGCCCGCCCGCACCGTCCTCGACCCCGCCGCCGGAACCGGCGCCCTGCTGCGTGCGGTCGGCCGGCCCACGGCCCTGTACGCGCAGGAGGCCGACCCCGACCTCGCCGCGCTCACCGCGCTCCGGCTCGCCCTCCACTCCGAGGGCTCGCGGGCCGACGCGCCGGCGCTCGCCGTGCACACCGGTGACACCCTGCGCGCCGACGCCTTCCCCCGGCTGGCCGCCGACACCGTGCTCTGCCACCCGCCGTTCAACGAGCGCAACTGGGGACACGACGAACTGGCCTACGACCCGCGCTGGGAGTACGGCTTCCCCGCACGGACCGAGTCCGAACTCGCCTGGGTCCAGCACGCGCTGGCCCATCTCCGCGAGGGCGGCACCGCCGTCCTGCTGATGCCCCCGGCCGCCGCGTCCCGCCGTTCCGGCCGCCGCATCCGTGCCGACCTGCTGCGCCGCGGCGCCCTCCGCGCCGTCATCGCGCTCCCGGCCGGGGCCGCGCCGCCGTACGGCATCCCGCTCCATCTCTGGGTCCTGCGCAAGCCCGGCAGCGGTCTCCACCCCGCGCCCGAACTCCTCCTCGTCGACACGGCGGAGCCCGCCGAGGCGGCCGGCGGGCCCGGCGCCCAGACGGGCGGCGGCCGGGACCGGCTCGACTGGCCGGCCGTGCGGAACGCCGTACTCGACGCCTGGCGGTCCTTCAGCGGGGCGGACCGGGCGGACGCCACGGACCCAGGTGGTCCCACGGGCACGGCCGCCCCCGGCATTCCCGCCGCGCGTCCCGGCCTCAGCCGCGCCGTCCCCGTCATCGAGCTCTTGGACGACGACGTGGACCTCGCCCCGGCCCGGCACCTTCCGCGCCCCGCGGCCGGCGGCGGAGCGGCCGAACTGACCGGCGTACGCGAGCGGCTGGCCGACACCCTGCGCCTCACCGCACGCCTCACCCCACCGCCCGCCGACCTCTCGGACCCGGCCCGCTGGCCCCTCACCACCGTCGGCGAACTCGCCCGCTCCGGTGCCCTCCACCTGCGCACCGGCGGACCGGGCGGCGGAACCGCCCCGGTCCTCACGGAGCACGACGTCCTCGGCGGTACGCCCCCGAGCGGCACACCCGCCGCCCCGGCAGCACAGCCCGAAGGCGCCGCGGACGAAGCGCTCCTTCTTCAGCCCGGCGACGTCGTCGTCCCCGTGCTCGGCGGCGGCTCGGTCGCCCGGGTCGTCGACGAGGCCACCGCGGGCGCGGCCCTCGGCCGCAACCTCCAGCTCCTGCGGCCCGATCCGGCAGCCCTGGACCCCTGGTTCCTCGCCGGCTTCCTGCGCGGCACCGCCAACAACCGGCAGGCCAGCAGCTACGCGTCCACCGCCACCCGGCTCGATGCCCGGCGGCTCCAGCTGCCGAGACTGCCGCTGGCCGAACAGCAGCGGTACGGGGAGCAGTTCCGGCAGCTCGCCGCGTTCGAGGAGGCGCTGCGGACGGCGGGGCGGCTCGGCGGTCTCCTGGTGCAGGGCATGTACGACGGGCTGACGGACGGCTCGGTCGCTCCGAAGTGACGTGAACCACAACGGTTGTGCACAACCCGGGTCCCGCTGTCGGTGTCGGTGTATACGCTCACTGCACACGTCCGACATACGCCTTCCAGGAGCGTCACATGCACGGCTACGGCTATCCGCCGGAGCAGCCACCGAAGCGCCGCCCGTCCTCGGGAGTGCTGACGGCGCTGCGGGTGCTCTTCGTGGCGCTCACCGTGCTGAGCTGTGGACTTCTGGGCTGGGCCGCGATGCTGCGGCTCGCGGTCGTCACCCGCAAAGGGCGTGACTGGGCCCTGCTCGCGCTCGTGTTCGCGCTCAACACGGGGCTCTTCGCGTTCATGATCGTCATGCCGGAGGACCCCGAGCAGACGAGCGACGCCGAGGCGTTCATCGGTGTCTCCTGGATATTCGGCGTGATGGTCGGCGTCGTCGCCTATTACCTGTACGCGGAGATACAGCACTACGGCCCCCAGGGGCCATACGGAGCCGCGCACCCGCCGGTGGCGCAGCCGCACGGGCCGTACGGCGGATACGTCCCGCAGCAGGCCGCCCCGCCGCACCCGGCCCCGCACGTCCCGAACACGCCCGCCCCGACCCCCGGGTACGGCTACCCGCCCGCCGTACCCCCGCCCGCACACACCCCGCCGCCCGCCGCACCCCAGCGCCTCGACCAGGTCCGCGCCGAGCTCGACGAGCTGAGCGACTACCTCCGCAAGGAGGGCGAGGACCGGTGACCGGACGCGTCATCGCCGCGCGGTACGAGCTGGCGACGATCCTCGGCCAGGGCGGCATGGGCCAGGTGTGGACGGCGTACGACCGCCGGCTCGACCGCCGGGTCGCCGTGAAGCTGCTGCGCCCGGACCGGGTGGCCGGGCCCACCGGAAGCGACGCCGCCGACGAGCTGCGCCGCCGCTTCGTCCGCGAGTGCCGGGTCACCGCCCAGGTCGACCACCCCGGCCTCGTCACCGTCCACGACGCGGGCAACGACGGGGACGACCTCTACCTCGTCATGCAGTACGTCGAGGGCGCCGACCTCGCCGACCACCTCGCCGAACACGACCCGTACCCCTGGCCCTGGGCCGTCGCGGTCGCCGCGCAGCTCTGCGCCGTGCTGTCCGCGGTGCACGCCGTGCCGATCGTCCACCGCGACCTCAAGCCCCGCAACGTGATGGTCCGGCCGGACGGCACCGTCATCGTGCTCGACCTGGGCGTGGCCTCCGTCCTGGACACCGACACCACCCGCCTCACGCACACCGGTTCACCGATCGGCTCCCCGGCCTACATGGCCCCCGAGCAGGCGATGGGCGGCGCCGTGGGCCCGTACACCGACCTCTACGCCCTCGGCGTCCTCCTCCACGAACTCCTCAGCGGGGACGTGCCCTTCGCGGGTTCCACCGCGCTCGGGGTCCTGCACCGCCACCTCTACGAACCTCCGCTGCCGGTCCGCCATCTCAGGTCCGAGGTCCCGGCGCAGCTCGAAGCGCTCGTCCTGCGGCTGCTCGCCAAGGACCCGCAGGCCCGGCCCGCCTCCGCCCAGGAGGTGTACGAGTCGCTCGCGCCCCTGCTGCCCGCCCGTGGCGTACCGGCCGGACCGCTCGACCCGACCCGGCCCTTCCTGCGCCCGCACGCCCCCTGGCCGGACCGGGCCGCCGCCGCCCAGGGCCCCGCGCCCGTACCGCACCCGTCCGTGCCCGGTACCGGCTCTCCGGCGCCCGCCCGCCCGGACGTCGCGCGCGCCGTCGACGAGGTGAAGCAGCTCCTCGCGGAGGGCCGGATCACTCAGGCCGTGGACATCCTCGGGGGCATCCTTCCGGCCGCCGCGGCCGAACACGGGGAACACTCACCGGTCGTCCGGATCCTGCGCAAGCAGTACGCGGCCACCCTGATGGACGACGGCCAGTACCGGCGCGCCCTGCCCGAACTGCGCCGCCTCGCCGACGACCGCACGGCCGAGGCCGGCCCGGCGGACGTCCAGACCCTCCAGTTCCGCTACGACGCGGCCCAGTGCCTGGAGCAACTGGGCGAGCCCGCCGCCGCACTCGCCGAGTACCGCGCGGTCCTTCCGTACTACCAGAACGCGTACGGGGCGGTCACCGCCGACCCCGGCCGCGCCTTCGACATCCGGCACCGCATCGGCCACCTGCTGCTCGCGGTCGGTGACCACGCGGCGGGACGCGGCCAGTTGCAGAACCTGCTGTACGACGCGGAGCGCACCTACGGGCCGCACCACCCGCTCCCCGTGGAACTGCGCAGGCAGCTGGAGCACCAGCAGGACGTCCGCGGCGCCTGACGGCGGATCCGCCGTGGTCGAACGTGTGCCCTGAAGGGCCCGCCGGCGCACCGCATCCCCAACTCCTGCCGAATCGTTGGTCGAATCAGTGGCCCCAACCACGTCCACTGCCTAACATCGATCACCGCAAGGCTTTGTGCACTGATGCACAATCTCTCCCCGGGAGGCTCCTTTGCACCGCCGCCGTCGCACCGCGCTCTCCGTCTCAGCCGCCCTGCTCGTCGGGGTGCCGCTCCTCTCCGCCTGCGGGAGCGAGGCCCATCCGGGCGCCGCCGCCCTGGTCGGCGGGGACCGCATCGAGGTGTCCGCGCTCCAGGCACAGGTGGCGGACGTGCGCAGCGCGCAGGAGAGCTCGGCGCAGTCCGCGCAGCTGGTGAAGGGCTCGGGGCAGCTCAGCCGGGCCAAGCTGCACGGGATCATCTTCGGGCGGATTCTGGACCGGGCGTCGAAGGACGCCGGAGTGACGGTCAGCCGCAAGGAGGTCCAGGAGATGCACCTGGCGGCTGCCGCCCAGTCCGGCGGTGAGAAGCAGCTCCAGGCGATGATGCTCCAGCAGCGCTGGGTGGCCCCCGACCAGATCGAGAACGATCTGCGCAGGGAGGTCCAGCTGCCCAAGCTGGCGCAGGCGCTCGGCGCCGACCTCTCCAGCCCCGAGGGCCAGAAGGTCGTCGGGGAGGCGCTCGCCAAGGCGTCGAAGGCCCTCGACATCGACGTCAATCCGCGCTTCGGCGTCTGGGACGACCAGCAGATCCAGCTCGGCAACTACAAGGCCCCGTGGATCACCCAGGTCACGGAGTTCGAGCAGCCGGCCCCCGAGGCCGGCGCCTGATCCGGGTGCCCGGACGGGGTGGTCCCCGGCCGGGGTAGGTTCGAGGGGTGAACGCTGAAGCCCCCGGCGACCCCGGCCGTATCGTCCTGCTCACCGCCAGCCACCGGGTGGCGCCCGGACTGCTGTCCTGGCCCGCCTGGCAGACCCTGCACGCGGCGGACCGGGTGCTGTGCGGTGAACGGAACCATCCGCAGCTGCCGTATCTGCGCGAGGCGGGCGTCACGGTCGAGCACGGTGTGCCCTCCGCCCAGGAACTCGTCGACGACTGCGTCGGCGGCCGGACCGTGGTGGTGCTGGTGGGCGGCGAGGGGAACCAGCCGCTGACCGACGGTCTCGCCCGGCTCGGCGGCTCCGGCCGGGTGCAGATGCCGGACCTGGAACTGCTGCCCGGTTCGTACGACCTGCCGGGCGCCCGGCTCCTCGATCTGGTCCAGGTCATGGACCGGATCAGGCTCGAATGCCCGTGGTCCTCGCAGCAGACGCACAAGGGCCTCGCCAAGTACGGCATCGAGGAGGCGTACGAGCTCGTCGAGGCGATCGAGGACGGCGACCGGGACGAACTGCGCGAAGAACTGGGGGACGTACTCCTCCAGGTCGTCTTCCACGCCCGGATCGCGCAGGAGGATCCCGACGAGCCCTTCGACCTCGACGACGTCGCGGCCGGCCTCGTGGAGAAACTGATCCACCGCCACCCGCACGTCTTCGGGGACGAGACCGCCGAGACCCCCGAGGACGTCCACGCGCACTGGCAGCGCACCAAGGCGATCGAGAAGCAGCGCGACTCGGTGACCGAAGGCGTCCCGCTCGGCCAGCCCGGACTGGCGCTGGCCGCCAAGCTGGGCAGCAGGGTCCGCGGCGCCGGACTCGACGTCGCGCTCCCCGCGGGGGACACCGTCGGGTACGAACTCCTCGCCCTCGCCGTACGGGCCGAACAGGACGGAACCGACCCGGAGGCCGCCCTGCGTGCGGCGGCCCGCACCTACCGCGACGCGATCCTGGCGGCGGAGGCCGACGCCCGTTAGTACGGTGGCTCCAGGGGCCGTTCGAGGTGTGGGGGACAGTGCGTGGACGGGGAGATCGAGTCGCTGGCCGACGCCTTGCTGGAGGCGTTGGCGGACGACGGGCGCAGTGACCGGCTCTTCGGTGTCTACGAGGAGTCGCGCCCCGGGGTCGCCGGGGCGTTACGGCTCCGCAGGATTCTGAACGAGATGCGGGCCTCCGAGGCCGTCGATCCGAGGTGGCGTCGCGACCTGGTCCGCCGGCTCGCCGAGGTGGCGGCGGTGGACCCGGACGCGGTGTCGGAACTGCGGACCTTCTTCCCGCGCTCGGACCCGGCGGAGACGGTGCCGGCGCAGGCCCCCGCCGGTAACGCGGTCATCGGTGGCACCGCCCTGGGACCCGTCAGCAACTCCGTCAGCGGCGGCACCTTCCTCGGACCGGTCCAGGGAGCGGGCACCCAGTACAACTACTTCGGGCCGGGCCTTCACCCCCCGCTGCCCGCCGTGGCGCACTGGCCGAGGCTCGGGGACGCCGACCCGGTCGCGCTGGGCGTACGGCGCACCCGCCGGCTGCCGGACGAGCCGTCCCTTCCGCCGTATGTCCGGCGCGACTGCCACGCGGCTCTGGCCCGGATGCTCCTGGACGCGCTCGCGACCGGCGGGCTGGTGCTGGTGACGGGCGAGCCGCTGTCGGGGAAGACGAGGACGACATGGGCGGCGGTCGGCCACCTCTCCGAGACGACGAGGATCTACGCGCCGCCGCCCGGCACGGATCTGCGCGGCCTGCCCGCCGTGCTGCGCGGCCGGGGCGACGAGTCGTGCGTCCTGTGGCTGGACGAACTGGAGAGACACCTCGGCGAGAACGGCCTCACGGCGGCCGTGCTGGCGGAGCTCGTCCAGCAGCGCACGGTGGTCGTCGCCACGATGAACGACGAGGCGTACGACGCCCACCGCTTCGGCGCGACCGCGAGTGCACGCGTGCTCAGCGGCGTGGAACCGGTCGAGCTGAGTGGTGACTGGAGCAGGACGGAGCTGAGGCGGCTCAAGGAGTACGCCGACGACCTCCGGCTGTGGGGCGCCTCCGTGGGGCGCGGGGCGCGGGGTGTCACCGAGTACCTCGCCATCGGACCGGAACTCCATGACGAGTGGCGTCGCGCCGGGCGCACGAAGGCCCGCCGTCGCGGACACCACGTGGTCCGTGCGGCGATCGACCTCGCCCGGTGCGGGGCCGACGGTGCGATACCCGGCGAAGTGCTCCGCAGGGCCCACGAGTTGTACGGAGCCGGGACCTGGGCCGGGGCGGGGTCCTTCGACGACGCGCTCGCCTGGGCGGCCGGTGTGCGTCACGGGGTGACGGGGATGCTGGTCCGGGGTCCGGTCCGGGACACCTGGAGCGCCTTCGGCTCGCTGACCAACGACGTGGAGGACCAGGGGCAGGACGCCCCGCCCGTACCCCTGGAACTGTGGCCGTGGGCGCTGGAAGCGGTACGGGGCGACGAGAGGAAGCGGACCGAGATCGTCGCGAGGGCCCACCGGTCCCTCGGCCCGTCGGCGGACGACGATCAGGACGTCCTGATGATGCTCGGCTCCCTCGATCTGGAGACCGGGGACGCGGAGAGCGCCGAGTCCTGGTACCGCAGGGCTGCGGACGCGGGCAGTGAGCAGGCGGCGGGCGTGGTGGGGGCGTTGCTCGTCGCGCGGGGCGCCGGTACCGAAGCCGTCCCGTATCTGGAGACGGCCGCGACGGCGGGCGACATCGCCTCGCAGAGCATTCTCGCCACCGTGCTGAGCGAGCGCGCCGCGTTCTGGCTGACCGAGGCGGCCGAGGGGGGAGACGCCGAAGCGGCGTCCCGGCTGGGGCATCTTCTCCTGGGGGACGAGAGGCCGCACGAGGCGATGAAGTGGCTCCGCAGAGCCGCGGACATGGGATACGAGGACGTCGCCATCACCATCGGCAACATCTTCCGCGACTGGCGGGAGCCGGACGAGGCGGAGACCTGGTACCGCAGGGCGATGGCCCACGGGGACACCGGGGCGACGAACAATCTGGCGCTGACCCTGGAGGACCTGGGCGAGCCGGCCGAGGAGATCGAGCGGCTCTTCCGGGCCGCGGCGGAGGCGGGGGAGATCAGCGCACCGGTCAATCTGGGCTACTCCGCGAAGGCACGGGGGGAGTGGGACGAGGCCCGGCGCTGGTTCGAGGAAGGCCACGCGCGGGGTGCGTACTCCGGCGCCTTCGCCCTTGGCCGGCTGGAATGGGAACAGGGCAACAGGGCGGCGGCGGAGGAGTGGTTCGGCAAGGCCCTGGAGATGGGAAACCACGCCGCCGAGCGGGCCATCGCGGAGCTGCGGTCGGAGGGCGGGGAGGCGGCGGCTAACGTCGAGGGGTGAACGACAGCCCCTCCCACTGCCCCGCCGCGGCCCCCGAACTCTTCACGTGGGAGTTCGCCACCGATCCCTACCCGGCGTACGCCTGGCTGCGCGAGCACAGCCCCGTCCACCGGACGACGCTCCCCAGCGGGGTCGAGGCCTGGCTGGTGACCCGGTACGCGGACGCCAAGCAGGCACTCGCCGACACCCGGCTGTCCAAGAACCCGGCCCACCACGCCGGGTCGGCGCACGCCAAGGGCAGGACGGGCATCCCGGGGGAGCGCAAGGCGGAGCTGATGACGCATCTGCTGAACATCGATCCGCCGGACCACACCCGGCTGCGCCGCCTCGTCTCCAAGGCGTTCACCCCGCGCCGGGTCGCCGAGTTCGCACCGCGCGTGCAGGAGCTGACGGACCGGCTCATCGACAACTTCGTGGCGGAGGGGAAGGCCGACCTCATCCACGACTTCGCGTTCCCGCTGCCCATCTACGCGATCTGCGACCTGCTCGGTGTCCCGCCGGAGGACCAGGACGACTTCCGCGACTGGGCGGGCATGATGATCCGGCACGGCGGCGGCCCGCGCGGCGGGGTGGCCAGGTCCGTGAAGAAGATGCGCGGCTACCTCGCCGAACTGATCCACCGCAAACGGGAGAATCCGGGCGACGACCTGATCTCGGGTCTGATCCGGGCCAGTGACCACGGCGAGCACCTCACCGAGAACGAGGCCGCGGCGATGGCGTTCATCCTTCTCTTCGCCGGTTTCGAGACGACGGTCAACCTCATCGGCAACGGTACGTACGCGCTGCTGCGCAACCCCGGTGAACGCGAGCGGCTCCAGCGCTCGCTCGACGCGGGCGAGACGGACCTCCTCGCCACCGGCCTGGAGGAACTGCTGCGCTACGACGGCCCGGTGGAGCTCGCCACATGGCGGTACGCCACGGAGCCCGTCACGCTCGGCGGGCAGGACATCGCCCCCGGGGACCCCGTACTGGTCGTCCTCGCCGCGGCCGACCGCGACCCCGAGCGCTTCCGCGATCCGGACACGCTGGACCTCGCTCGGAGTGACAATCAGCACGTGGGATACGGGCACGGCATCCACTACTGCGTGGGCGCGCCGCTCGCCCGCCTGGAGGGACAGACCGCGCTGGCAACGCTCCTGAGACGCCTCCCTGACCTGCGCCTTGCGGTGGAACCTGCCGATTTGCGGTGGCGTGGCGGGCTCATCATGCGCGGACTGCGCACCCTTCCGGTGGAGTTCGCACCCGGGGTGCCGCTCGGGCAAGGTGACACTCCGTCAACTCTGTGACTTTCACGTGATCTCCGCTGCATCGACTTGTGACACACGTTCGAGTCCCGCTAGGTTCACCGTTCACCACAGCAGTCACATGTCAGTCACACGGAAGGCAATCCCATGGGCTCCGCGAACGGCAGACACCGTCGCCCTCGCCAGGCACCCGCCATCGTCGTCGCCGCAGGCGTGACGGGATCGGCCATCGCCATCCCGCTGCTCGGTGCGACCGGTGCGCACGCCGCCGACGCCTCGACCTGGGACCGGGTCGCCGAGTGCGAGAGCGGTGGCATGTGGAGTGCCGACCTGGGCAACGGCTACTACGGCGGCCTGCAGTTCTCCCAGGACACCTGGTCCGCGTACGGCGGCTCGGCGTACGCGCCCCGCGCCGACCTCGCCAGCCGCTCGCAGCAGATCGCCGTCGCGGAGAAGGTCCTGGAGGACAAGGGTCCGCAGGCGTGGCCGAGCTGCGCGGTCATCTCCGGGCTCGCGCTGGACGGCACCCTGCCGGGCGTCGACCCGGGCGGCGTGCCCTCCGCCGACCCCTCGGACTCGCTGCTCCCGTCGGACGACGCGACGGACGACACGACGGACGAAGCGAACAAGAAGGACAACAGCGATAAGTCCGGCAAGTCCGGCAAGGATGACACGACGGACGGAACGGAGGAGTCCGAGGACTCCGCCTCGCCCTCCGCCACGCCGTCCCCCGAGGCGTCCGACACCCCCGCGGGCACGGACGAGGGCGGCGGCAAGCACCGCGGCACCCCGGCCCCCGAGGCGAGCCAGGACACGGACAGGGGCAACGGGCGCGACTCCGGCCGGCACGCCTCGCGCGGTGACGGCGAGGCCCGCGACGCGGGTGCGGCGAGCCCCGAAGGTGACTACACCGTGCGGCCCGGCGACAACCTCTGGGCGATTGCTGACGCACAGAAGGTTCCCGGCGGCTGGACCGAGCTCTACGAAGCCAACAAGAGCGAGCTCGGCTCCGACCCGGACCTCATCCTGCCCGGCCAGAGCCTCGATCTGGGTCAGCGCGGCAGCGCGGAGAGCTCCAAGCGCAACTGATCCAATTCGGGAAAACACCCCAAAATCGGGGGTAGTTCAGGGACCTATGTCCACTTATGCGTAAGTGAGACATGGGTCTCTTTGCTTCAACTGGCGTGTCGCGTCCGGCTACTCCTTCCGTGTCCCCTCCGACCTGCGGAAACGTTCATTCCGTGGAGGCAAGTAAGGCACGAATGGCCGGTATGTCCCTCTTTGAATGTCGGGTTGGCTATGTTTACGGTCGGAACCGCTCGCACCGCGGGCCCCGTCGACCGTCACGCCGAATCCTGCCGTCGGTCGAAGGGAACAGACGCGTAAAGCGCCGTAGGCAGGAGCGGGGGACCCAGGTAAGCGCCGGGCCAGGTCGTCGGAAGACGGCTCAGGACCGGCTTGGGGTGAAGTCGCGTGCAAGGACGTGCGACCGGGCAACTCACTTGGCCCGAACCCGACAGCTCACCTCGTAGGCGTCGGTGAGGAGAAGCTCCATGCTGTTTTCCAGCAAGGCCAAGCACCGCCGCCCGTCCAAGGCCGTCCGTGTCGCCACGCTCGCCGGTGTCGCCGGTGCCGCTGTCGCCGTCCCGCTGATGGGTGCGACCGGCGCCTCTGCCGCCTCCGTCTCCACGTGGGACGCCGTCGCCCAGTGCGAGTCCGGTGGCAACTGGTCCATCAACACCGGCAACGGCTACTACGGCGGTCTGCAGTTCTCGCAGTCCAGCTGGGCCGCCGCCGGCGGTACGCAGTACGCGTCCCGCGCCGACCTGGCCACCAAGTCGCAGCAGATCGCCACCGCCGAGAAGCTTCTCGACCTGCAGGGCCCGGGTGCCTGGGCCTGCGCCGGCGCCGGCAACCTGACCAACGACGGTGTGGACCCGGGCGTCGACACCGGCTCCACGCAGAGCAGCAGCGACGAGCAGGCCCAGCCGGAGCGTCAGGCCGAGCAGCCGACCACGCGCAGCGAGCAGCGCACCGCCCCGAAGACCGAGGCGCCGAAGACCGTCACCACCCCGACCGGCGAGAAGGTCGAGAAGGGTGACGGCGAGTACAAGGTGAAGACCGGCGACACCCTGAGCAAGATCGCCGCGAAGCACGACGTCAAGGGCGGCTGGGAGAAGCTGTTCGAGCTGAACGACGACATCGTCAAGGACGCCGACCTGATCTTCCCGGGCCAGCAGCTCCACCTGACGAAGTAACACCTGGGATTCTCCTCCCCCCCCTGGGAGGGTGTCCGGCGGCATCCCTCCCGCTCTGCTCCCCGACCCGGTGCGCTCTCCCCCGTGCGTGCCGGGTCGGGGTCTTTCCGCACGGACGCGAGCGCCGCGGCGCGGCCCGGCGACGTTGAGCGTTCAAGTGTTGTAGTTACTCGCCAGTAAATTTCTGGACGTTTGCCCGTGAATGCATGCCCTTGGGTCCTTTTTCGTCCCAGGGGACGGGCGCCCGGCTGGCCGATGGGGTCCGGCCGGTTAGGCTCGTGTCGCAAGGCCACAGTGACCCTGCACAACCAGTGTCATATCCCAGAAGGAGATGCCTCGTGCCGTCCATCGACGTCGTCGTAGCCAGGGAAATCCTCGACTCCCGGGGCAACCCCACGGTCGAGGTCGAGGTTGGCCTCGACGACGGCAGCACGGGACGTGCTGCTGTTCCGTCCGGCGCCTCCACCGGTGCGTTCGAGGCCATTGAGCTTCGCGACGGCGACCCCAACCGTTACATGGGCAAGGGCGTCGAGAAGGCCGTCCTCGCCGTCATCGAGCAGATCGGCCCGGAGCTCGTCGGGTACGACGCCACCGAGCAGCGCCTCATCGACCAGGCGATGTTCGACCTGGACGCCACCGAGAACAAGGGCTCGCTCGGCGCCAACGCGATCCTCGGCGTCTCGCTCGCCGTGGCCCACGCCGCGTCGGAGGCGTCCGACCTCCCCCTCTTCCGCTACCTCGGCGGCCCGAACGCGCACCTGCTGCCCGTTCCGATGATGAACATCCTGAACGGCGGCTCGCACGCCGACTCCAACGTGGACATCCAGGAGTTCATGATCGCGCCGATCGGTGCGGAGTCCTTCTCCGAGGCCCTGCGCTGGGGTGCGGAGATCTACCACACGCTGAAGAAGGTCCTGAAGACCAAGGGCCTGTCCACCGGTCTCGGTGACGAGGGCGGCTTCGCGCCGAACCTGGAGTCCAACCGCGCCGCCCTGGACCTCATCGTCGAGGCCATCAAGGAGGCCGGTTACGTCCCCGGCCGCGACATCGGCCTCGCGCTCGACGTCGCCGCGTCCGAGTTCTACAAGGACGGCAAGTACGAGTTCGAGGGCAAGTCCCGCTCGGCCGCCGAGATGACCGAGTACTACGAGGAGCTCGTCTCCGCGTACCCGCTGGTCTCCATCGAGGACCCGCTGTACGAGGACGACTGGGCCGGCTGGAAGGTCATCACCGAGAAGATCGGCTCCAAGGTGCAGATCGTCGGTGACGACCTGTTCGTCACCAACCCGGAGCGTCTGGCCCGCGGTATCGAGGAGGGCTCCGCCAACGCCCTGCTCGTCAAGGTCAACCAGATCGGTTCGCTGACCGAGACCCTGGACGCCGTCGAGATGGCCCAGCGCAACGGCTTCAAGTGCATGATGTCGCACCGCTCCGGCGAGACCGAGGACGTCACCATCGCCGACCTCGCCGTCGCCGTGAACTGTGGTCAGATCAAGACCGGCGCCCCGGCCCGCTCGGACCGCGTCGCCAAGTACAACCAGCTGCTGCGCATCGAGGAGATCCTCGACGACGCCGCGGTGTACGCGGGCCGCTCGGCGTTCCCGCGGTTCCGCTTCGCCGACTGACCGGCGCAGCCAGGGCTGATCGCCGGTCCTCCGCGGGCCGAAGTCACCAGCCTCCGTCCGTCCCCGCACTCGGTCCCGTACCGTGTGCGGGGACGGACGTGTGTAATGGGGAGGCGTGAGAGATGGCCGGGAAGGACCGCGACCGGTTCTCCACCGCGACCAGGCTGCGACTGCTCGGTGAGCAGACCGCCGCCCGCGTCTACCGGTCCCAGAACCGACGCCAGGCCCGCCGCTCGCGCCTCACCGGCCGCGCCGCGTTCCTCGCCCTGGTCGTCTGCTCCCTCGTGGTCGCGCTCGCGTACCCGATGCGGCAGTACGTCTCCCAGCGCGACGAGATCGCCGACCAGGAGCGCCTGTCGCAGGAGGCACGGCTGCGGACCGAGGAGCTGCGCGACGAGAAGGCGCGGCTCAAGGACGACGCCTACATCCGGCGGCTGGCCCGCGAGCACCTTCACTACGTACTTCCGGGGGAGACCGGTTACACCGTGATCGACCCCGACGCGGCCGAGGAACGCCGCGGGGAGCCGAGCACGACGGACCGTGCCTGGCACTCGAACCTCTGGGACGGCGTGGACAACGCCGACCGCGACTGACCCGCACCATCTGAGAAGCACCTTCGAGCAGAACCAAGGCAGGCATGGAAACCCCCCCTCCGCAGACCGAATCCACCACGCCCACCGACGCGGACATCGCGGCGTTCGAGCAGCAGCTCGGCCGCCCGCCGCGCGGACTGCGCGCCATCGCGCACCGCTGCCCGTGCGGCAACCCGGACGTGGTCGAGACGCAGCCCCGTCTGGAGGACGGCACGCCGTTCCCGACGACCTTCTATCTGACCTGTCCGCGTGCCGCGTCCGCGATCGGCACGCTGGAGGCCAACGGGGTCATGAAGGAGATGAGCGAGCGTCTGCAGACGGACCCGGAGCTGGCCGCCGCCTATCGCGCGGCGCACGAGGACTACATCGCGCGCCGGGACGCCATCGAGGTCCTGGAGGGCTTCCCGAGCGCGGGCGGCATGCCGGACCGGGTGAAGTGCCTGCACGTGCTGGTCGGCCACTCGCTGGCGGCCGGTCCCGGGGTGAACCCGCTGGGCGACGAGGCGATCGCGATGCTGCCGGAGTGGTGGGCGAAGGGCCCGTGCGTATCACCGTGCGGCGACGACAGGCCCTAGCCCCGACACCACCACCTCAGGAGTCCGTATGACCCGCGTTGCCGCCATCGACTGCGGTACCAACTCCATCCGTCTGCTCGTCGCCGACGCCGACCCCGTGACGGGAGAGCTCACCGAGCTCGACCGCCGGATGCAGATCGTCCGCCTGGGGCAGGGGGTCGACCGGACCGGCCGGCTCGCCCCCGACGCCCTGGAGCGCACCTTCGCGGCCTGCCGCGAGTACGCCGCGGTGGTCAAGGAGCTGGGGGCGGAGCGGATGCGGTTCGTCGCCACCTCGGCCTCGCGCGACGCGGAGAACAGTGACGAGTTCGTCCGGGGCGTCCTGGACATCCTGGGCGTCGAGCCCGAGGTGATCAGTGGCGACCAGGAGGCGCAGTTCTCCTTCGACGGCGCCACCAAGGAGCTGGCCGGCAGCGACCACCTGGCGAAGCCGTACCTCGTCGTGGACATCGGCGGCGGCTCCACCGAGTTCGTGGTCGGCGACGACGCGGTCCGCGCCGCCCGGTCCGTGGACATGGGCTGCGTGCGCATGACCGAACGTCACCTGGTGCAGGACGGCACCGTCGTCGACCCGCCCACCCCCGACCGGGTCGCCGCGATCCGCGCGGACATCGCCGTCGCCCTGGACCTCGTCGAGGAGACCGTCCCGATCGCCGGGGCCGCCACGCTCGTCGGCCTGGCCGGCACGGTCACCACGGTGGCCGCGATCGCCCTGGAACTGACGGAGTACGACCCCGAGGCGATCCACCACTCCCGGGTCTCCTTCGAGCAGGTCCAGGAGATCACCGGGCGGCTGCTCGCGTCCACGCACGAGGAGCGCGCGGCGATCCCCGCGATGCACCCGGGACGGGTCGACGTGATCGCCTCCGGGGCGCTGATCCTGCTCGCGGTGATGGAGCGGACCGGAGCCCGCGAGGTCGTCGTCAGCGAGCACGACATCCTGGACGGAATCGCGCTCTCCGTGGCGTAGCCGCAGGCACCCCTGGCAGCTGCTCAAACGCACTCCGGCCTGCACCTCTGAGCCGTTCGGAGGCGTTCCGGAGGCCCCTTCGGGGGTCCGCCACGACGAAGTTCGTGAACTTCTTCACAAGGAATTCGGCCCGGTTGGGTGCCGTTCGGCCTATCGGGGGCCGCAACGGCCGCCCGACGGCCTCCGCGGCGCGGCTCCGGTCAGGTTCCGGGCATGTTGCGCGCGGGTGAACCGGAGCCGTGGTTCGGCCCTCCCGACAGCACAAGGGCCAGCTCACAAGCGGTGAACAACGTTCGCTGGGGCACTGTGGTTCCCCTCGGCCCCCATGACCTGGGTCACGTGGGCGGCGGAGTGTAGCAGAGGGTCGCGGATAGCTTGTGAAGGGGCTCACGAGCAGGTGCCCCGAGGGGGGTGGATACTCGATGGCATGAGCACCACGGAGCGTCCCAGGATCCTCGTTGTAGGCGGTGGGTACGTAGGCCTGTACGCAGCTCGTCGCATTCTGAAGAAGATGCGCTACGGGGAGGCGACCGTCACGGTTGTCGACCCTCGCTCGTACATGACGTACCAGCCCTTCCTCCCCGAAGCTGCCGCCGGCAGCATCTCCCCTCGGCATGTCGTCGTCCCGCTGCGACGCGTCCTGCCGAAGGCCGAGGTGCTCACCGGTCGCGTCACCACGATTGACCAGGACCGCAAGGTCGCCACGGTCGCGCCGCTCGTCGGCGAGGCCTACGAGCTGCCCTTCGACTACCTCGTCATCGCGATGGGCGCGGTCTCCCGTACCTTCCCGATCCCCGGCCTCGCCGAGCAGGGCATCGGCATGAAGGGCATCGAGGAGTCGATCGGCCTGCGCAACCACGTCCTCGAGCAGCTGGACAAGGCTGACTCGACGACCGATGAGGACGTCCGCCGCAAGGCGCTGACGTTCGTCTTCGTGGGCGGCGGTTTCGCCGGTGCGGAGACCATCGGTGAGGTCGAGGACATGGCCCGGGACGCGGCCAAGTACTACACCAACGTGAAGCGCGAGGACATGCGCTTCATCCTCGTCGACGCCGCCGACAAGATCCTTCCCGAGGTCGGCCCGAAGCTGGGCGCGTACGGCAAGGAGCACCTCGAGGGCCGCGGTGTGGAGATCTACCTCTCCACCTCCATGGACTCGTGCGTCGACGGTCACGTCGTGCTGAAGAACGGCCTGGAGGTCGACTCCAGCACCATCGTGTGGACGGCCGGCGTGAAGCCGAACCCGGCTCTGGCCCGCTTCGGTCTGCCGCTCGGACCGCGTGGTCACGTGGACACCTCCGAGAAGCTTCAGGTGCAGGGCACCGACTACATCTGGGCCGCGGGCGACAACGCCCAGGTTCCGGACCTCGTCGGCCGCAAGGCCGGCAACCCGAACGCCTGGTGCCCGCCGAACGCCCAGCACGCGCTGCGTCAGGCCAAGGTCCTCGGCGACAACGTCATCTCCGGGATGCGCGGCTTCCCGCAGAGCGACTACAGCCACGCCAACAAGGGTGCGGTCGCCGGTCTCGGCCTGCACAAGGGCGTCGCGATGATCGTCATGGGCAAGGTGAAGATCAAGCTCAAGGGCCGTCTCGCCTGGTACATGCACCGTGGCTACCACGGCATGGCGATGCCGACCTGGAACCGCAAGATCCGGATCTTCGCCGACTGGACCCTCGCGATGTTCCTCAAGCGCGAGGTCGTCTCGCTCGGCGCCATGGAGACGCCGCGCGAGGAGTTCTACGAGGCCGCCAAGCCCGCCCCGGCTCCGGCTGTCGCCAAGTCCGAGGGTGAGAAGGCCAAGGCCTCCTGACCCGGCGCCTCCCTGTTCCACGCCCGAAGGGGCCGTCCGCCATCCGTGGTGCGGACGGCCCCTTCGGCGTATCCGGGTCCGTCCGGCTCCCGGGGGCCGGGGGTGTCCGAGGCCGGTCCGGCAGCGGATAGGTGTAGTGCGCAGGTATTTTGCCGTTCCATTGCGCGGTAGCGGGATGAGTTGCGCTGCGAGCACTGTTGACCGAGGTGTACCTCGTCACGAACCCGAGGTGTCGTGACGCGGTTTTGGGCATGTTTGTGGAAATTTGGGCATGTTGGGAAACACCACCACGGAGGTGTGCGCCATGGCAGACGCCGCATCGCGGCTGACCGCTCTCGCCGAAGAGTTGCTGGGAGAACCCCTACCGGTCCGTATCCGGGCCTGGGACGGCAGCGAGTCCGGGCCGCCGGGCGCTCCCGTCCTCGTGGTTCGCCACCGCCGGGCCCTGCGCCGGCTGCTCTGGAAGCCGGGCGAACTGGGCCTGGCCCGCGCCTGGGTGGCCGGCGAGATCGACATCGACGGGGACCTCTACGAGGTCCTGGACCTGCTGGCCGCACTGCTCTGGGAGCGCGGCGCCGACGCGAAGGACTCCGTCCACCCCGTCCGCGACCCGAGGGTCCGGGCCTTCGCCCGCGGCCTCGTCCAGGTGGCCGGTCCCTGGCCGCCGCCGGCCCCGCCCGCCGAGGAAGTACGCCGCCGCACCGGCCCGCTGCACACCAAGCGCCGCGACAAGGAGGCCATCAGCCACCACTACGACGTGGGCAATGACTTCTACGAACTGGTCCTCGGCCCGTCCATGGTCTACTCCTGCGCCTACTGGGAGAAGGACGGCACCCTGGAGGACGCCCAGCGCGACAAGCTCGACCTGGTCTGCCGCAAGCTCGGCCTGAAGGAGGGCGACCGCCTCCTGGACGTCGGCTGCGGCTGGGGCTCGATGGCCATCCACGCCGCCCGTGAGTACGGCGCACAAGTCACCGGCGTGACCCTCTCCACCGAACAGGCCGCCTACGCCCGCAAGCGCATCGCCGAAGAAGGACTCACCGACCGGATCGAGATCAGGGTCCAGGACTACCGGGACGTCAGGGACGGCCCGTACGACGCGATCTCCTCGATCGGCATGGCCGAGCACGTCGGCACCGTCCGCTTCCGCGAGTACGCCGACGACCTCTACGCGCTCCTCAAGCCCGGCGGCCGGCTGTTGAACCACCAGATCGCCCGCCGCCCCGAGAAGGACGAGTCCGCCTACCGCATCGACGAGTTCATCGACGCCTACGTCTTCCCCGACGGCGAACTCGCGCCGGTCGGCCGGACCGTGGCCACCCTGGAGGAGGCCGGATTCGAGGCCCGGGACGTCGAGGCGATCCGGGAGCACTACGCACTCACCCTGCGCCGGTGGGTCGCCAACCTGGAACGGCACTGGGACGCCGCCGTACGGGCCACCTCGCCCGGCCGGGCGAGGGTCTGGCGGCTCTACATGGCCGCTTCCGCGCTCTCCTTCGAGCGCAACAGGATCGGTGTCAACCAGATCCTCGCGGTGCGCCCGGAGGAGGGCGGAGCCGCCCGCATGCCGCTGCGCACCCGCGACTGGCGGGCCACCGCGACGGGCTGAGCCCGCACGTACGAGGGGCCGGTGCCCGCCTGTCGCGGACACCGGCCCCTCGTACGCACCCGACGAGCGCTACTCGGTCTTGATCGCCGTCAGCATGTTCAGCTTCGCGGCGCTGCGGGCCGGCCAGAGCGAGGCCAGCACACCCACCAGTCCCGCCAGCACCAGGAAGAGCGCGAGCCTGTCCCACGGGATGACGAGGGCGTACTGCGGGATCTCCGTCGCCAGCGTCTGGCCGATCGCCCAGCCGAGGAACGTACCGAGCCCGACGCCGATCAGTGCGCCGAAGACCGAGATGACCACGGCCTCAAGACGGATCATGCGCTTCACCCGTCGCCGGTCCAGGCCGATCGCCCGCACCATGCCGATCTCCTGCTGCCGCTCGAAGACCGACATCGCCAGGGTGTTGACGACCCCGAGCACCGCGATGATCAGGGCCATCGCCAGCAGGCCGTACATGATGTTCAGCGCCATGCTGACGAAGCCGCCGAACATGTCCCGGATGTCCTGCCGGTCCATGATGCTCATCGCCGGGTTGTCACCCAGCGCGTCCACCACGGCCTGCTCGTTGGCCTCGCTCGCGCCGCCGTCCATCTTCAGATAGATCTCGCGGATCTCCGGGTGGGAGGTGTGCGCGTCGGCGAGCGTCTTCGGTACGAGGATGGGGGAGAGGAACTCGTTGTCCTCGTAGAGCGCGCCTACCTTCAGCTTCCCCTTCTTCTCGTCCTCGAACGTCACCGGGACCGTGTCGCCGGACTTCCAGCCGTTCGACTTCGCCGTCTTCTCGGAGACCGCGATCCCGCCGTCGGCGAGCGTGTCCAGCGAACCGGAGAGGGTCTTGATCGCGAGGACCTTCTGCACATCGCCGGGGGTGACCCCGGAGGCCGAGTAGCCCGAGCTGCCCATTTCGAGCCAGACGGCCTGCTGGGGGGAGACCGCCGAGACTCCGTCGGCCTTCTCCAGGGCCTTGAGCGCGGACTCGTCGAGGGAGTTGCCGCTCGCCATCGAGACCATGTAGTCGGCCTTGATGTTGTCCGTGGTCATCCGGTCGACGGCCTGGCCGAGCGTGACGCCGAGCACCGAGATGCCGGTGACCAGGGTCAGACCGATCGCCAGCGCGGAGGCGGTCGCTCCGGTACGCCGGGGGTTACGGACGGCGTTCTGCGCGGCCAGCTTCCCGGAGACGCCGAACAGCTTCATCAGCAGCGGACGCACCAGGGCGATCACCGGGCGGGACAGCAGCGGGATGAGGACGATGACACCGATCAGCGACAGGAAGGCGCCGCCCGCGATGAGCATCCGGCCGTCGCTGCCGGCCGCCGCCGCACCCGCGACGATGCCCGCCGCGCCGAGCAGGGCGAACACCCCGCCGATCGAGTTCCGTACGACCAGCGACTTGGTGGTGGCCACCGCGTGGACGCTGCTCATCGCCGCAACCGGCGGGATCTTCGCGGCCCGGCGGGCGGGCAGCCAGGCGGCCAGCACGGTCACCAGGACGCCGACGCCGAAGGCCGCACCGATCGCGGTGGGGGAGACCACCAGCGGACCGGCGGGGATCTTGCCGCCGATGAGGCTCATCGCGGAGCGCAGTCCGACGGCGAGGCCCAGGCCGAGCAGGAATCCGGTCACCGAGGCGATCGCTCCGACGACGCCCGCCTCCAGCAGCACGGAACGCTTGACCTGGCGGCGGGAGGCGCCGACGGCCCGCATCAGGGCGAGTTCCCTGGTGCGCTGCGCGACCAGCATGGTGAAGGTGTTGGCGATCAGGAAGATGCCGACGAAGAGGGCGATGCCGGCGAACGCGAGCAGCATCGTGTTGAGGTTGGTGAGTTCCTTCTCGATCTGCGCGGCCTGCTCGTCGGCGAGGGCCTTGCCGGTCTCGGCGGACGCATCCTTCGGCAGCAGCGGCTCGACCGCGTCCAGCAGCTGCTGGGCGGAGACGCCGGGCGCGGCGGAGATCGTGACGTCCTGGAAGACGCCGGGCTTGAGGTAGAGCTTCTGGGCGACCGCGGTGTCGAACAGGACCAGGCTGCCGCCTGCGTTGACGGCCCCGTCCTCGGTGGTGAACACACCGGAGAGGGTGAACTCCTTCACCGGTCCGTTCGTGGCGACCCGGACCGGGTCGCCGACGCGGTAGTCGCCCTTGTCCGCGGAGTCCTTGTCCAGCGCGACCTGGCCGGCCTCCGCGGGGCCCGAACCGTCGGTGAACGTGTACTGGTCGTCCTGGCCGCTCCTCCCGGGGAAGAAGTTGGCTCCGGTGTTGGACCAGCCGTTCCCGATGAGCTTGCCTTCGGTGTCGGCGACGCCCGCGAAGCCGGAGACCCGGCCCGTGGCGTCGGCGACGCCGTCCAGGCCCTGGATCTTCTTCAGGGTGGCGGTGTCGACACCGGGGGTCTTCTCGTCCTGCTGGGAGGCGTGGGTGGTGACGGCGACGGCGACGTTGTCGTAGCTCTTCGCCGACTGGTTGCGGAAGGCGCTGCCGAGGGTGTCGGTGAAGACGAGGGTGCCGGAGACGAAGGCCACGCCGAGCATCACGGCGAGCACGGTCATCAGCAGCCTGGCCTTGTGCGCGAGGACATTGCGCAGGGCGGTGCGGATCATGTCTGTAGTCCTGGGATGGGGTTCCGGAAGGGGGACGGGAGCAGCAGCCGTTACGTCAGCTGGTGCGGCCCTTCGCGTCGAACGCCTTCATCCGGTCGAGGACCCCGTCGGCCGTGGGGTGCATCATCTGGTCGACGATCGCGCCGTCGGCGAGGAAGATCACGCGGTCCGCGTAGGAGGCGGCCACCGGGTCGTGGGTCACCATCACCACGGTCTGGCTGAGCTCGCGCACCGAGTTGCGCAGGAAGCCGAGGACCTCGGCGCCGGAGCGGGAGTCGAGGTTCCCGGTCGGCTCGTCACCGAAGATGATCTCCGGCTGGGAGGCCAGGGCGCGGGCCACGGCGACGCGCTGCTGCTGGCCGCCGGAGAGCTCGGTCGGGCGGTGCTTCAGGCGGTCGGAGAGACCCACCATGTCGATCACCTTCTGGAGCCACGCCGCGTCGGGCTTGCGGCCCGCGATGTCCATGGGCAGCGTGATGTTCTCCAGCGCCGACAGGGTCGGCAGCAGGTTGAACGCCTGGAAGATGAAGCCGATCTTGTCGCGGCGGAGCTGCGTGAGCTGCTTGTCCTTGAGGGACCCCAGCTCCGTTTCGCCGATCCGTACGGAACCGCTGCTGAAGCTGTCGAGTCCGGCCACGCAGTGCATCAGCGTGGACTTGCCGGAGCCGGAGGGGCCCATGATCGCGGTGAACTCGCCCTGCGGGAAGTCCACGGTGACCCGGTCCAGGGCGATCACCTGGGTCTCACCCTGGCCGTAGACCTTCGACAGCTCCGTGGCGCGGGCAGCCACCGCGGTGGCGCGGTGAACGGTGGGGGTGGTGGTCACAGGGACACTCCTGGTTCGGGGCTTCGTTCGGGGACCCCTCCATCGTCACCGCCGTATTCCTCCCGGTCGTCAGTCCCCGTGCCCGTTCCTGGGGCCCTCTTGAGTCGCACCGCCAGGCCTTCGGCGTACGCCTGGGGTATGACACCGACCCTGAGAAGGTCCGCCCTTCGTGGGGCGGGGCGGCGTACGGCCGCGCGGGTACGAGGTTTCCGTCACGGAGGGTGACGGGGCTGGGGTGGATGCCGGGCCGGGACGACGGCGGAAGCGCCCTCGCGGGACCTCGTGTTCTTCCCCGGCCGGCCGGGGCCGGAGCCCGGGGCGGACGGCAGGGCCGCCGATCCGTCGCCCGGCGGGAGCGCTGTGTTCCACGTCACGGGGGCGGTGCCGGAGGGCCCCTGGGAACCGGGCGCCCGGCCGGTTCCGCGGGGCGTCGGCCGCGGCGCCGAAGGGTGAGGTGGCGGGACGGTGGCGAACGGTGGCGCGGGCCTGGCGCATTGGGCCGTCCGAGTGCGGCGAGTTTCCGTCATTCCCGTACGAGGGGGTGCCAGGGGCATGGTCCGGGCCGGGCAGGTGGTAAGGGCCCGGGAATGTGCTGACGACCCCTCAAGCAGTCAATAAAATAAGACAACATCGCGCCACTGTTCCGCTGATCGAGGGATGCCCCCGGATAGGGTCATGTGCCAACGCGGAGCCGCGCGCCTTGCCCGGATGGTGGAATGCAGACACGGCGAGCTTAAACCTCGCTGCCCCTCGGGGGCGTGCCGGTTCGAGTCCGGCTCCGGGCACCACCGCGGTCCCTGCCGGGGAGCGGCTGTTGCCCGAGGGTCCTTCAACTATCAACTTCCCAAAAGATCCTCCCCGAGCACTAGGGTGATTGTTTTGCCTACCCATTACTCTTGTGGGAAGGCCACGCAGTGTGGCCATGGAGGAGTGAAATGAGGAGCAGCAACCCGGTCTTCTCGCGACGGGGCTTCAGCCGCGACAACGGCACCGCGGGCTTCAACGCGGCACCGCAGGCCGGGGCCCCCGCGACGGGTACCAACCCGTACGCGCAGGGCACCGCAGCCAACCCGTACGCCACGAACCCCTACGCCCAGCAGGACACCCAGTACGGCGCCCCGCAGGCGCCCGCGCGCTCCGGCGCGATGACGATCGACGACGTCGTCACGCGTACGGCGATGACGCTGGGCACCGTGGTGCTCGGTGCCGTGCTCGCCTGGGTCCTGCTGCCGGTCGACGAGGCCAATCTCGGCAAGTCCTACGGCATCGCGATCGGCGCCGCCCTCGTGGCGTTCGTCCTGTCGCTCGTCCAGTCCTTCAAGCGCAAGCCGGTGCCGGCGCTGATCATCGCGTACGCGGCCTTCGAGGGTGTCTTCCTCGGAGTGCTGTCCAGCGCGGTCAGCACCTACATCAGCCCCGGCGTGGTCGCGCAGGCGGTGCTGGGCACCATGTGTGTCTTCGCCGGTGTGCTCTTCGCGTACAAGATGCGCTGGATCCGCGTCACCCGCCGTTTCTACGGCTTCGTGATGGCCGCCGCCATGGGCTTCATGCTCCTGATGGTGGTCAACCTGCTGTTCGCCCTCATCGGCGGCGGCGACGGTCTGGGCTTCCGCAGCGGCGGCCTCGGCATCCTGTTCGGTGTCATCGGCATCGTCCTCGGTGCGTGCTTCCTGGCCCTGGACTTCAAGCAGGTCGAGGACGGCATCGCCTTCGGCGCTCCGCGCGAGGAGTCCTGGCTGGCGGCGTTCGGTCTCACCATGACCCTGGTCTGGATCTACCTGGAGATGCTGCGCGTGCTCTCCATCCTGAGCGGCGACGACTAGTCCTCAGACCCCGTACGACGGAACGGCCCGCAGGCTCACCGCCTGCGGGCCGTTCCCGTTCCCTGGAGGCGTACGCCTACCCGAGCTTCCGGGCGGCTCGTCTCAGGTCGTACTCGTGGATGATCGCCTTGGCGTGGCCGTAAGCCAGGTCGTGTTCGCTCCGCAGCCAGCTGACCTTCTCCTCGAAGCGGAAGAGGGACGGGCCTTCGTCGACCGTGCGGAGCCAGTCGGAGATCTCGCGACCGGTGCACTGGGGGATACGGGAGAGCAGGTTGCGATGGGTTTCTTCGGAGAAGACTTGGGACATCGGCGCCTCCGACGCGATACGCGGTGCTGGTCCTTCCCGACACCGTGCCTGAGCGCCCGGCCGTTGGCAACCATCGGGGAGGGGCGCGTAGGGTCGCGGGGTGCTCGATACGACGCCCCTGATCACTGCCGTGGACCGGTTCGCCGACCGTCTGCGTGCCGCCCCGCAGAGCCGGCTCCAGCGCGGCGCCGCCGCCGAGGCGCTGGCCGCGGCGCGGGAACTAGCCGTACGGGCCCAGCGGATCGAACGGCCCGGCCGGGAGCCGCTCCTCATGCCGGATGCCGGGGTGTTCAGCGTCGGTGACCAGCTCGCCGTCGCGGGACGCGATCTGGCCGAGGCACTGGTAACGGCCCCGCCGGTGGAGCTGGACGAGGCCGTGCGATGCGTCGACGAGGCCGAGGCGCGGGCGTTCGCGTAGGACCCGCGCCACGGGAGTACCGCGTACTAGAACGAGGCGATGACCCGGTCGGCCAGGATGTAGACGTTGTCCTTGCCGCAGGAGAAGGTCAGGGCGTAGGCGCCGGAGACTCCGGAACCGCCCAGCAGGACCGGCGTCTCACCGGCGCGCAGGGAATCGGCGAGGCGTTCGGCCGTCTCCCGGTGGCCCGGGGTCATACAGAGGGTGGTGCCGTCCGCGAAGACGTAGACGTCGAGGGTGCCGAGCGGGCCCGGGCGGACGTCCGTCAGCTCGGTCGCGGTGTCGGCGAGCTCCTCCAGGCGGCCCACGGTGCGTTCGTGATCGGTGACCACGGGTGTCTGCACGGGGACGAAGTCGGGGTGCGAGGGGTGGCGGCGGCGGGCCGCGGCCAGCTCGGGGGAGTCCTCGGTGAACTCGGAGATCTCCGGCAGGTCGGTGATCTCGGCGAGCTCGCGCTCCGCCGACGCCCGCTCGCCGAGCTCCGTCATCTCCGCCAGCTCCTCCAGGGCCTCGGTCGCTTCGAGGTCCATCCCTTCGAGGCCGGAGAAGTCGGCCTGGCGAGGCAGGAAGAAGGGGGCGTCGTCGCCGAGACCGGCCAGACCGCCCAGCAGGGACGGGGCGTCGGCGGCGTCGCGGGCCTCCTGGGCGGCCCAGAAGGCGCGCGCCTCGGCGAGCTCGCGCTCCCGCTCCTCGGCGAGGGCTTCGCTGACGGCCGCGCGTATCTCCGCGGCGGGGGTGGCTGTGCTGCGGCTCTGCGGCGGCACGGTGGCGCCGTGCAGTCGGCCCGCGGCCAGTTCTGTACGCAGGGCCGCGACCTGCTTGCGCAGCCCGTGAGAGGCGTGCAGAGCAGCGGCACCGACAGCCGTGGCAGCGGCGGTGGTCAGCAACAGGGCAAATGACATGGCGCTCACTGACATACTCCCGGTTTCAATCGATCCCCCGACTTCCTACATCAGCTTGTCCTGTACTTGTGCCTGCTGTCAGTGCATTACGTCACGAATTGGACAGGTCTTTGTGCCTGGTGTTTAACCCCGTGACTACGGTGACCTGGGAAAACGACTCTCCCCCGGGACGCAGATCACATCCTGGGGGAGATTCGGTCACGGTCGGGGCTCGGTGCGGTTCACCGAGGGGCTTCCGAGGGAGTGCGGAGGCGTCCTGGCCCCGGGGCTACTAGCTGAGGCGCTCGATCACCATGGCCATGCCCTGACCGCCGCCCACGCACATGGTCTCCAGACCGAACTGCTTGTCGTGGAACTGCAGGCTGTTGATCAGCGTGCCGGTGATCCGGGCGCCGGTCATGCCGAAGGGGTGCCCGACGGCGATGGCGCCACCGTTGACGTTGACCTTGTCCAGCGGCAGGCCGAGGTCGCGGTAGGAGGGGATGACCTGGGCGGCGAACGCCTCGTTGATCTCGGCCAGGTCGATGTCCCCGACGGTCAGCCCGGCGCGCTTCAGCGCCTGCTTGCTGGCCTCGACCGGACCGTAGCCCATGATCTCGGGGGACAGGCCGGAGACGCCGGTCGACACGATGCGGGCCAGCGGGGTCAGGCCCAGCTCGCGCGCCTTGGTGTCGGACATGATCACCAGGGCGGCGGCGCCGTCGTTGAGCGGGCAGCAGTTGGCGGCGGTGACCAGGCCGTCGGGGCGGAAGACCGGCTTCAGGCCCTGGACGCCCTCCAGCGTGACGCCCGCACGCGGGCCGTCGTCCTGGGAGACGACGGTGCCGTCCGGCGTCGTCACCGGGGTGATCTCGCGCTCCCAGAAGCCGTTCTTGATGGCTGCCTCGGCGAGGTTCTGCGAACGGACGCCGAACTCGTCCATCTCCTGGCGGGTGACGCCCTTGAGCCGGGCCAGGTTCTCCGCGGTCTGCCCCATGGAGATGTAGGCGTCGGGGACGACGCCGTCCTCGCGCGGGTCGTGCCAGCTCGCACCCTCCTGCGTGGCGCGCTCGGCCGTGCGGGCCTCGGCCTCGGCGAAGAGCGGGTTGTGCGTGTCCGGCAGGCTGTCGGAGTTGCCCTTCACGAAGCGGGACACCATCTCGACACCGGCCGAGATGAACACGTCGCCCTCGCCGGCCTTGATGGCGTGCAGCGCCATGCGGCTGGTCTGGAGGGAGGACGAGCAGTAGCGGGTGACCGTACAGCCGGGAAGGTGGTCCATCCCCATCTGTACAGCGATGATGCGGCCCAGGTTGTTGCCCTGCTCGCCGCCGGGGAGGCCGCAGCCGAGCATCAGGTCGTCGATGTCCCGGGGGTCGAGCTCGGGAATCTTGGCCAGCGCGGTCTGGATGATGGTGGCGGTCAGGTCGTCCGCGCGGAGGTCCTTGAGGGACCCCTTGAAGGCCCGGCCGATCGGCGAACGGGCAGCAGAGACGATCACGGCTTCGGGCATCACGCGGCTCCATGAGGGCTGGAAGACAGGCTGCAGGCTTGACTGACTTGGAAGTTACCCGGACGTATCGCTGAGGTCACCCGGCAGGCCGTGTGATGCGGGCCTCTTTTCTAAGCAACCGCTCAGTCGCTCTGCCGCGCCTCCCGGTACGTCGAGCCCGTGCCGGGGGCCCTGCCGGGGTCTGCGCCGCGGCCCGTGCGGGGGTCCCTGCCGGGGTCTGCGCCGCGGCCCGTGCCCGTGCCCGTGCCCGGGTCCGTGCCCGGGTCCGGCTTCGTGTCCGTGCCCGGGTCCGGCTTGGTGTCCGGGCCCGGGTGCGGGCCGGAGCGCTGCTCCGGGTGCGAAGTGGGCTCCGTGGCCGCGGGGAGACGCCGCCGCCTGCGGTGCTTGAGCAGGGCCCAGGGAGCCCGGGCCCCCGTGACCTCCGTACCGGCCTCCCGTGCCGCCTGGGAGGCCGCCTTGGCCACCGGCAGCATGCCCTCGCGCCGTGCCCCGTCCAGCCGGTCGGACTCCGGCCACAGGCCCAGCGCCGCGCACAGGGTGGGCAGCATCGCCATCGCCGCCGTCGCGTACCCCTCCGCGGACGGGTGGTAGTTGTCGGGGCCGAACAGCTCCCGGGGGTTCGCCGCGAACTCCGGCCCCAGCAGGTCGCCCAGCGACACCGTCCGGCCGCCCTGTTCCACGGCGCCGATGGTCTGCGCCGCCGCCAGCTGCCGGCTCACCCGCCGGGCCAGCCAGCGCAACGGCTGGTAGACCGGCTCGATCGTCCCCAGATCGGGGCACGTACCGACGACCACCTCGGCGCCCGCCGTGCGCAGCCTGCGCACCGCCGTGGTCAGACACCGCACCGACTGGGTGGCGGGCATCCGGTGCGTCACGTCGTTGGCCCCGATCATGATCACGCAGACGTCGGGGACCCGCGCCGGATCGGCCAGCAGGAGCGAGACCTGGCGCTCCAGGTCGTCGGACCGGGCCCCCGGCAACGCGACGTTCCGCATGTCCACCGGCCGCTCGGACACCGCCGCCAGCCCCGAGGCGAGCAGCGCTCCGGGCGTCTGTCCGGCCCTGCGCACCCCCTGCCCCGCGGCCGTGGAGTCACCGAGCAGCCCGAGCCGCAGCGGTTCGGCGGGGCCGGTGAACGCCACCCCGTACCGCCCCTCCGCACTCGGCGGCACGGGAGCCGTACCGCCGCCCACCTGCCGTTTCGCCAGCTGGACCTCGGCCAGCACCACACCCACCGTCGCGGCCCCGATCAAGCCGATGCTGCCGCCTCCGTAAGCAGCGCCCGCCGCGATCCGCCGTGCCACTCTCGCCCTCGACACAGTCGGGTCCACCTCCTCTTTGCCGTACGCCGTACTTACACCTACCTGCCCCGTGGGAGGCAGCGCCCAATCGCTTCGCCCAATCTCGTGCCCGTACGCATACTCTGGGCCGGACCATCTCGGAGATCCCGGAGTACACGGTGCAATTCCACGATTCGATGATCAGTCTTGTCGGTAACACCCCGCTGGTGAGGCTGCGCAATGTATCGGCAGGCATTCAGGCGACGGTCCTGGCCAAGGTCGAGTACTTCAACCCAGGCGGGTCGGTGAAGGACCGCATCGCGCTGCGCATGATCGAGGCGGCCGAGCAGAGCGGCGAG
Organism: Streptomyces sp. NBC_00234; assembly: GCF_036195325.1. Lineage (NCBI taxonomy): Bacteria > Bacillati > Actinomycetota > Actinomycetes > Kitasatosporales > Streptomycetaceae > Streptomyces > Streptomyces sp. NBC_00234. The sequence goes on along the minus strand of NZ_CP108101.1, from coordinate 3,282,344 downwards.
CTCAAGCCCGGCGGCACGATCGTCGAGCCGACCAGCGGCAACACAGGCGTCGGCCTGGCCATCGTCGCCCAGCAGAAGGGCTACCACTGCATCTTCGTCTGCCCGGACAAGGTGTCCATGGACAAGATCAATGTGATGCGCGCGTACGGTGCGGAGGTCGTCGTCTGCCCTACGGCCGTCGACCCCGAGCACCCGGACTCGTACTACAACGTCTCCGACCGGCTGGTCCGTGAGACGCCGGGAGCCTGGAAGCCCGACCAGTACTCCAACCCGAACAACCCGCGCTCCCACTACGAGACCACCGGTCCCGAGCTCTGGGAGCAGACGGACGGCCGGATCACCCACTTCGTGGCGGGCGTCGGCACGGGCGGCACCATCACCGGCACCGGCCGCTATCTCAAGGAGATCAGCGACGGCGCGGTGAAGGTCATCGGCGCGGACCCGGAGGGCTCGGTCTACTCGGGCGGCTCCGGGCGCCCGTATCTGGTCGAGGGCGTCGGCGAGGACTTCTGGCCCAGCGCCTACGACCGCACGGTCACGGACGAGATCGTCGCGGTGTCCGACAAGGACTCCTTCCAGATGACCCGTCGCCTCGCCAAGGAGGAGGGCCTGCTCGTCGGCGGCTCCTGCGGCATGGCGGTCGTCGCGGCCCTGGAGGTCGCCTCGCGTCTGGGACCGGACGACGTCGTGGTCGTACTGCTCCCCGACAGCGGGCGCGGCTATCTGAGCAAGATCTTCAACGACGAGTGGATGGCCGACTACGGCTTCCTGGAGGACACCGGTACCTCCGCGCGCGTCGGTGCCGTCCTGGACTACAAGGACGGTCCGCTGCCGCACCTCGTGCACATGCACCCCGAGGAGACGGTCGGCGAGGCGATCGAGGTGCTCCGCGAGTACGGCGTCTCCCAGATGCCGATCGTGAAGCCGGGCGCCGGGCACCCGGACGTGATGGCCGCCGAGGTCATCGGCTCCGTCGTCGAGCGCCAGCTCCTGGACGCCCTGTTCACCCAGCGCGCCCAGCTCTCCGACCCGCTCGACAAGCACATGTCGGCACCGCTGCCGCAGGTCGGATCCGGTGAGCCGGTCGAGGACCTGATGGCCGTTCTCAGCGGCGCGGACGGCGCCGACGCGGCGATCGTGCTGGTGGAGGGCAAGCCGAAGGGCGTCGTGAGCAGGCAGGACCTGCTGGCGTTCCTCGCGAAGGACGCCGGTACGAAGCCGTAACGCGAGGAGTCCGGGCTTCGTGAAAACGGTACGAGCGCGTCACGTACGCGCAGCACCCGCTTAACACGGCTCGGGCACATTAGTGGGTGTCGGCAGGGAAACCCGCCGGCACCCTAGACGGCGACACGGACTACGGAGCGGCTCCCGGACCTCCATTGTCGCCAGGATGCGGCACCCGGCCCTGACCCGGACCGCGTCCCTCGCGGGGACCGCCGTCGTCCCGCCCCCCGGGCAACCGGGGGTGCGGCGGTCCCCGCGACATACCCCTGTGCGGACCACGGGCGCGAAGGCGCCGGGCCCCCGCGCTCCGCGCCGGCTCACTCCTCCCAGTCGGAGGCCGCCCGCCGCCTTTCGCGGCCGGAGCGGGCCCAGACCCAGCCGTGCGCCGCGTTCACCGCGTTGACTCCGACGATCCCCGCCCAGGCCACGACCAGTCCGTCGATCCCGGCGTTCGCGACGCCGATCGCGGAGAGCGGGATCGCCAGGACCAGCGAGATGATGCCGAAGCCGAACCGCTCGCCGAATCGCGCCGCGATCCGCGGCGAGTGCGCCTCGCGGGCGACGGCCATCTGCTGTTCGGCGAGATGCCGGCGCACACGCCGGTCGAGGGTTCCGTCGAGTCGCCGCTCGACCTTCTCCAGGAACGAGTCGATGAGCACGGACTCGTACTCCGGGCCCAGCTCGGCGCGGGCCTGCACGGTGGCGTCTAGCTCTTTCCTGAGCTCAGGGTCGCGGGCTTCCATGCTCTGACGGTACGAAGCCGGGGCGCCCGGGTCAGTGGGGCTAACCCCCCTGTTTGTCCCGGTGGTGGCCGTCCCCGGCATCACGATGCCGCGCGGACCGCTGGCGTATTTGCGTCACCGGCCCCCTGGGCCTGCGGATTCCCTCCTTCCGTCCCCGTCGGCGTGGAACGATTCAGCCTTTCTTGGATCGACCCCCATCGATCCCATGGACCCCATCGACACCAGAGGGTGGCATGAGAATCCGAAGACAGCGCATGCGCTGGGCGGCCGTGGCTGCAGTGGCCGTGACCGCGTCCTTGCTGCCGGCGTACGCATCGGCCCTGCCGAACGATCCGGGCGGCGAGTCGATATCCGCGGCCGGAGAGCAGCGCGCCGACGACGAACCCGACGGAAAGAAGTCCCCCGCCGCGACGCCCGACGTGGAGACCGGCGGCCCGGACGCCCCGTCGAAGGTGGAGCAGCCCGACAGCAAGCTCCCGAAGGGCTGGCGCACTTCGGACGACCGGGCCGTCACCGTGGTCGGCGACGCCCAGGGACTGCACCTCCTGGTCGCCGCCAGCGCCACGGCCTACCAGTGGCAGGAGGCCGCCACCCTGCGCGAGGACGGCTTCGACACCGACGCGTGGATCGGCAATGTCTGTGTCACCGGCTCGGGCAAGCGCGCCGTGGTCACGTACGCCCCCCGGGCGTTCACCAACGAGGCCGCGCTGTTCGACCGCGGAGCCTTCGCGGCCGTGGTGGATCTCGACACCCGCAAGGTGACCAAGCTGAGGGACCAGGTCTCCCTCGCCTACTTCAACCCCGGGTGCGGCGCCGGGGAGACGGCGGTACTGACCCAGTCCGGCGACGAGCAGGTGGGCGAGACCCGGCTGCTCCGCCTGAACACGGTCACCGGCAAGGTGACCCGTACGCTCACCGTGAAGGGCGAGGCGACCTCGGCCGTCCCGGTCGGGGACGAGACGGTCGCGGCGTTCGGCAACCGGCTCACGCGGGTCGCCGCCGACGGCAGGACCGAGCTGATCGCCAGGACTTCGGGTCCCGCCTTCCGTCTGCACCCCGACAGCGCCGGCGGAGTCGGCTTCCTCGACCTCAAGGGGGAGAAGGTCACCGTCCGCCGCGCGGTGGGCGACAGGCTGACCACCCTCGCGCACGGTGAGGCCGGCAAGGTCGGACTCTCCGCGGGCACCGGAGGCCGTCTCTTCCTCACCGGCACGCCGCAGGACGTGGCCCCGCTGCCCTCCGGCGTCAAGCGCCTGGTTGCCGACGCCGGCACCACGGTCTCCTCCCACGGCCGGCTGGTCGTGGACAAGGCAGTCTCCGCCGGACTGCGCACGCACGTGGCGGACCCGCTCGCGGCCCGTGCCGACGAGGGCCACGTCCCGTACCGGATCGAAGCGAGTATCCCGCAGTCGGACGAGGAACTGGAGTTCACCGTCCCGGGCGAGACCGCACCGGCCGCGGAGAAGCAGTCGCCCGCGCTGAAGGGTGCCGTCCGGAGCTCCTCCGCCGGGAAGCAGGGTGCGGCGGAGGCCGTCCAGCCCCGGACAGCCGCTGCCGGGGCCCTTGCGGTCGACTCGTCGACGACGACGTACGACCCGGAGGCCACCTGCGCCGTCCCGCGCAACGACCCCAGCCAGCAGGCTCTGCAGCCCACCCCCAACCAGGTGGAGTGGGCCGCCGACATGGCGGTCCGGGGCAACCTCACCAGCGGCTACCTCCAGCAGGGCGGCTGGCGTTCCCAGGCGGGCCTCGGCTCGTCGGTCTCGCCGTCGACGATGTTCCCGCTGCCCGCACTGAAGGACGCGCCGGCGGGTGCGCGGATCCCGGCCCAGGTGCTGCTGGGCGTCCTGGCCCAGGAGTCCAACCTGTGGCAGGCCACCCACCACGTCCTGCCGGGCCAGACCGGAAACCCGCTGGTGGGCAACTTCTACGGCACCAACATCTATCCCGGTACGCCCGGTTACGACCCGGACAAGTACTGGACGGTCAACTGGGGCAAGGCCGACTGCGGCTACGGGATGGGCCAGCAGACCGACGGCATGAGCGCACAGCCGGACAAGCCGGCCCCCTTCCCCGCCGCCCAGCAGCGCGCCATCGCTCTCGACTACGCGGCCAACGTCGCCGTCGCGGCGCAGACGCTCGCCAAGAAGTGGAACGAGCTCCACACCGACGGGCAGCGCGTCGAGATCAATGACGACGACCCGCAGAACATCGAGAACTGGTTCGCCGCGGTCTGGAACTACAACCTCGGTTTCAACACCCCTGACTCGGCGGGCAAGTGGGGCCTGGGGTGGCTGAACAACCCGGCCAACCCGAAGTACCCGGCCGACCGGAACGCCTTCCTGGACAACAACAGCTACGCGGACGCGGCGAAGCCGCAGCTGTGGCCGTACCCGGAGAAGGTGATGGGCTGGGCGGCGTTCCCCATCGACACCGGCCGCGCGTACAGCGACTCCGGTGTGGAAGACGACAGCAACACGCACGGGTACCAGCCCGCCTGGTGGAACAGCACGCTCCTGCGGACCCAGGCGATCAAGCCGCCGCTGTACGCCTTCTGCAACGACGCCAACGACTGCAGCCCCGTCGAGCCCCCCGTGTGCACCACCGAAGCCTGTTACGGGGACCACTGGTACGACGACAACGCCAGGTGGACGGACTGCAGCGGCACCTGTGGCTTCGAGACCCTCACGTACAAGACGCTGCGCGTCGAACCGGGACGGGGCAACAGCGGGGCTCCGGCCTGCACGCTCGACGGCCTGCCGTCCAACGCGCTCGTCATCGACGACGTCGCCCCGGGCGTGCCGTCCATGCGGAGCGACTGCTCCAAGTCCTGGACGAGCTCCGGGAGTCTGACCTGGAAGTTCGCCGAGAACAACACGACGTACGAGGGCAAGGAGGACTTCCAGCAGGTGGGCGGCGGCTTCGGCTCCCACTTCTGGTTCGCCCACAGTCGCGATTCGGCGCACCGCAGCACGGAGATGGGGATCACGGGTACCTGGACCCTGAACAAGAGCCTGAACCAGTGGGCCCGCGTCCTCGTCCATCTGCCCGACACCGGAGCCCACACCCAGCAGGCGCACTACCGGATCCACACGGCCGACGGGGTGCGGGACCGCTACATCAACACCCGGCACCGGAAGAACACCTGGGTGGCCCTGGGCGTGTACCGCTTCGACGGCATCCCCCAGGTGGTCCTCGACAACGAGACGGACGACGGCACCGCGGACGAGGACATCGCCTGGGACGCCGTCGCCGTCCAGCCGCTGGCCGCCAAGCCCCAGCACATGGTGGTCGCCATGGGTGACTCCTACACCTCGGGCGAGGGCGCGGGGGACTACTACGAGGCCACCAACCTCCACTGGGGCAAGGACACCTGGAACGGCTGCCGCCGCAGCGAGAACGCCTGGCCCCGCAAGGTGACGCTGCCGGGACAGAGTCAGACGGTCGCCACGCTCGCGGACGGCAACGACCCCTCCCTCGACTTCCAGTTCACCGCCTGTTCCGGTGCCAAGACCTGGCAGGTGAGCGGATACCCGAACGGGTGGGGCCAGGACGGCAACTTCCACGAGAAGGTCCAGACGGAGTCGGGGGCGCTCAGTGACGACACCACCCTGGTGATGCTGACCATCGGCGGGAACGACGTGCGCTTCGACCAGAAGCTCCAGGAGTGCGCGACGACCTGGTGTCCCTCCGAGGACTCGATGAAGTCCGACATCGACGCTGCCATCACGGAGACGAGGAATACTCTGACGAGCATCGAGAGCGAGGCGCGGAACGCCACCATCATGCTGATGGGGTATCCGGCGCTCTTCAGCAACAACCTCGACTGCACCGCACTGCTCACGCCCACCCAGGGCGAGATCATCAACAGGATGGCGCAGTACTTCGAGGACAAGCAGAAGGCGCTGGCCACCGAGATGCACGCGCTCGGCGTCACGTTCAAGTCTCCGCAGGCGGCCTTCGAGGGCAAGCGGGTCTGTGACGATCCGGAGGGCATCAACGGCATCGTCGCCGGCCCCAACGGCGAGGGCGACTTCGGCCACGGCGACGGTCCGTCCGTCTGCGTGTGGCCCTGGGGCGGTACCTGCCTCAGCCGGGAGAGCTACCACCCGAACAAGCTCGGAACCACCGCCTACGCCCAGGCGTTCATGACGCAGGGGCCGTGATGACACGTAAGCCCTGCGCCACTTTCGGGCACGGGGGGCAGTGATCCGGGAATCCTCCGATCACGGTGGGGCGACGCGGTCCGGCCGCGTCGCCCTGCGCCGTGGATGCCTCCTCGCGCTCGTCGTCCCCCTCGCGATCGCCTTCTGCGCCGTCGCCTTCCTGCTGTACACCGTGCACGGCTTCCAGCGCGACGGCGCCCGCGCCGAGGAGGTGGCCCGGCACCGCACGGCCGCCACGGCCCAGGTGTTCCTGAACCAGGTGCTCGACGACACGGGACCCGGCCCGCCGTCCCGCGAGGTGCTGCGGCGCACGGGGGAGCGCTACGGTGCCGTCTTCCTCTCCGCGAGGGAGAAGGAGGGTTCCCTGGTCGCCGTCCTCAGGTTCTTCGCCGAGTTCCCGGCCAGAAGCATCTTCGGCGGCTCGCACTCCAGGACCTATCGCTGTTTCTCCTTCACCTTCGGCGCGGCATCCGACGCCGTGCGCCGGGTGACGACCACTCCGACCGAGAAGTGCGAGAGCTCATGAACACGTCGCGCCGCGCTCTGATCGCGGGGGCGCTCCTCGTCCTCCTGGGAGCGGCATTCGCCGCCGGACGGTGGTCGGGGGAGTCCGGAAGTCTGTCCGCCTCGGCGGCGGTGGCGGCCGAAGCCCGCGCCGTGGACCTCGCGGACGAGTTCCGCTCGCACACCACCGACTCCACGAGCTCCCAGCACGTCACGGAGATATTCCTCGGAGCGGGAGGCCGGGGCGAGGCGGAGGTCGTCGTCTCCGTCGAGCCGGAGTCCGCCGGGCAGGACGAGAGGTTCTGGCAGAACATCGACACCCGGGTACGCGGCTTTCTCCGTGAGGAGCGGAAGGCCGATTTCTCCGCGGGGTACGTGATCAGCATCCACGACGAGTCGAACGGCACCGTCCACACCTACGCCCGCGAGGGATAGCCCGCGGCACGGGCCGCCAAGGGGAGCGTCTGTATATGGACATACAGGCCGCTTGCTGGCTGAATGGATTTTGCCGGCGCCGGACCGGCGCGGCGGATCTCTGGAGGATCAGCATGAGCGGGAGCACCCCGGCTGCGCGCTTGCAGCGGCTCTTCGAGGGGCATCGGCTCACGCCCACCCAGCGACGGATCGCGCACTCCATGGTGCGCAGGGCCGGTGACGCGCCGTTCCTGTCCAGTGTGGAGCTGGCCGACCTGGCCGGGGTCAGCCAGCCGTCCGTCACCCGGTTCGCCGTGGCGCTCGGATTCGACGGCTACCCCGCGCTGCGCAGGCACCTGCGGGAGGTGGCCCCCGCCCCCGCGGAGACGGTTCCGGTCGCCGAGGACACGTACAACGAGTACCAGCAGGCCGTCCGGGCCGAGATCGAGAACCTTCAGCATCTGACCGAGCTGCTCGCCGACCCCGGGCCGGTGGAGCGGGCGGGCCGGCTGCTCGCCGACTCGCGACCGCTGCCCGTGCTGGGGCTGCGGGCCGCCTCCTCGCAGGCGCGGGGGTTCGGCTACTTCGCCGCCAAGGTGCACCCCGATGTCCGGGTGCTCGACGAGGGCGGCAGTGCGCTGTTCGACCGGATCGACGCGGTCCGGCGGGCCGGTGCCTCCGCGCTGATGTGCTTCGCGCTGCCGCGCCATCCCCGGGAGGTCGTGGATGGACTCGCGTACGCCCAGGAGCAGGGGCTGACGGTGGTCACTGTCGCCGACTCGGCCTTCGCCCCGGTCGCCAAGCACAGTGATCTGCTGATCCCGGCCGCCGTCGGGACCGGGCTCGCCTTCGACACCGCGTGCGCGCCGATGCTGCTGGGGCGGGTGCTGCTGGAGTCCATGTGCGACGCCCTGCCGGAGGCGCAGGCCCGGCTGGAGGAGTTCGACGCGCGGGCCGCCGCGCGCGGTCTGTTCGTCGAGTAGCGGTCCGTTCGTGGAGGAGCGGTCCGTTCGCCGGGCGGACCGGCGAGGTGTCGGCCGGGGCGCCGCGCCCGCTGCGGCGCCCCCGGTGAGCGGCGTCAGACGTCCAGATCGGCCTCGATCTTCTTCAGCTGGTGGCGGGCCATCGCCAGGTTGGCGCGGCTGGCGTCCAGCACGAGGTAGAGGAACAGCCCGTTGTTGCCACGGGTCTTGAGCAGCCGGATCAGGTGGTACTGGGTGCCCAGCGTGATGAGGATGTCCTCGATCTCGTCCTGGATACCGAGGTGCTCCATGGTGCGGAGCTTGGCGCGTACGACGTCGGTGTTGCCCGCTGCCGCGACCTCCAGGTTGAAGTCCTTGCCACCGCCGAGGGTGCCCAGAGCCATGCCGCTCGTGTAGTCGACGAGGGCGACACCGGTGGTGCCCTCGATGGACGTCATCGCTTCCTTCAGTGACGCTTCGGTGTTCGCCATGGTGCTCGTTCCTTTCCCTGGCCGGTCGGGGTGACCGGCGCCGATTCCTGTGTGAGGGTCTGTCCGTCCCGGCGGGCCGGGACGTGGCCGCTAGGGGGTGGGGCGCTGCGGCAGAGGGCCGTTCTGCGGGGTGCGTGGCTGCGGGGCGCCCGTGGCGGGCGCGGGCCGGTCGGGCCGGGCCAGTGCCGTGTCGATGAGCTCGCCGATACGGGTGCTCGCGCGACGGCCTTCGAGATGGAGCCGGCCCACGTTGATGCGGTCCTCGGCCAGCAGCGTGAGGACGGCGGAGGTACCTGCCGCGTAGGTGGCGATGTAGCCGGTCCGGCCGCGTACCAGCAGTTCGCGGAAGTCGCCCCGGCCCGTGGCGTCGGTCATCCGGATGGCCACGCCGAGCGCGGCCGCGGTCAGCGCGGCCACTCCCTCGGCTTCCACGCCCGGAGTGTCCTGGGCCACGACCAGCCCGTCGGTGCTGGCCGCCAGCGCGCCGGAGAGAAGGGGGACGCGGGCCCGTAGCCGCTGGAGTTCGTCGAGGACATCCTGCACTTCGGCCTCGGGCACCATCAGTTGTCTCCTCCCGGCACGCTGTCTGAGCGCGCGTATCACAGGGCCTCCAATGCGTCTCGGAGCCGGCGCAACAGGGCGACGTCGGGGTCGGCCGTCACCTCGGGCAGTGCGACCCGGCCGGGTGCCGTGGCGGAGGGCTCCGTGCCCTGCCGGACCGCTCGGACCAGTCCGGCAGCCGCGAGCCGCCGCAGGTCGACGAGGACGTGGAACGCCGAACGGCCCAGCTCCTGGGCGATGTCCGAGGCCGTGCGCACTCCGTCGGCCAGTTCCAGGACGCGGCGCCGGCCGGGTGGGACGGGCGCGTCCACGGGATGGGCCGTCCGGGCCACCGGCGCGGTGTCGGTCAGCGGCTCGGGCCAGATCCGGTCCAGCAGCTCCCGGCGCCTGAGCGTCTCGCGCTGCACGGCGTCGACGGCGACGGGGCGGACGGGACCGATCCAGTGCGAGACGCCGTAGCGGAATCTGGCCGGGGTCCGGGTCGGGGCGAGGGCGAAGAACGCGGCGTCGTACAGCGCGCCCAGATGGCATAACTCCAGTGCGCCGCCCGGCACATGGCCGCTGTCCACCAGATAGCGGCCGACCCGCTGCCCGGCGCCCGCCTGGGCTACCGCGTCCCACCAGCCCTCGTGGGGCAGGGTCCCGCCCGTGGTCAGCAGGATGTCGATCCCGGGGGTGGACGGGCTCTCGGCGTGGACCACCTTGCCGTCCGCGAGGTAGAGGGTGCCGCGGTCCCGCATCAGGGCGCCGGTGGCGCGCTCGGCCGCCAGCCGCTGGAGCATGGGGGAGGGGGCGGAGCGCCGCGCGGTGTCCTCCTCGGGACCCGCGGTGGTCGGTCTCATGCCAGGACCAGCCGCTCCGCCATCTCGCCGAGCCGCAGACGGGCGAGGGCGAGGTTGCCGTCCGCCCGGTCGAGCCAGAGGTGCAGGAAGACGCTGCTGTCGAAGGCCGTCTCGACGAAGCGGAGTATGTGGTAGCCGCCGCGGGTGGTGATGATGACGTCCTCGACCGGCGGGCCCGGCCTCTGTGCGGCCGTCGCTTCGGGCGGCGAGAGCGCGAACGCGGGCTGTTCCGCCGCCATCCGTGCCACCTCCGCCGTCTCCGCGGCCGTGGCCTCGTGATCGCCGTTGGGTGATTCACCGGCGGTACCGAGGGCGAGGCCGCTCGTCCAGTCGACCACCGCGGCGCCCCGGGCACCGGGCAGTTTCATGACTTCGAGCAGGCACTCGTCGATTCCGGGCACGCGGACTCCCCTCCCGACGTCGCGTACGGCTGTGACCCAGAGGTTACGCAACGTGGCGGCGTCGAGGGGGAGTTCTGGCATTTTCCATTGGTACATGCGGACGACCGTGTAGAGAGGGTCTCCGGAGGCGTCAGGTCCTGCCGCGGGCGGTCATCACCATCTTGTTGACCACCCAGAGGCCGATCCCGATCAGCAGCAGCACCCCGGCCCTGATGTAGACGTCGGCGTCCCGGTCGGCGATCGGGCTGGCCAGGATCAGGGCCGTGATCGCTCCGAGTACGGGCAGGGCCGTCGGCGTACGGAAATGATGGTGGTCCACCCGGTCCTTGCGCAGGACGAGAACGGAGATGTTGACCACCGCGAAGACGCAGAGCAGGAGGAAGGCCGTCGTGTCGCCGAGCCCCTCGATCTCGCCGGTGGTGACGAGACCGATGGCGAGTACGGAGACGAAGACGATGCCGACCCAGGGGGTGCGGCGCTTCGCGAGGACCCGGCCCATGGCGGGCGGCAGGATGCGTTCGTTGGCCATGCCGTAGCAGAGCCGCGAGGCCATCATGATGTTGATCAGGGCGGAGTTGGTGACCGCGAACAGGGCGATCAGCGCGAAGAGTTTCGGCGGGAAGTCGATGCCGCCGGCCTTCACCACCTCCAGGAGCGGGCCGCTCGATCCCTCCAGGGTGCGGTGGTCGACCAGGAGGGAGGAGACCAGGGCCACCAGCACGTAGATCGTGCCGGTCACGGCGACGCCGATGAAGATGGCGCGCGGGAAGGTGCGGACCGGGTCCTTGGTCTCCTCGGCCATGTTCACCGAGTCCTCGAAACCGACGAACGCGAAGAAGCCGAGCGCGGTCGCGCCGAGCACACCCGTCATCAGGGCGAAGCCGGTGCCGCTCCCCTCGAACTCGGTCAGCCGCGACGGCTGGCCGTCGCCCGCCAGGACGGCGTAGGCGCCGATCGAGAGGATCACCAGCAGGCCGGTGACCTCGACGATCGTCAGGACGACGTTCGCCTTCACCGATTCGGCGACGCCGCGCAGGTTGATCGCGGCGAGGATCAGGATGAAGAGGATCGCGACCAGCGTGGGCGGTACGGCGGTGGTGAACTCGCCGAGGTAGTCGCCGCTGAAGGCGCGGGCCGCGGCGCTCGCGGACGAGAGGCCCGAGCACATGACCATGAAGGCGACCACGAAGGTCAGGAACGGGACCTTGAAAGCCTTCTGGGTGTAGAGCGCGGCCCCGGCGGCCTTGGGGTACTTGCCGACCAGCTCCACGTACGAGGCGGCCGTCAGGATCGCGACGACGAACCCGATCAGGAACGGCAGCCAGAGGGCCCCGCCGACCTTGCCCGCGACCTTGCCGGTGGTGGCGTAGATGCCGGTGCCGAGGATGTCGCCGATCACGAAGAGGATCAGCAGTCTGGGGCCGATCGCCCGTTTCAGCGGCGGTTCTTCCGCGGTGGCCGGCGGTTCGGGTGTGCGCGTCGTGGTCACGGATTCCTCCCCGGGAGTGTGGTGAGACACGTCTGCCCGGGCGTGGCGTGGACCGCACCTGTTGACTACAAGTATTCAGACCTTCAGGATGTGAATAGAAGATTCACGTTCGCGAGGAGGCATTGCCATGTCAGGACCCCGCCCCGTACGGGCACCGCGCGGTACCGAACTGAGCGCCCTGGGATGGCAGCAGGAAGCCGCCCTCCGCATGCTGCAGAACAACCTCGACCCCGAGGTCGCCGAGCACCCCGACAAGCTCGTCGTCTACGGCGGCACGGGCAAGGCGGCCCGCGACTGGCGCTCGTTCGACGCCATGGTCCGTACGCTGCAGACGCTCAAGCAGGACGAGACGATGCTCGTCCAGTCCGGGCGGCCGGTCGGCGTCATGCAGACCCACGAGTGGGCGCCGCGCGTCCTGATCGCCAACTCCAACCTGGTCGGCGACTGGGCGAACTGGGAGGAGTTCCGCCGCCTGGAGGCCCTCGGTCTGACCATGTACGGGCAGATGACCGCCGGGTCGTGGATCTACATCGGCACCCAGGGCATCCTCCAGGGCACGTACGAGACCTTCGCCGCCGTCGCCGCGAAGAAGTTCAACGGCACGCTCGCCGGGACGATCACCCTCACGGCCGGGCTCGGCGGCATGGGCGGCGCCCAGCCGCTGGCCGTGACCATGAACGACGGCGTCGCGATCTGTATCGACTGCGACCCGCGCGCCATCGAGCGCCGGATCGAGCACCGCTTCCTGGACGTGAAGGCCGACAACCTGGAGCACGCGCTCCAGCTGGCCGTCGAGGCGCGCGACGCGCGGCGCCCGCTCTCCATCGGCCTGCTCGGCAACGCGGCGGAACTGCTGCCCCGCATGCTCGCCGAAGGTGCCCCGGTCGACATCGTCACCGACCAGACGAGCGCGCACGACCCCCTCGCCTACCTGCCGCTCGGTGTCGACTTCGACGACATGGCCGCGCTGGCCGCCGAGAAGCCCGCCGACTTCACCCAGCGGGCCCGGGAGTCGATGGCCGCGCACGTCGAGGCGATGGTCGGCTTCATGGACGCGGGCGCCGAGGTGTTCGACTACGGCAACTCGATCCGTGGCGAGGCGCAACTCGCCGGATACAGCAGGGCGTTCGACTTCCCGGGCTTCGTGCCCGCGTACATCCGGCCGCTCTTCTGCGAGGGCAAGGGCCCCTTCCGCTGGGCCGCGCTGTCCGGTGAGGCGTCCGACATCCACAAGACCGACAAGGCGATGCTCGAACTCTTCCCGGAGAACGAGTCGCTGCACCGCTGGATCAAGATGGCCGGCGAGCGGGTCCACTTCCAGGGCCTGCCCGCCCGGATCTGCTGGCTCGGCCAGGGTGAGCGCGACAAGGCCGGCGAGCGCTTCAACGACATGGTCGCCAGTGGCGAACTGGTCGCCCCGCTGGCCATCGGCCGCGACCACCTGGACTGCGGCTCGGTCGCCTCGCCGTACCGCGAGACCGAAGCCATGCTCGACGGCTCCGACGCGATCGCCGACTGGCCGCTGCTGAACGCCATGGTCAACGTGGCGTCCGGGGCGTCCTGGGTGTCGATCCACCACGGCGGCGGTGTCGGCATGGGCCGTTCCATCCACGCGGGGCAGGTCACCGTCGCCGACGGTACGAAGCTCGCGGGCGAGAAGATCCGCCGGGTGCTCACCAACGACCCGGGCATGGGTGTCATCCGGCACGTCGACGCCGGCTACGACATCGCGGAGTCGGTCGCCGCGGAGCGCGGGGTCAGGGTCCCGATGCGCGAGGGCGGCCCGGACGCCGAGTCCGGCACGAGCTCCGCGTCCGGCACGGGCGACGCGTCCGGCACGGACGGGACCGCCGCGTGAGCCCCACCTTCCACGCGATGTGGGCGTCGTTGCGGAACATCGGCCGCAACGCCGAGTCCGGCGGCTACCGCCGCTACGCCTGGACCGGGGCCGACGCCGACTGCCGCCTCTGGTTCCGGATGCAGGCCGAGGCCCGCGGCCTCGACTGCGAGGTGGACCGCAACGGCAACCAGTGGGCCTGGCTCGGTGACCCCCTCGCGGGGGACGCCGTCGTCACCGGCTCGCATCTCGACTCCGTGCCGGACGGCGGCGCCTTCGACGGCCCCCTCGGTGTGGTCTCCTCCTTCGCCGCGCTCGACGAACTCCGCCGCAGGGGAGTGGAGTTCGCCAAGCCTCTGGCCATCACCAACTTCGGTGACGAGGAGGGGGCCCGCTTCGGGCTCGCCTGCGTCGGCTCCCGGCTCACCGCCGGGCAGCTGAGTGTCGAGAACGCCCACCGGCTCCGCGACGGTGACGGCGTGAGCCTGCCGCAGGCCATGGAGGCCGCCGGGTACGACCCCGACGCCATCGGCCCGGACCCCGAACGGCTCGCCCGTATCGGCGCGTTCGTCGAGCTCCATGTGGAGCAGGGGCGCGCCCTCGACCTCACCGGCGACCCGGTCGGCATCGCCTCCGCGATCTGGCCGCACGGGCGCTGGCGGTTCGACTTCCGCGGGGAGGCCAACCACGCGGGCACCACCCGGCTCGCCGACCGGCGCGACCCGATGCTCACGTACGCCGAGACCGTGCTCGCCGCCCGTCGGGAGGCGGAGCTCGCGGGCGCTCTGGCCACGTTCGGGAAGATCTCGGTCGAGCCGAACGGGGTCAACGCGATCCCCTCCCTCGTGCGCGGCTGGCTCGATTCCCGCGCCGCCGACCAGGCCACCCTGGACACCGTCGTCACCGGCATCGAGCGCGCCGCCCGCGAGCAGGCGGAACGGCACGGCATCGATCTCGACGTCGTACGGGAATCCGTCACCCCGGTGGTGGAGTTCGAGCACGCCCTGCGGGACGAGATCGCCAAGATCCTCACCGGGCGGCCGTCCCACGACACGGACCGCGCCCTGCCCGTCCTCGGTACCGGAGCCGGGCACGATGCGGGTATTTTGTCCGCTTCGGTGCCTACCGCCATGCTGTTCGTCCGCAATCCGACCGGGATCTCGCACTCGCCGGCCGAATTCGCCGCCGAGGACGACTGCGTGGCCGGTGTGATCGCACTCGCCGACGTACTGGAGGGCCTCGCGTGCCGCTGACGACCGAGCCGACCCCGGCCGATCCGCCGACCGGGACGGAAGCAGCCGCCTCCGCCCCGGCGGGGGCGGGCGGCGACCCCGCCTCCGTCACCTACTGGCTCTCCCACGCCTGGCTCGGCAACCACGTCGAGCCGGGCGTCACCCTGGACGTGGCCGGCGGGCGGATCGCCGGTGTACGCACCGGCGTCGGGACACCCCCGCCCGGCGCCACGGTGCTGCGCGGACTGACGCTGCCCGGGCTGGCCAACACCCACTCGCACGCCTTCCACCGGGCCCTGCGCGGCGGCGTCCAGGTGGGCTCGGGCACCTTCTGGACCTGGCGCGAGCTGATGTACCGGACGGCCTCCCGGCTCACCCCCGACACCTACTACGACCTGGCCCGCGCGACGTACGCCGAAATGGCCCTCGCCGGGATCACCTCGGTCGGCGAATTCCACTATCTGCACCACGCGCCCGGCGGCACTCCCTACGCCAACCCGAACGCGATGGGCGAAGCGCTCGTCGCCGCCGCGGCCGAGGCCGGAATCCGCATCACCCTGCTGGACACCGCCTACCTCGCCGCCGGATTCGGCGAGAAGCCCGGCCACCACCAGCTCCGCTTCTCCGACACCACCGCCGACGCCTGGGCCGAGCGTGCCTCGCTCCTCAAGGGCGACGACCACGCGCTGATCGGCGCGGCCATCCACTCCGTACGGGCCGTGCCGGCCGGGCAGCTCGCCACCGTCGCCCAGTGGGCCGCGGAGCGGGACGCTCCGCTCCATGTCCACCTCTCCGAGCAGATCGCGGAGAACGAGGCGTGCCTCGCCGCCCACGGACGCACCCCCACCCGGCTCCTCGCCGACCACGGGGTGCTCGGCCCCCGCACCACGGGCATCCACAACACGCACCTCACGGCCGAGGACATCGAGCTGCTGGGCTCCTCGGTCACCGGCACCTGCATGTGTCCCACCACCGAACGCGACCTCGCCGACGGCATCGGACCCGCGGTCGCCCTTCAGCGCGCGGGTTCCCCGCTCTCGCTGGGCAGCGACAGCCACGCCGTGATCGACCTCTTCGAAGAGGCCCGCGCGATGGAGCTGAACGAGCGGCTGCGCACCCACATCCGGGGCCACTGGACGGCTGCGGCCCTGCTCCGGGCGGCCTCCGCCGACGGGCACGCCGCACTCGGCCGCCCCGACGCGGGCGTCATCGAACCCGGCGCGCCCGCCGACCTGGCCACCGTCGCCCTGGACTCCGTCAGAACAGCGGGACCGGTGCCCCGGCTGGCTGCCGAAGCCGTCGTATTCGCCGCCTCCGCCGCTGATGTGCGGCACACGGTCGTGGCAGGCCGTCACATCGTCCGGGACGGTCACCACACCCGGATCCCGGACGTATCCACGGCACTCGCCTCGGCCATCGCCGCACTGCACGGCTGATCCCGGACCCCCCGGCCCCTCGCGCAAGGAGAAACAGCCTCCCCATGACGACGACCGCCATCACCAACATCGCCGGCCTGGTCACCAACGACCCCTCCCTCGGAGACGGAACCCCCCTGGGCCTGATCCGGGACGCGGCCGTCGTCATCGAGGGCGACCGCGTCGTCTGGACCGGTGAATCAAGCAAAGCACCGGCCACTGACAACGCCGTCGACGCGGGCGGCCGGGCCATGATCCCCGGCTTCGTGGACTCCCACTCCCATCTGCTCTTCGCGGGTGACCGCACGCAGGAGTTCAACGCCCGGATGTCCGGCCTGGCCTACTCCGCGGGCGGCATCAGGACGACCGTCGCCGCCACCCGCGCCGCCTCCGACGACGAGCTCGCCGCCAACGTCGCGCGCTATCTCGCCGAGGCGGCGCGCCAGGGCACCACCACCTTCGAGACCAAGTCCGGCTACGGCCTCACCGTCGAGGACGAGGCCCGCGCCCTGCGCATCGCCGCCGACCACACCGAGGAGGTCACCTACCTCGGCGCCCACGTCGTACCGCCCGACTACGCCGACGACCCGGCCGGCTACGTCGACCTGGTCACCGGGCCGATGCTGGACGCCTGCGCCCCGTACGCCCGCTGGATCGACGTCTTCTGCGAGAAGGGCGCCTTCGACGGCGACCAGGCCCGCGCCATCCTCACCGCGGGCCGCGCCAAGGGCCTGCACCCGCGCATCCACGCCAACCAGCTGAGCTACGGCCCCGGCGTCCAGCTCGCCGTCGAACTCGACGCCGCGTCGGCCGACCACTGCACGCACCTGACCGACGCCGACATCGACGCGCTGGCCCAGGGCGACACGGTCGCCACGCTCCTGCCGGGCGCCGAGTTCTCCACCCGCGCCGCCTGGCCCGACGCCCGCCGCATCCTCGACGCGGGCGCCACCGTCGCGCTCTCCACGGACTGCAACCCGGGCTCGTCCTTCACCTCGTCCATGCCCTTCTGCATCGCCCTCGCCGTACGGGACATGGGCATGACGCCGGACGAGGCCCTCTGGTCGGCCACCGCGGGCGGCGCCGCCGCGCTGCGTCGTACGGACGTCGGCAGCATCGCCCGGGGCGCCCGCGCGGATCTCGTCCTCCTGGACGCCCCGAGCCACGTCCACCTCGCCTACCGGCCGGGAGTTCCCCTGGTCAGCGCGGTCTGGCAGCGCGGAGAGCGCACGCTCTGACCGTGCCGTGACAGCCCGTCACACATGCGGAAGGACCCGCCCGTTGTCGGGCAGGTCCTTCCGCAAGGCTTCACCGGTGCCGGGCCGTCGACGCCCGGAGCGGCAGGTCATTCCTCCAGGGTCAGGCCCTTCCTGAGCTTGACCAGCGTCCGCGAGAGCAGCCGCGAGACGTGCATCTGCGAGATGCCGAGCTCCTCCCCGATCTCCGACTGCGTCATGTTGGAGACGAAGCGGAGCGAGAGGATCGTGCGGTCGCGCAGCGGGAGCGAGGCGATGAGCGGCTTCAGGGACTCCACGTACTCGATGCCTTCGAGCCCGTTGTCCTCGTAGCCGAGCCGGTCCGCCAGGGCGCTCTCGTGGTCGTTCTCCTCGGGCTTCGCGTCCAGCGAGCTGGCGGTGTACGCGTTGCTCGCGGCCATGCCCTCGACGACCTCGTCGTGGGTGATGCCGAGGCGCTCGCCGAGCTCGGCCACGGTGGGCGCCCGGTCCAGCTTCTGGGAGAGCTCGTCGCCCGCCTTGGCCAGGTCGAGCCGCAGCTCCTGCAGGCGGCGCGGGACGCGCACGGACCAGCTGGTGTCGCGGAAGAAGCGCTTGATCTCGCCGATGATGGTCGGCATCGCGAAGGTCGGGAACTCGACGCCGCGGCTGAGCTCGAAGCGGTCGATCGCCTTGATCAGCCCGATGGTGCCGACCTGGATGATGTCCTCCATCGGTTCGCTGCGGGAGCGGAACCGTGAGGCGGCGAACTTGACGAGGGCCAGGTTCAGCTCGACGAGCGTGTTGCGCACGTACGCGTACTCGTGGGTGCCCTCTTCGAGGGATTCGAGCCGCGCGAAGAGCGTCTTCGACAGCGCCCTGGCGTCCAGGGGGCCCACTTCCGCGTAGGGCGGGATCTCGGGCAGTCCCTCCAGGCCGTCCAGCTCCTCCGGCCCCTCGCCGTACTGGGCGGCGGGGACGTCGGTTCTGTCGGCGCTCTCGTTCGTGCCGGTCGTAAGGGTCCTGCAGGTCCTGCTGGTGGTGCTGGTGCGCGGGCCGGGTACGGCGATCGCGGCAGGGGAGTCGGAATCGGTCGGTCCCTGAGGACATATCGACGGCGCGTTCTGGGTACGCGGTTCGTCGAGCCGGGGTGACATGCTTCTCCTCCATCGTTCTCGGCATATGGCTGCCGATGCCCATACGTGTTCCTGCGGTGAAGCGGCGCCTCCAAAGCCACGAAAATCGGTATCCCCCTACCCTTACCCGGTTCCTACTGCGACTTACAAGCGCCAAATACAGCGCTTTGTCCGCTTTGTTCGGGTCTTCGGCTACCGCGTGGCGAACGGAACGCGTACTGTTTTACGAACGTCGGCGACGGCTACGCAGACGGCCGCGCAGGTACCCGCGCGGACGGTGACGGACGACGAAGAGGAACGGGCATGGACCGCGGGACGGTCGGCAGTGCGAACCGGGGTCGGCTTCATGTCGAGGTCCGGACCGAGGGGCGCAGCGAGGTTGTGACGCCGGTGGGTGAGCTCGATCACCACACCGCCGATCTGCTGCGCGAACCCCTGGAGAGTGCGGTCGAGCAAGGGCGTGTGCGCCTGGTGGTCGACTGCTCGCGACTGGAGTTCTGTGACTCCACGGGGCTGAACGTGCTTCTCGGCGCCCGGCTCAGGTCGGAGGCGGCCGGTGGCGGCGTGCATCTGGCCGGCATGCGGCCCGTCGTGGCGAGGGTTTTCGAGATCACCGGGGCCGAGGCGGTTTTCACCGTCCACGACTCCGTCGAAGACGCTCTCGAATCCTGACCGCGACCTGCGCATCCACGCCCCGGGCACCCCGGGTGTCGCACTCGTCACGCGATCGCGTGGACCAAGTGGGTGTTGTCACGATTCAGCCGGGCAGGAGACACCCCGGTGGCGTCCTGAGGGCTCGCACACTCTGTATCTGATCAGTATCTGTTCGATGGCGACACGGTGAATCGGTGAGGTGAAGCGCTGATGAGCACCACCCGGCAGCATCCGCCGGGCGGCCTCGGCCGCGAGCCGGACGACGCAGGCGCAGCCTCCGCCGCTCCGGAGGACCGGCAGTGGCGCACGCTCTCGCTGGGGCAGGCCAGCGGCATTGTGCCGATGGCCCGTGATTTCGCCCGGCAGGCACTGCACGACTGGGGCTGGCTCCCGGCCGTGGGCGCCGACCGGCGTGCCGCCGCCGAGGACGTGCTGCTGGTCGTCTCCGAGCTGGTCACCAATGCCTGCCTGCATGCGGAGGGTCCTGAGGAGCTCCGTATCGCCTGCACGCCGAAGGTGCTGCGGGTCGAGGTCGTCGACCGGGGCGCGGGACAGCCCGCGCCGCGCACCCCGCACCGTGCCGGGCGGCCGGGCGGTCACGGCATGTTCATCGTGCAGCGGCTCTGTC
This sequence comes from Streptomyces sp. NBC_00234, assembly GCF_036195325.1. Lineage (NCBI taxonomy): Bacteria > Bacillati > Actinomycetota > Actinomycetes > Kitasatosporales > Streptomycetaceae > Streptomyces > Streptomyces sp. NBC_00234. The sequence continues at coordinate 3,262,431 of NZ_CP108101.1, read as the reverse complement.
TGGACTGGGGTGTCATGCGCACTCCCGACGAGCCGGGCAAGACCGTCTGGGCGGAGCTGGCCGCGCCCGCCTGATTTCCCGCCGGGCCGTGCCCGGATTCGTCCACCCGAAGAGCGCACCGGATCGGTGCGCTCTTTTGTCTTCCCTCCAAAAGGCCCCAGGCGTACCTTGGGCGCCGATCTGATGCGTCGTCAGTAAATCGCGGCCGTACGGAATACGGCCCGCGCGGCGACTCCCGGCATGAGGGGAACTCGAGGTGTCGAACCAGAAGAGGACAGCTCTCGCTGCGGTGTCCGCGGTGGCGGGCTCGGTGGTGCTGATGGCCGCGCCCGTCGCCCACGCCGAGGTCGTGGACGTCAACTACCAGTGCCAGACGCCGATCGGCCCCAAGGGGGCCGTGTCGCCCATCGACATCAAGGGCGTCAAGAGCGGATCCGGCTACACACTCACCATGTCCTTCCAGAAGGGCGTCTCGTCCAGTCCGGTCGAACTGGGCAAGGGCGCCATGAAGCCGAGCGCGGTGATCAAGCTGGGCGGCGCCGAGAGCGGGCAGGTCAGTGTCTCCGGCGCTGCGAACACGGCGGCCATCCCCGCCAACACCCCCATCAAGATCAGCGACTTGTCGGGTACGTACACCCCGAAGAAGACCGGCAAGGTCACCTTCACCGCCGGTGTGCTCACCATCAAGGCGCTCGGTACGACCACGACCTGTACGCCCAAGAACAATCCCAAGCCCTCGCTCGAACTCGACGTGGCGGGCGCGGCCACCTCGCAGAACGCCCCGGCGGGCGGCGGCGAACTGCCGAAGACCGGCCCGCTCGACTCCGCCGCCGCGCTCGGCACGCTCGGCGGCACGGTCCTGCTGACCGGTGCGGCCGGAGTGCTGTGGCTGACCAGGCGGGGGCAGCGGGCCACGGGCTGAGGCCCGCACCGCACCCGGAGGGTGCCCGGTCACGGGCGCCCAGGACGCCACACCCCGCACGCACCCGCACCAGGGAGCCGCCCATGTCGCTGTCGACCGGTCACGCCGCCCGAGCGGCGCTCGCCGTACTCCTGTGCGCCTTCGCCGTCACCCCGGCGTCCGGCGCCGATCGCCGGGACGCCGCCACCCCGGGCTGGTCCGCCGGGCCCACCGGTGGCGGCGCGCGGCCGAGCGACGGCGGCCGGCCGTACTTCTACCTGGAGGGCGCGCCCGGCACCGTACTGGAGGACCGCCTCTCGGTGGCCAATCCCGGGCGCACCGAGATCACCGTGCGCCTGCGGGGAGCCGACGCGTACAACACCGAGGGCGGCGGCTTCGCCGTGCGCGGGGCGAAGCGTTCCACCGGTACGGGTTCCTGGCTGCGGCTCGCCTCGCGCGAGGTGACCGTACCGCCCAGGACCCGCGCCGAGGTCCCCTTCGCCGTCACGGTGCCGCCCGGCGCGACGCCCGGTGACCACCCCGGCGCCGTCCTCGCCGTGAGCGGGGGCCGCGAGGTGGGCGTGCGCGTGCATCTGCGGGTGAGCGGGCCGACCCTGGCGGCGCTCACCGTCGAGGACGTCTCCCTGTCCGGGCGGACCATCCGCTACGCCCTCGTCAACCGCGGTAACGCGGCTCTCGTACCGCGCCTGGCCGTCACCGCGGACGGACTGACCGGCGCGTTCCCCCGGCGCCAGGCCCGCACACTCCCGCTGGAGCTCCTGCCGGGGCAGCGGGTGGAACTGACCGAGCCGTGGCCCGACGCCCCGGCCCTCGACCGCGTCACGGTCCGGCTGAGCGTCACGGCGGCGGGCGGCGCACGCGGTGAGGCGTCGGCAGCGGCGGTGTACGTCCCCTGGGCCCCGCTGACCGGCGGCGCCCTGGCGGTGCTCGCCGCGGCCGGCGCGGGCGCGTACGCATGGCGGCGACGCGGACGCGGCACGGCACCGGGCGACGATCCGCCCGGCCGGTCCTCGTCCGGTGAACCGGATTCCCCCGACAGGCACTTGGTGAAGGCAGGAGCGCACTCGTGACCGGAAAGACCGGACCGGCACCCCTCCGGCGCGGCAGCGGCCGGGCAGCCGTGGGGCTCCTCGCCCTGCTGCCCGCCCTGCTGTCCGTCCTCCTGCTCCTGCCCGCCGCCCCCGCCGCCGTCGCGGCGGACGGGCCCACTGTCACGCTCTCCGCCGAACAGGCGGGCAAGGGCGGCGACATCACGGTCAAGGGCCGTGACTGGCGTCCCGGCACCCTGCTGATGATGCTGATCTGCGGACGGGCCACGCCCGCCAAGGGCGTGATCGGCGGCACCAACTCCTGTGCCAACGCGGACGGCCGCGCCGTCACCACCGACAAGGCGGGCGCCTTCACCAAGGAGATGCCGGTCGCCGAGCCGCCCGTGCCCTGCCCGTGCGTGGTGCACGTCGCCACGGTCACCGGTGAACAGGCCACGGCCGACGCGGTGTTCACGGTCGCGGGGCACCCGACCGCCCCGCTGCCCGAACAGACCGGAGGCGGCAGGCTCGCCGTGCTGGCGACCACCCGGCTGGCGGGCGACAGCGGACTGCTGACCTGGTTCGGCGCCCCGGCCTCCCGGAAGCTGGTCTTCACCGTCGGCAACCTGGGCTCGGCTCCGGTGAAGGACCCGGTGTTCGAGATCGGCACCGCGCACGGCGTCTACGCCCCGCAGTGGGAGGAACGGCAGTGGCGCGGCACCGTCGCACCCGGCCGCAAGGCGCAGATCGAGCTGCCCGTCGAGCTGACCGCGGGCGCGCACGGCGACTACCAGGTCTCCGTGCGGTACGGGACGAAGGTGCTGGCCGAGCAGCCGTGGCGGGTGGGCCGCCCCTGGGGCGTCACGCTCTTCTGGATCCTGCTGTGCGTCGTCGTGCCCGCCGCCGTCTTCCGTATCGGCATGGCGGTCGTCGACAAGGTGCGCCCCCGCCCCGCCGCGAGCCGTCCGCGCCTCCCGCGTCACCGTCCCCGGCGGCGTATGCGGGCGGCGCCGCCCGTGAGCACCACGACCACGGCCTCGCTGCCGTGGTTCACCCCGGATTCCGCACCGTCAGAGAACAGACCCACGACGAAGGGACATTCGTGAGCACGCAACGGAGGATGAGCGCGGCAGGAGTCGCGCTGATGCTCGGCGGGGCGGGGATTCTGCTGGTCGCGAGTCCAGCCCAGGCCGCCGACGTCTCGTACGCGACGGAGTGCATTCCGCCCGCGATTTCCGGACTGCCACCCGTCCAGGGCACCACCAAGGTGCAGCTGACCGCTCCGGCGGAGGCCAAGGTCGGAGACGAGATCGAGGTCGTCTGGAAGACGGTCGAGGCCGCCTCCAAGAACCCCGACGTCCTGGACCTGGACAAGGACACGGTGAAGCCGACCGGCACGATCAAGCTGGGCGGGGCGGCGAGCGGTGAACTCAAGCTCGAAGGCCCCCGGCAGAACCCGCCGATCCCCAAGAACAGTCCCATGGTGCTGCCCGACATGAAGGGCACGCTGAAGCTGGAGAAGGCGGGCGATCTCACGCTGACGCCGGACGGCTACACCATCAACGTGTCCAAGCCGATCTCCACGGACACCAAGTGCTCCCCGAAGGAGGCGGTCCAGCCGGGCGCCACGATCAAGGTGACGGAAGGAGGCGGCGGTACGACATCGGGCGGCACGACGGCCGGTGGTACGACCGCGGGCGGCACCACGGCCGGTGGTACGACCGCGGGCGGTACGACGGCCGGTGGTACCACCGCGGGAGGTACCACCGCAGGCGGTACGACAGCGGGTGGCACGACCTCGGGCGGTTCCGACGCGGGCGGTACCGCCTCCGGCGGCGGCAGCGGCCAGACGGACTTCCCCGGCAAGGAGGTCGCGGTCAACTTCGCCTGCACCTCCCCCGGACCGGCCGGCATCGCCTCCAAGGTGACGATCAACGCCAAGAAGAACGGTGGGAGCTACGCACTCACGGTCAAGACGGCCAAGGGCGTGATGGACAGCCCCGCCGCGCTGCCCGCCGGTGCGCTCAAACCGTCCATGGACGTCACCGTCGGCGGCGCCGACAAGGGCTCGGTGAAGGTCACCGGCCCGGCCAACGCCGAACCGCTGGAGCAGGGCAAGCCGGTCGATCTGGCCGACATGACCGGCACCTACAAGCCGGGGGCGTCCGGGAAGTCCACACTCAGCCCCGGCACCCTGACGATCGACGTGACCCTGGGATCGTCGAAGATCAACATCCCCTGCAAGGTCAAGGGATCGGTGGCCCCGTCACTGGAGCTCGACACCGCGGCCCAGCCGGGCGGCGCCTCGGGCGGCACCTCGGGCGGCGGAGCGGCGTCCGCCGGCGGTACGGACTCCGGCGGCGGTCTCGCCGACACCGGGGCCGAGGACGACGGCGCACTGCGCGCGCTCGGGCTGGTCGCCGGTACGGCGATCCTGCTCGGCGGCGCGGTGTTCACCTTCACCCCGTGGCGCAGGCTGCGCGGGGTGCGCTGAGTCCCCGCACGACGACGGAGGGCCCGCCGCACCGAGATCGGTGCGGCGGGCCCTCCGTACGGGGCGGCTACGCGGGTCAGCGCACGTTGCCCATGAGCTGCTTGACCTTGCCGCGGTACATGAAGATCGCGACACCGGCCATCACCGCGAGGGCGGCCTGCAGAGCGACCACCCCTGTGCCGTTGAGGTCGACCCCGGCGATGGACAGCAGACCCGTGGTGCAGTCACCGGCCGTGACGGCCAGGAACCAGACACCCATCATCTGGCTGGCGTACTTGGCCGGAGCCATCTTCGTGGTCACGGAGAGACCGACCGGGGAGAGCGTCAGCTCGGCGACGGTCTGGATGAAGTAGATCGCGACCAGCCACATCGCGGCGGCCTTGTGGCCGTCGCCCGCGATCGTCAGCGGCATCAGGAAGACGAAGAACGACGCACCGACCAGCACCAGACCGGAGCTGAACTTCACGATCGTGCTCGGCTCCTTGCCCCGCCGGTTCAGCGCCAGCCAGAAGGCGGCGAAGATCGGGGCCAGCGCCATGATCAGGACCGGGTTGACCGACTGGTACCAGGAGACCGGGAACTCCCAGCCGAGGACCGAGTTGTCGGCCGAGGACTCGGCGAAGATCGCCAGCGTCGAACCGCCCTGGTCGTAGATCATCCAGAAGATGGCGGCGGCGACGAAGAACCAGATGTAGCCGGACATCTTCGACTGCTCGGCGGTGCTGAGCTCCTTGTCGCGCTTGATGCGCGCCAGGACGACCACCGGGATGACCAGACCGGCGACGGTGATCGGGACCAGCAGCCAGTTGAGCGTGTAGACGCCGGTGACGACCGTGCCGATGTAGAAGACGGCGGCGACGCCCATCCAGATCATGGCCTTGCGCAGGGTCGAGGCGCGCTCGGCCGCGTCGAGCGGCTTCGGGACGACGAGGCTGCGCTCGTTCAGGTGGCGCGTGCCGAGCAGGAACTGGGCGACGCCCAGACCCATGCCGAGCGCGGCGAGGGCGAAGCCCAGGTGCCAGTTGACGTTCTCACCGACGGTGCCGATGATCAGCGGCGCCGCGAAGGCACCCATGTTGATGCCCATGTAGAAGATCGTGAAGCCACCGTCGCGGCGCGGGTCGTCCGGGCCGTCGTAGAGGTGGCCGACCATCGTCGAGATGTTGGACTTCAGCAGACCGGAGCCGATCGCCACCAGGCCGAGGCCGGCGAAGAAGGTGCCCTCGGACGGCAGCGCCAGCGTCAGGTGACCGATCATGATCACGCCACCGGCGATGGCGACGGTCTTGCGCGGACCCCAGACGCGGTCACCGAACCAGCCGCCGGGCATGGCGAGCAGGTAGACCAGGGACAGGTAGACCGAGTAGATCGCGGTGGCCGTACCCGCGTCCATGTCGAGCCCGTTGGGGGCGATCAGGTAGAGCGGGAGGAGTGCGCGCATTCCGTAGTAGCTGAAGCGCTCCCACATCTCCGTCATGAAGAGAGTGGCCAGGCCGCGGGGGTGGCCGAAGAAGGTCTTGCCGCCGGTCGTGCCGGCAGCATCCTTCGTCAGGCTGGAAGCCATGGTCGATCCTTGCTGGTCGGGACGCGTCGCCTCGTGAGCGTTACGCGCCCGGTGGGGGGTGGCCGGCACCGGCGCGGACGTGCCCCACCCCTCCACTCGAAGGGGACTGGCCCGGGCCACCGCTCTCCGTACGGAGTCGATGCCGGAGCCGGGAGCCGACCGCATCGGGATCCACACCCGGTACGCGAACGCACCGGGCCCGGCCCACAGGTCATTCACCTTGAGGCCGGCGGGTACCGGCCCGCACAGAAAGTGACCCTTTTCGCTCAAACAGGCGCAAAGGTCCTTCAGTAGTGCATCAGGCGTCGAGACACCTTACGACACGACACTGCGGCATATGAAAGGACTTGAGACATGGATCACAGGTGATGTTGGAACCATGCTCCCAGATTCAAAGGCTTACAGAGAGTTTCCTTCCCAGGTACCCAGGGCTTCATGAGCACCTCACCCCGCGCCCTCCGTGCGGACTACCATCACCCCATGACCCGTGTACTGCTCGCCGAGGACGACGCATCCATCTCGGAGCCGCTGGCCCGCGCACTGCGTCGGGAGGGTTACGAGGTCGAAGTCCGACAGGACGGCCCGACCGCGCTGGACGCCGGCCTCCAGGGCGGCATCGATCTCGTGGTGCTCGACCTGGGACTGCCAGGGATGGACGGCCTCGAAGTCGCCCGCCGGCTGCGTGGCGACGGACTCGCCGTGCCGATCCTGGTGCTGACCGCCCGCGCCGACGAGGTCGACACCGTGGTCGGTCTCGACGCCGGAGCCGACGACTACGTCACCAAGCCCTTCCGCCTCGCCGAGCTCCTGGCCCGGGTCCGCGCCCTGCTGCGCCGCGGTGCCACCGAGCCCGCCGTGCAGCCCGCCACCCACGGCGTCCGGATCGACGTCGAGTCGCACCGGGCCTGGATGGGTGACGAGGAACTGCAGCTCACCGCCAAGGAATTCGATCTGCTGCGCGTCCTGGTCCGGGACGCCGGCCGGGTCGTCACCCGCGACCAGCTCATGCGCGAGGTCTGGGACACGACCTGGTGGTCCTCCACCAAGACGCTCGACATGCACATCTCCTGGCTCCGCAAGAAGCTCGGGGACGACGCCGCCAATCCCCGCTACATCGCGACGGTGCGGGGCGTCGGCTTCCGGTTCGAGAAGAGCTGACGTACAGAGACAGTCATGCGCCGCCGACTGATCAATTCCACGCTCGCCGTGGTGCTCGTGGTGATCGCCGTCTTCGGCGTCTCCCTCGTCATCGTGGAGACCCGCACCATCAGCGCCAGCGCCCAGGAGAGCGTCGACTCCGAGGCGCTGCGGCTGATCAGCGTCGTCGACAGCAGGCTCCTCGGCGAGGAGCGGATCACCACGGGCGTACTGGCCGAGCAGGTCGACTCCGACCGCTACGCACGGGTCGAGATCCCCGGCCGGGCCCCCATCGAGGTCGGTGAGCGCCCCGGCGGCAGCGTCATCCGCAGTACGGCGACGGGGGAGCAGGGCGAGAAGGTCACGGTCGAGGAGTCCCGTTCGGCCGTCACCCGCGAGCTCGGCCGCACCCTGCTGATCATCGGCGCGGTGGCGCTGCTCGCGATCGTCTCCGCGGTGCTCCTCGCCGTACGCCAGGCCAACCGGCTGGCCTCACCGCTGACCGACCTCGCCGAGACGGCCGAACGCCTCGGATCCGGCGACCCCCGCCCCCGCCACAAGCGGTACGGGGTCCCGGAGCTGGACCGCGTCGCCGACGTCCTCGACTCCTCCGCCGAACGGATCGCCCGGATGCTGACGGCGGAACGGCGCCTCGCCGCCGACGCCTCCCACCAGCTCCGCACCCCGCTCACCGCACTCTCCATGCGGATCGAGGAGATCTCCGTCACCGACGACCTGGAAACGGTGAAGGAGGAGGCCAACATCGCCCTGACCCAGGTCGAGCGGCTGACCGACGTGGTGGAGCGGCTGCTGACGAACTCCCGAGATCCGCGCACCGGCTCCGCCGTCGTCTTCGATCTCGACGAGATCATCAAGCAGCAGATCGAGGAGTGGCGGCCCGCCTACCGCAGCGCGGGCCGTGCCGTCGTCTGCTCCGGCAAGCACGGGCTGCGGGCCGTCGGCACTCCCGGTGCGGTGGCCCAGGTGCTCGCCGCGCTGATCGAGAACTCGCTGATGCACGGGGGCGGTACCGTCGCCCTGCGTACCCGCGTCACGGGCAACCAGGTGGTCGTCGAGGTGACGGACGAGGGGCCCGGTGTACCCGCCGACCTCGGTGCGCGGATCTTCGAGCGCACCATCAGTGGCCGCAACTCGACGGGGATCGGCCTCGCCGTCGCCAGGGACCTCGCGGAGGCGGACGGCGGGCGGCTCGAACTGCTCCAGCAGCAGCCCCCGGTCTTCGCCCTCTTCCTCAGCAGGGTGGCCAGGAAGCGCAAGGACCCGGACCGCCCGGTGCGCTGACCGCGGCCCGTCTCCGGGCGCCCCGCGGCCTACTGGTGGGCGGGGTCGGGCTCCGTCCGCGTCACCTGCTGCACCAGCGGAACGGGCCCTGCCGGAGGGACCGCCTCCACGCGGTCCTGCTTCAGAAAGCTCTCCGCGTTCAGCACGGTCTCTTTGGCAGGCAGCGCCCTGAACACCCAGGTGCGGTACGACCAGAACCGGAACAGCGTGGCGATCCCGATGCCGACGATCTTGAAGATGTTGTTCTGGAGCGGGGTGTCCCAGCCGAACCAGTACGTCGCCGCGTACAGCACACCGACCTCGATCACCGCACCCACGGCGCTGAACGCGAGGAAGAGCATCAGCTCCCGCGTCCGGCCGCTCTTGTCGCGGTCGCGGTAGGTCCAGTAACGGAAGCCCACGTAGTTGAAGAGGATGGCCACGCAGGTCGCCATGAGGCCGGCCCGGACCACCGGAATGTCCGTGGTGCGCCAGATCAGGTTGGAGACGCCGATGTTGACCAGGACCCCGACCGCGCCGACCGCGCCGAACTTGGCGACCTCCCGGCCCAGCCGCTCGACGCGGGATCGCAAGGCGCCACGTTCGTCCATGGTGATCGCTCAGCCCCGTCCGTTCGGTTTCGTCAACCCGGCCATGCTATCCAGCCCTCTTGTGTGACGCCTCTGAGCGCTGGGGAGGGTGGCGATCCTGTGACGTGCGCGCACGTTCGGGGCACCGCTGGTCCGCCGTCCCGGGAGTCCCGTGGCGGCGGATACTCTGGAGGGGTGACGTTCCCGGTAGTCGGCATGGTCGGCGGCGGTCAGCTCGCCCGTATGACCCACGAGGCGGGTATCCCCCTCGGCCTGAAATTCAAGCTCCTCAGTGACACCCCTCAGGACTCGGCGGCCCAGGTGGTGAGCGAAGTCGTCATCGGCGACTATCGCGACCTGGACACGCTGCGAGCCTTCGCGCGCGGTTGCGACGTGATCACCTTCGATCACGAGCACGTGCCGACGGAGCATCTGCGGGCCCTGGAGGCGGACGGTATCCCCGTGCGCCCCGGCCCCGACGCCCTGGTGCACGCCCAGGACAAGGGGGTGATGCGTGCCAAGCTCACCGAGATCGGCGCGCCCTGCCCCCGCCACCGCATCGTGCGGGACCCGGCCGACGCCGCGGCCTTCGCGGCCGAGGTCGGGGGCTTCCCCGTGATCCTCAAGACGGTCCGCGGCGGCTACGACGGCAAGGGCGTGTGGGTCGTGCGCTCCGAGGAGGACGCCGCCGAGCCGTTCCGCGCCGGTGTCGCCGTCCTCGCCGAGGAGAAGGTCGACTTCGTACGGGAGCTGGCGGCCAACATCGTCCGCTCGCCGCACGGCCAGGCCGTCGCCTACCCGGTCGTCGAGTCGATCCAGGTCGACGGCGTCTGCGACACGGTCATCGCCCCGGCCCCCGAGCTGGACGAGCGCCTCGCCGGCGAGGCCCAGCAGCTCGCCCTCCGTATCGCCGCCGAACTCGGAGTCGTCGGCCACCTCGCCGTCGAGCTCTTCGAGACGGCGGACGGCCGCATCCTGGTCAACGAACTGGCGATGCGCCCGCACAACTCCGGGCACTGGACCCAGGACGGTGCGATCACCTCGCAGTTCGCCAACCACGTGCGAGCCGTCCTGGACCTCCCGCTCGGCGACCCGCGCCCGCGCGCCACGTGGACGGTCATGTGCAACGTCCTCGGCGGGGACTACCCGGACATGTACCAGGCATACCTGCACTGCATGGCCCGCGACCCGCAGCTCAAGATCCACATGTACGGCAAGGACGTGAAGCCCGGCCGCAAGGTCGGACACGTCAACACCTACGGCGACGACCTGGCGGACGTGCGGGAGCGCGCCCGGCACGCGGCCGACTACCTGCGAGGAACAATCACCGAATGACCTCCCCCGGTACCGCCCCTGTCATCGGCATCGTCATGGGCTCGGATTCCGACTGGCCCGTCATGGAAGCAGCCGCGAAGGCCCTCGACGAGTTCGAGATCCCCTACGAGGTCGACGTCGTCTCCGCCCACCGCATGGCCCGCGAGATGATCGCGTACGGCGAGCAGGCCGCCGACCGCGGGCTCAAGGCGATCATCGCGGGCGCCGGCGGCGCGGCCCACCTGCCCGGCATGCTCGCCTCCGTGACCCCGCTGCCCGTCATCGGCGTCCCCGTCCCGCTGAAGTACCTGGACGGCATGGACAGCCTCATGTCCATCGTGCAGATGCCCGCCGGAGTCCCGGTCGCCACCGTCTCCATCGGGGGCGCGCGCAACGCGGGTCTGCTCGCCGCACGCATCCTCGCCGCCCACGACAGCGAGCTGCTGGGCCGGATGAAGGACTTCCAGCAGGAGCTGAACGACCAGGCCACAGAGAAGGGGAAACGGCTTCGGGCCAAGGTCGAGGGCTCCGACTCCTTCGGCTTCGGGAAGTAGGGCACCGTGGACTATCTGGACCGGGCCCGGGAGCTCCTCGCCGTCCACCCCGTCGTCGACGGCCACAACGACCTGCCGTGGGCGCTGCGCGAGCAGGTCGGCTACGACCTGGACGCACGCGACATCGCCACCGACCTGACCGGCACCCTGCACACCGACATCCCCCGGCTGCGCGCCGGCGGGGTCGGGGCCCAGTTCTGGTCGGTCTACGTCCGCAGCGACCTCGCCGGTGACGCCGCCGTCAGCGCCACCCTCGAACAGATCGACGTCGTCGCCGAGCTGCTGGCCCGCTACCCCGCGGACCTGCGGCGCGCCCTGACCGCCGACGACATGGAGACCGCCCGCGCCGAGGGCCGGATCGCCTCCCTGATGGGTGCCGAGGGCGGCCACTCCATCAACAACTCGCTGGGCACCCTGCGCGCCCTGCACACCCTCGGCGTGCGCTACATGACGCTGACGCACAACGACAACATCGACTGGGCGGACTCGGCGACCGACGTCCCGCGCGTCGGTGGCCTGTCGGCGTTCGGCCGCGAGGTCGTACGCGAGATGAACCGCATCGGCATGCTGGTCGACCTCTCGCACGTGGCGGCCACGACCATGCGCCAGGCGCTCGCCACCTCCACCGCGCCGGTGATCTTCTCGCACTCCTCGGCCCGCGCGATCTGCGACCACCCGCGCAACATCCCCGACGACGTGCTGGCACAGCTCCCCGCCAACGGCGGCGTGGCCATGGCGACCTTCGTGCCGAAGTTCGTCCTCCCGGCAGCCGTCGCCTGGACTCTGGCCGCCGACCGCAACATGCGCGAGCACGGCCTGCACCACCTGGACACCACCTCGGCCGCCATGCGCGTGCACGCCGACTTCGAGGCGGCCTACCCCCGCCCCGAGGCCACCGTCGCCACGATCGCCGACCACCTCGACCACATGCGCGAGGTCGCCGGCATCAACCACATCGGCATCGGCGGCGACTACGACGGCACCGCCTTCCTCCCGGAGGGCCTGCGGGACGTCTCCGGCTACCCGAACCTGATCGCGGAGCTCCTCGGCCGCGGCTGGTCCGACGCCGACCTCGCCAAGCTGACCTGGCGGAACGCGGTGCGGGTGCTGCGCGACGCGGAGGCCGTCGCCCGCGACCTCAGCGCCCGCTACGGCCCCTCCCACGCCACGATCGACGAAGTGGACGGGCGCGGGCTCTGAGACGTCCGGGGTACGGACCCGGGCGCACCCGGGCCCGTACCCCGAACGCAGCAACGTGCCGCGACCCCCTGCCGTGACCGTGAAACGGTGGCTTTACTGCCGCCGAAACACGGAGTCATCTCATGGCAGATCTGCAGGACGATGCCGCAACCGCCACCGCGGTCGGCACACTCGAAGCGGACCTCGCGCACATATCCCCTCTCCCATCCGACACTCCCGCACCCGTCCCACCGGCCTCAGCGCCACCCCCGTCCCCCTCGCCGCCCGACCCGCTGGCTCGCGCCCGTGAACTGCTGGCGCTCCACCCCGTCGTCGACGGCCACAACGGACTGGCGCACGCCGTGCGCTCCGTCCCCTGGTGCGATCTCGAACTCGGTGAGGAGTCCCTGGACACCGACGTGCCCCGGCTCCGCGCCGGCGGGGTCGGCGCCCAGTTCTGGTCCCTTCAGGTCCCTGCGGATCACCTCGGTGACCGCGCGGTGAGTGGCACGCTCGACCGGATCGACCTGGTCGGCGCGCTCGTCGCCCAGTACCCCGAGGCACTGCGCCTGGCACACGGCAGCGCCGAGATGTCCCAGGCCCGCAACTGCGGTCGGGTCGCCGCACTGCTCGGCCCGGTCTCGGGCCACGCCCTCGACGAGTCGCTCGGCACGCTGCGGGCGTTCCACGCCCTCGGCGTACGGAGCATCACGCTCGCCGGTACCCGCTGGACCGAGGGCGAGGACGGGCTGACCCGCTTCGGCCAGGAGGTCGTACGGGAGATGAACCGGCTCGGCATCCTCGCCGACCTCACCGGGGCGTCCCCCGGGACGATGCGCCGGACGCTCACCGTGGCCAAGGCGCCGGTGGTCTTCTCGCACTCGGCGGCCCGCGGACTCACCGACCACCCGTGGAACGTCCCCGACGACGTGCTGCGCATGCTGCGCGACAACAACGGCATCTGCATGGTCAGCTTCGCCGCCGACCAGGTCGCCCGCCCGCACGCGGAGGCCACGATTCACGACGTCGCCGACCATCTGGACCGGGTACGCGACCTGGCGGGCCCGGACTGCGTCGGCCTCGGCGCCGCCTACGACACGGGCACCGAGCACGCCACGACGCTCACGGACGTCTCGGGCTACCCCCATCTGATCGCGGAGCTGCTGGACCGCGACTGGACGGAGTCCGAGATCGCGGGCCTCACGTGGGGCAACGCGGCGCGGGTCATGAGGGAAGCGGAATTCACCGGCCGGGCGACCCGCCTCCGCAGACCCCCGAGCACGGCCACGATCGAGGAACTCGACGCGGTGGGCTAGCGCATCCATCCCGCAACCGCCGGACGGGCCGTTCCCAGCCCGTCCGGCGCTTGCGCGTTCACGAGCAACGGCCGAATCGGCGTGTCTGCCCGCACATCAGCTCGTCCACCCGCGCTGTCGGGCAATGAGCAGCCAAATCAAGCCCGTCCGGCGATCGAGGACAGAAGCGCCCACACCGACCCGGCCCCCGTCACGCCTTCGGGCGCCCCATGGCCCGGTACGTCCAGCCGGCCTCGCGCCACAGCGCCGGGTCCAGTGCGTTGCGCCCGTCCAGAATGATCCGCCGCGACGCCACTTCGCCCAGCTCCGCCGGGTCCAGCTCGCGGAAGGCGCGCCACTCGGTGAGGTGCAGCACCACATCCGCTCCGCGGACGGCGTCGAGCGCCGAGTCCGCGTAGGCCAGGGTGGGGAACAGCCGCCGCGCGTTGTCCATGCCCTTCGGGTCGTACACCGTGACCTGGCCGCCCTGAAGGTGGATCTGACCGGCCACGTTGAGCGCCGGCGAGTCCCGTACGTCGTCGGAGTCCGGCTTGAACGTGGCGCCGAGCACCGCGACCCGCTGCCCCAGGAACGAGCCTCCGCCCACGGCCTCCCGGGCCAGCTCGACCATGTGCCCGCGGCGCCGCATGTTGATCGAGTCGACCTCACGCAGGAACGTCAGTGCCTGGTCCGCGCCCAGCTCGCCCGCACGGGCCATGAACGCCCGGATGTCCTTGGGCAGACAGCCACCGCCGAAGCCGATGCCGGCCCGCAGGAACTTCTTCCCGATCCGCTCGTCGTGGCCGATGGCCTCGGCCAGCTTCACGACGTCGCCGTCGGCCGCTTCGCAGACCTCGGCCATCGCGTTGATGAACGAGATCTTGGTCGCGAGGAAGGAGTTCGCGGACGTCTTCACCAGCTCGGCGGTCGGGTAGTCCGTGACGACGAACGGCGACCCTTCCCCGACCGGTCCGGCGTAGACCTCGCGCAGCAGCTTCTCGGCCCGCTCGCTCTCCACCCCGACGACGATCCGGTCCGGGTGCAGGGTGTCCTGGACGGCGAAGCCCTCCCGCAGGAACTCCGGGTTCCACGCCAGCTCCGCGTCGGTGCCCACCGGCGACAGCTCGGCCAGCCGTGCCGCGAGCCGTGCGGCGGAGCCCACCGGCACGGTGGACTTCCCGACGACGAGGGCAGGGCGGGTCAGCTGGGGTGCGAGCGACTCGAAGGCGCTGTCCACGTAGCTCATGTCGCAGGCGTACTCGCCGTGCTTCTGCGGAGTGTTCACACAGACGAAGTGGACGTCGCCGAACGCGCCGACCTCTTCCCAGGAGGTGGTGAAGCGCAGCCGCCCGGTCGATCCCTCGATGCCCGCGACGTGCTTGCGCAGGATCTCTTCGAGGCCCGGCTCGTACATCGGCACCTTGCCGGCCGAGAGCATCTCGATCTTCTCCGGCACGACGTCGAGCCCCAGGACGTCGAAGCCCAGCTCCGCCATGGCCGCGGCGTGGGTGGCGCCGAGGTAGCCGGTGCCGATCACGGTGATCTTGAGGGCCATCGAGTGCTCCTGGGAGATACGGACGGGCGTGCGGACCGAGCATAGTCGGGCCCTTTGACCGGCCCTTTCCCGCACCCGTCCCCTACCTGCACCTTTTGCCCCACCCCTGTCGTCAAGCTCACGCGTCGGTTGCGTATGCCATTGCAGGGTCGGCCCACTAAAATTGGGGTTACTTAACGGTAGTTAGCACATTTGGGGAGTGAGAGTCTTGGCGGGTTCGACCGATTTCGACCTGTACCGTCCGGCGGAGGAGCACGACATGCTCCGCGAGACGGTCCGCTCGCTCGCCGAAGCGAAGATCGCCCCGTACGCGGCAGCGGTCGACGAGGAGGCCCGCTTCCCGCAGGAGGCCCTCGACGCACTCGTCGCCGCCGACCTCCACGCGGTCCACGTGCCGGAGGAGTACGGCGGCGCCGGTGCCGACGCCCTCGCCACGGTCATCGTCATCGAGGAAGTGGCCCGCGTCTGCTGCTCCTCCTCCCTCATCCCGGCCGTGAACAAGCTGGGCTCGCTCCCGGTGATCCTCTCCGGCTCCGAGGACCTGAAGAAGAAGTACCTGGGCCCGCTCGCCAAGGGCGACGGAATGTTCTCGTACTGCCTCTCCGAGCCGGACGCGGGCTCCGACGCCGCCGGCATGAAGACCAGGGCCGTCCGCGACGGCGACTTCTGGGTCCTCAACGGCGTGAAGCGCTGGATCACCAACGCGGGCGTCTCCGAGTACTACACGGTCATGGCCGTCACCGACCCGACCAAGCGCTCGAAGGGCATCTCCGCCTTCGTCGTCGAGAAGTCCGACGAGGGCGTCTCCTTCGGTGCCCCGGAGAAGAAGCTCGGCATCAAGGGCTCCCCGACCCGCGAGGTCTACCTCGACAACGTCCGCATCCCCGCGGACCGCATGATCGGCGAGGAGGGCACGGGCTTCGCCACCGCGATGAAGACCCTGGACCACACCCGCATCACGATCGCGGCCCAGGCGCTCGGTGTCGCGCAGGGCGCCCTCGACTACGCCAAGGGCTACGTCCAGGAGCGCAAGCAGTTCGGCAAGCCGATCGCCGAGTTCCAGGGTGTGCAGTTCATGCTCGCGGACATGGCCATGAAGATCGAGGCCGCCCGCCAGCTCACGTACGCCGCCGCCGCCAAGTCGGAGCGCGGCGACAGCGACCTCACCTTCGCCGGTGCCGCGGCCAAGTGCTTCGCGTCGGACGTCGCGATGGAGGTCACCACGGACGCGGTCCAGCTGCTCGGCGGCTACGGCTACACCCGTGACTACCCGGTGGAGCGCATGATGCGCGACGCCAAGATCACGCAGATCTACGAGGGCACGAACCAGGTCCAGCGGATCGTGATGGCCCGCAACCTGCCGTAACTCTGCTTCGCAGAACAGCGCGACGGCCCCCGGCATCAAGCCGGGGGCCGTCCTGCCTGCGCGGACGTACCGTCAGACGCAACGAGGAGTCCGCAAGAGCGGAGCGACCATGTCGGGCGGTTCGGGCCTCTAGTCTGGCGCGATGACGATGCCGGACGAGAAGCTCCCGCTCCGCCTGAGCGCGCGTGTGGTGTTGCTGGACGATGCCGATCGCCTGCTGCTCTTCTCCGCCAGCAACCGGACGGACGGCTCTCTGCGCTGGTTCACCGTCGGCGGTGGGCTGGAGCCGGGCGAGACCCATGAGCAGGCGGCCCTGCGCGAGCTGCGGGAGGAGACCGGGTTGGCCAACGTCGACCTGGGCCCCGAAGTCTGGCGCGGGCGTCCATGGACCACGACCCGAGAGGGCATTACGTACGAAGTCCGCCAGCGCTACTACCTGGCCCGGGTGCCTTCCTTCACGGTCGACACCTCTGCGTTCGAGGAAGTGGAGAGAGCCGCCATCACAGGACACCGATGGTGGACCGCCGAGGAACTGGCCACCACGACGGACTTGCTGAGACCGGCGGGGCTTCCAAGGCTGCTTGGTGCACTCATAGCGGACGGCTCACCAGCTCGGCCGATCACCGTAGACGGCTAGGACAGGCCCTGGGGAACGGACCGCGGCTCGACGCGTGGCGCGCGGCCCTCGTCCGTGCCCGGAGGCAGGGGCCGTCACGTTCACGCTAGGCGGCCTCCCGCAGATCGATTCGGCAGTCGCGGCAGTGCCCGGGTTCGGTGGCGCGGAAGGCGCGGTCGCAGCCGTCGCAGTTCTGGAGGGGGACAGGACGGCGTACGGGGGTGAAGACCGACGCTCCCGGCAGCGGGGGCGGCAGGAGCGCGGTGAGGCGGTGCTTCAGGAGCTTCGCCGGGTGCTTCAGCGGGTGCGGCAGATCGGCCGTGAGAGTGCGGCGGACCGTGTCCGGGGGCGTGTCGCGCTCCAGCCAGGTGGCGACCGCGGGGGCCAGCTGCTCGATATCGCTTGAGGACAGCACCAGTTGGGGCGTGTCCCGTCGCAGCCCCGCGAGGAGCGCGGCGGCAGCGCTGTGCAGTTCCGGCGTGGGCGCGGCCGGCCGGGGGAGCGGCGGTGGCGGGGGCTTGGGCGCGGTGGGGGCCGGTACGAGGACGGGGGGCGGAGTCGGCTCCGGGGCCAGGCGTGGCTGGTCCGGGACGGGTGCGGGCCCGGGCGGCGGGGGGACAGGCGCCGCCCGAGGTGGGGGAGCGGTGGCCGCCGGTACCTGCTGCGGGCTGACGCCCGGCTGGTTGAAGGACACCGTCCGAGTGACGATCCGCCCGCTCGGCAGACGGCTGCGGGTGCGTTGCAGATAGCCGTGCCGCTCCAGCTCGCGCAGGGCGGAGGCGATGCGGGTCTCGCTCTCCGGGAAGCGGGTGGCGAGGACCTTGATGCCGATCCTGGCCCCGCTGGGCAGCGACTGGATGTGCACGGACAGCCCGATGGCGACGAGCGAGAGACCGCGGTGCTGGGCGAGGTGGTTGCCGATGACCGTGAACAGCCGGGTGTGCGGGATCACGACGTGGGTCACGCCGGACGGATGGGGAGGTCCGGGAACCTCCGCCATGGCATGCGCGAGCGCGCTAATCTGCTGGGTATCCATCGGGAAGCTGTTCTCTTCCTCGTTGGTCAGGCCCTCGATCGGGATTGCAGTCCCGGCCGGGGGCCGACGCATGTGTGCGGTTGTGAGCGTGAGCATATGCCAGCCAACCGCCCTGAAATCCAGCTGAGTTGGCGAACCTCACCCGTGTGGGTGACGTGACCACCGGGGGACGTGGGTGGGGTTGGGTGGGGTAATTTCCCTGGTTCTTTAAGTCTTTGATGTCGCGAGGCGCCGGGTCGCGGTCCACCGGGTCGTGGATTTCCACGACCCGGTGGGGACGAGCACGTCCGACGCGCTGACCAGGCAGTTCGGAGAACTGACCGTCCGAGTTGCGGGATGAGTTGGCGGGGCGAAGAGTTGTTCTTGTAACGCCTGTGAATCGTTGAGCTATGGATCTCCGGTCCTCGGACCGTCTGACGGACCAAGCCCACAAAGGGCAACGCGGCACCGCTCCCAGCCCACCTGGAATCACTATGCCCAGAACCACTCGGCGGCAGATCTCCCGTGTCGTGGGCGCCTCCTGCCTGGCTGCCGCACTTGCGGTTCCCACGGGAATGGCCACCGCTGTCGCCGCGCCCGGCGTCCTCGCGCACGCTTCGACCGCGGAACCCACCCCTCCACCCACCCCGGAGGAGCCGCAGCCGGAGGAGTCGCAGCCGCAGGAGCCTCAGCCGGAGTCGCCCCAGCCCCAGGAGCCGCAGCCCGAGTCGTCCCAGCCCGAGTCGTCTCAGCCGGAGGAGACCCAGCCCGAGTCGCCCCAGGAGGACGAGTCTCCGCAGACGGACCCCGAGAAGTCGGAGCTGACCCCGGCGGAGCTGCAGAAGGAAGTGGAGGGGCGGATAGCGGATCTGGACGTCCCGGAGGCACAGAAGCAGAAGCTGAAGGAGACGCTGGCCACGATGCTGGCGGCCATCGACGACCCGAATACGTCGCCGGACGACAAGGCCGCCTACCGGCAGTACGTGGAAGGGCTCAACGAAGCGCTGAAGGTTGTCGGCGACCCGAACACGTCGCCGGACGACCGGGCCACGTACACGCGCATCGCGGTGGGGATCAACGAAGCGATCAGAATCAGTCAGGACCCGAATGCGTCGGCGGCGGACCGCGCCGCGTACTCGCGCATCGCCGACCTCATCACCGCCACCCTGGTGTCGCTCTCGGACCCGAACGCGTCGCCGGACGACCGGGAGTTCGCCACGCGCATCCTGGCTTTGATCAGCTTGATTCTGGCGGCCGTTCAGAATCCCGAGACGGCGCCGACGGATCCGAAGGATCGGGAGAAGGTCCAGCAGGTCGTGGTGAAGAACGCCAACGCGCTGAGGACGTACCAGAACCCGGACTCGTTGGCGCAGGAGCGGAACGAGGCGAAGAAGGTGCTGGACGCGCAGGCCGACGCGCTTCAGAACCCCAAGTACCTGGAGCTCGTGAAGGAGCTCAAGCGCCTCAAGGCGCCGGAGGGCTGCCTCGACTCGGTGGAGAACCGCACGCGTCAGGCCGGCTGGCCGGACGGATCCCTCTGGGGCCTTTCGGACTCCACCTGCGACAAGACGGTGGCGGCGGGCGCCCAGGACACCGACAGCCCGTGGAGTTCACTGTTCGAGTGCGTGCAGAACGACCCGTTCTCCACGTGTGCGGTTCGCATCCCCAAGGACTGAGGGCGCGAGGAAAGCCCCCCGCGACATCGTCGCCGGGGGCTTTCGCCGCGTTCACGGTACGAGGGTGATTTCGGCCCAGACGGTCTTACGGGGCACGGGCCCCGGGATGACGCCCCAGTGGTCGGCGAGGGCATCGACGATGAGCAGACCCCGCCCGGTCTCCGCGTCGTCGGCGGGCGGCTCGGTGGCACCGGGACCGGGCGGCAGGCGCTCGCTCCGGGTGTCGGAGACCTCGATCCGCAGCAACGAGCCATGACGGACGGTGAGTTCGAGACGGAAGTCCCGGCCCGGTACGCGCCCGTGCACCGTGGCGTTCGTGGCCAGCTCGGCAACGATGTGCGCGGCCGACTCCGAGGGAAGCCCCCAGAGGTCGAGATGCGCCACGGCCAGCAGCCGGGCGAGCCTGGCGCCTCGGCGCGTGGGGGAGAGCAACACGGTGAACGCCCGCGTGGCGACGGGGCGTTGAGGGAGGGCGATATGCGGATTCACGTCACTCAGCGTGGCCGTGCCTGCGTACGGTGAACAGTGACGAGGCCCTTGCGTACGGCGATTGTCCCGGGCTTGTCCAGCGCTGTCCCGGCTGTCCGGCGTGACGTGCGGGGAACAGAGGCGGTTGAGGACGAACGGCACGCAGGTCGGAAGTGGGGCACGTATGAGCGTGGACGGCGACGGTACGGAGCGCGGGAACGGCGGGGCGGACGAGCCCGGTTGGGACGTCGACCCAGACGACGAGTCGGGAGTGGCGGTGGTCGCGGCGGTGGGCCGCCAGATCAAGGCGTGGCGCGAGGCGGCGGGCCTGCGGGCGGGGGAGTTCGGAGCGGCGATCGGGTACGGCGAGGACCTGGTCTACAAGGTGGAGGGCGGCCGGCGCATTCCCCGCCCGGAGTTCCTGGACAGGGCGGACGAAGTCCTGGGCGCGGGCGGGAAGCTGGCCGCGATGAAGAGGGATGTCGCGGAGGTCCGGTACCCGAAGAAGGTGCGGGACCTGGCGAAGCTGGAGGCGAAGGCCGTCGAGCTGGAGGCGTATGGCAGCCGAACTCCGCACGGGTTGTTGCAGACGAGGGAGTACGCGCAAGCATTGTTCGAGATGCGGCGACCCGCGTACTCACAGGACGAGGTGGAGTTGGCCGTGTCTGCGCGTATGGCCCGGCAGTCCATTTTCGAGCGTTCGCCTGCTCCGACTTTGAGCTTCGTCCAGGAAGAGGTGATGCTCCGACGGCCCATCGGAGGGAGAATGGTGCTGCGCCGACAGCTTGAACATCTTCTGGAGGTCGGGAAGTTGCGGAACGTGGAGATCCAAGTGATGCCAACGGACCGCGAGGACCATGCGGGAGTAGACGGAGACGTTCAGCTGCTGAAGTTCGGGGACGGTTCGGCGGTGGGGAGGTCCGAGGGGGCGTTCGCCGCCCGCCCGGTATCCGATCCGAAGCAGATCCGGATCCTGGAACTGCGGTATGGCATCATCCGGGCCCAGGCTCTCAGCCCACGGGAGTCGCTGGCCTTCATCGAGCAAGTGCTGGGAGAGACATGATCGGCAAGACCTCTGCCGGGGAAGCCTCCGGGCTTGAGTGGTTCAAGAGCAGCTACAGCGACAGCAGTAACGGCAGTGAATGCGTAGAGGTGGCCTCCGCCCCCGGCACGGTTCACGTCCGCGATTCCAAGGACGTACAGGGCCCCCGGCTCGCCTTCGGGCCGGGCGCATGGGCGGGCTTCGTCTCGTACGCCGCCGGTAACTGACGTCCAGGGGTAGCCGTGGTCAGCGAAACCGAGCTCGCATGGTTCAAGAGCAGTCACAGCAGCAGTGGTGACGGCAACGACTGCGTCGAAGCAGCGCTCACCCCCGACGCCACCTACGTCCGTGACTCCAAACACCTCTCCGGCCCCCGGCTCGCTGTCACCGCCGGTGCTTGGACGGGATTCGTCGCGTACGTCGCGGACCGCTGACCCCGCATGACCGAGATCGAGAAGCTCACCGGTCTGTTCGAGGCGCTGGGTGCCGACGACGCGCCGGGCTGGGCCGAGTCCGAGGCCGAGGAGAACCTTCCTCAGCTGGCCCGCTACCGGTTCCTGCGCATGGCGTGGCAGGACATCGACGCGTGGAGCTCGGCGGCGCCCCACTGGGTCGAGGCGTACCGCAAGGAAGGCCCGGCGAGTGGGGCCGTCGGGCGGGCGCTGAGTCTCGGTCTGACGCCCGACGAGCTGGGCGAGATCGCCCGCGAGGTCGCGAGGGAGACCGCGTTCGGCCTGCTCCACGGGCTGGACGACCCGGCGGACGGTGACCTTCCGCCCGAGATCCAGGCCCGGCTTCCCGGCTGGCGCCTGACCGAGCTGTCGCCGCAGGGCGAGCCCACCGGACGTGTCCTGGGCGCGCTCTACGAGGACCTGGGCGAAGTGGAGCCGCTCGGTCCGACCGGAGGCGTCATGTGACCGCGCAGGTGACAGACAGAGGGGCCCGGACGGAAAACCGTCCGGGCCCCTCTGTCGATGGCACGGTCAGTCACCCGTGACGGTGACCTTCTCGTCGTTGTTGAGCTGCTGCACCAGCTGCTTGACCTTGGCCTTGTCCCAGACCAGGTTGCCGCCGACGCTGCCCGAGATCGGGATGTTCATCGAGGTGCCCTCACCGCCCGTGACGCCCTTCATCGCGAAGAACATCTGGCTCAGGGACCAGAGCGACATGTCCTTGTCGACGATCAGGGTGTCCAGGCCCGCGCCCATCGTCGGGTAGAGCTTGAACGGGTTGAGGATCGTCGACGGGGTCGCCGTCTGGCTGGCCAGCGCCGCGAGGAACTTCTGCTGGTTCTTCGTGCGGTCGAGGTCACTGCCCGCGAACGCGTACCGGGTACGGACGAAGGCGAGGGACTGCTCGCCGTTCAGCGTCTGCTTGCCGGCCTGGAAGTCGGCGCCGGACTTTTTGTCCTTGAACGCCTTCGGGATGTCCATCTCCACCCCGCCGATCGCGTCCACGATCTGGGCGAAGCCGCCGAAGCCGATCTCGACGTAGTGGTTGATGTGCAGACCGGTGTTGAACTCGACCGTGCGGACCAGCAGTTCGGGGCCGTCCTCCGCGTACGCGGCGTTCAGCTTCACTGTGCGGCCGGTTCCCTTGTACGTCTTGCCGGACTCGGAGCCCACGAACGACGGTATTTCGACGTTCGAGTCGCGCGGCAGGGAGATCAGCGTCGGGCCGTTGGAGCCGTCGTGCAGGATCATCATCGAGTCGGTCCGCTTGCCCTCCGCGGAACCGGTGTGGAGCTTCTTCTTGTCCTCGGCCGTCATGCCCTCGCGGCTGTCGGAACCGACGATCAGGTAGTTCGTGCCGTCGCCCTCGGAGGGCCGCTCGATGACCTTCGAGAGGTCCACCTCGCGCTTGAGCTTGGAGTCGGCCCAGAAGTACGTGGAGATCGAGACGGCGAGCACCACGACCACCAGGGTCAGCGCGCCCACCTTGATCCGGCGCCGCCAGTCGGGAGCCGGGCGGCCCTGGACGTAGCCGCTGTCGTCGTATCCGCGACCGCCGCCCCCGCCGTATCCGCCACCGCCCTGGCCGCCGCCGTTCCCGCCGCCGTAGACCTGGCCCGTGTTGTACCCGCTGTCGTAGCCGGGGGCGCTTCCGTAACCGTCGTCGTAGCCCTGGCCCTGCGGCGGGACCTGGGGTGCCTGCGGGGGCGCGGGGCGACGCCGCTGGATGTGCGGCATGGCGCGTGCGCCCTCCGGCTGGGGGCTGGAGCTGCCCCGGCCGTATCGGTCGCCGGTCCGTCCTTCGGGCCATTCATTCATGCGGACCAGTGTGCAGGTCCGGCCCACGGCTCTTACAGGGGGTGAGCGAAATCGGTCCAGGGCTGTTGCGAAGCTGATGCATTCTGCGGTACGCAAGCCCGCGCATAAGGTGGAGGGCATGACAGATCAGGCCACGCGCCCGGAGGGCGAGATTCCGGGCAAGCCGACCGCGGCTTCACGGACGACTCTCAGCCACATCATGACCGGCAACGACACCAATCTCCTCGGTACGGTGCACGGCGGCGTGATCATGAAACTGGTCGACGACGCGGCGGGCGCCGTGGCCGGCCGGCACTCCGGTGGGCCCGCCGTGACCGCCTCGATGGACGAGATGGTCTTCCTGGAGCCGGTCCGCGTCGGTGACCTTGTTCACGTCCGCGCCCAGGTCAACTGGACCGGCCGCTCCTCCATGGAGGTCGGCGTCCGCGTCATGGCCGAGCGCTGGAACGAGTCGACCCCCGCCCAGCAGGTCGGCAGCGCGTACCTCGTGTTCGCGGCCGTCGACGCGGACGGCAAGCCGCGCACCGTACCGCCGGTGATCCCGGAGACGGAGCGCGACAAGCGGCGCTACCAGGAGGCCCAGATCCGCCGCACGCACCGGCTGGCCAGGCGCCGGGCGATCAAGGAGCTGCGCGAGAAGCGCGTGGCCGACGGCATCGACGACTGAGCGTCGTCGACCCGTTACGGACAGACCACCTCGTCGCCCGTCACCGCGCCGAACTCGCCCTGCTGGGGGCTCTCCGCCTTCACCCGCTGCACCGAGCGGTAGTCGGACCCGGCGGTCACCTTCATCGTCGCGCCCTGGCCCTTCACGGCCTTCAGCTCGCATCCCGGCAGCGCGGTGGCCAGGGACTTCGCCGAGCGGTCCCAGCGGGGGTCGAACGTCACCAGGGTCCGCTTCAGATCGCGCAGGTCGCCGTTGAGCGGGGCGCGTGTGGTGTTGAAGCCCGTGCCGCGCAGCGCGGCGTCGACGTCCTTGCCGAGACCGTCCTTCGGGGTGCCGTTGTAGACCTGCACCCGGATCTGCTGCGGTGACACGTCGACGAGCGTCGCCTTGGGCTGCTTCGGCCGCGCGGGCGCGAGCGGCTTGTCCTCGCGCAGGGCCTGGAACAGCTTCTTCGACTTCTTCGCGTCCCACTTCACCGTGGAGCCGATGCCCTTGACCGGGAACGAGGGGTTCTCGATCGGCACGGAGGTGAATTCGGACGAGGCCGGGGTGAAACCGCGCATCGCCTTGCCGAGCGCGAGCATCTGCTCCGTACCGAAGCCCGTGTCGGCCCGGACCGAGCTCAGCATCGACGAGACGACCTGCTGGAACTTCACGGGGTTCAGCAGCACCCCGCTGCTGGTGGTCTGCTTGATCAACGCGGCCATGAACTTCTGCTGGCGCTGCATCCGCCCCAGGTCCGCCGCGCCGTCGATGTGCCGGGAGCGGACGTACTGGAGCGCCTGGCCCCCGTCCAGCTCGTGCGTACCCGCCGGGAGGTCGAGCCCCGTGTACGAGTCCTTCATCGGCCGGGCCGTGCAGATCTTCACCCCGCCCAGGGTGTCGACCGTCTTCATGAAGCTGGTGAAGTCGGCCTCCACGTAGTGGTCGATCTTCACGCCGGTCATGCGCTCGACGGTCCGGACGGTCAGGTTCGGCCCGCCCTCCGCATAGGCGGCGTTGAGCTTCACCGGGTGGCCCGCGTGCTTCTCCCCGGTCGTCCCGTCCGTATGGGCGGGCATCTCCGCGTAGCTGTCGCGCGGCAGGCTCACGACGCTCGCCCGTCCCTTGTCGGCCGACAGGTGCACCAGCATGATCGTGTCGGTGCAGTGACAGGGGGCACCGCCCAGCTTGTACTTCTTCTTCTCCGCCGGGGTGATCTTGTCCCGGCCGTCCGTGCCGACGAGCAGGAGATTGAGTCCGTGGCCCGCCCGGGGCCGGTTCTTCATGTCCTTGAAGGCGTCGACGCGGTCGATCCCGGTCTCCAGGCTGCTCACGATCGCGTGACCGATGCCACCCGCGCCGAGCACCAGCACGGAGATGCCGGTGGCCACGCGCATGCCCCACCGGGGCCGCTCGTCCTGTTTCCGGGAGCGTGGCGCCGCCTGCTGCTTTCTGGGCCTGCGCTGCGGGGGAGTGGTGCGGGGGTGCGGTGGACGGGGCGAGCGGTGAGGCGTGGGCACGGGGGGACACCTCCGCGGTGCAAGGGGGACCGTTCGCACAGTAGGCCCATACGATCTGCATCCCGGGATGCGACCCGGCGGCGCGCGTCCGTGTCCCTCGTTCGCGGTAACGTGGCGGCCGAACCGAGCCGCCCCCGTGGTGATGCCCCCGAGGACCCCCTGAGGACTACATGTCTGCCGCGCAGTACCCCGCCGTCTCCGTGATCATGCCGGTGCTCAATGAGGAGCGCCACCTCCGGAACTCGGTCCGGCACATCCTGGAGCAGGAGTACGCCGGTGAGATGGAGGTGGTGATCGCGCTGGGCCCCTCGACGGACCGCACCGACGAGATCGCCGCCGAGCTCGTACGGGAGGACTCCCGTATCCACACCGTCCCCAACCCCACCGGCCGCACCCCCGCCGCGCTCAACGCGGCGATCAAGGCGTCCCGCCACCCGATCGTGGTGCGGGTCGACGGCCACGGCATGCTCTCGCCGAACTACATCGCGACGGCCGTCCGCCTCCTGGAGGAGACGGGCGCGCAGAACGTCGGCGGCATCATGCACGCCGAGGGCGAGAACGCCTGGGAGGACGCCGTCGCCGCCGCGATGACGTCGAAGATCGGCGTCGGCAACGCGGCCTTCCACACGGGCGGCCAGGCCGGACCGGCCGAGACCGTCTATCTGGGGGTCTTCCGCCGTGAGGCGCTGGAGAAGGCGGACGGCTACAACGTGGAGTTCATCCGCGCCCAGGACTGGGAGCTGAACTTCCGCATCCGTGAGGCGGGCGGGCTGATCTGGTTCTCGCCCGAGCTGAAGGTCCAGTACCGCCCCCGCCCCTCGGTGAAGGCGCTCGCCAAGCAGTACAAGGACTACGGCCGCTGGCGCCACGTCGTCGCCCGCTACCACGCCGGTTCGATCAACCTCCGCTACCTGGCCCCGCCGGCCGCCGTCTGCGCCATAGTGGCGGGCATCGTGGGCGGCGTGGCCGTCACCCCGTGGGCCCTCGTCGTGCCCGCCGGCTACGTGGCGGCCATCGTCGCCGGGTCGCTGCCCGCCGGGAAGGGCCTGCCCCTCGCGGCGCGCGCCCAGATCCCGGTGGCGCTGGCCACCATGCACATGTCGTGGGGATTCGGCTTCCTGACGAGCCCGCGTTCGCTGGCGAAGAAGGTCATCGCCAGCCGCCGCCCGGCCGTGAACCAGCCCGCCTGACCCCAGCGGTACGAAAGAGGAGGCCACCCGGCTGCACCGGGTGGCCTCCTCTCGTTACGGCGTCACCGCCTCCGTCACGGCGTGCGGTAGGGCCAGTAGACGTCCATGCAGGCGTCCTTGTCAGCCGCGTTCTCCGCCTCGGTACCGTCCAGCGGGTCGGTGTTGTCGTCCAGCGCCTTCGGGTAGGTGTTACCCGTCCGCCAGTCCGAACCGACGGTCAGCGTCAGGGAATCGGCCTCGACCGACACCCTCACCGCGGAATCCGGCAGCCCCAGAGCCTTGCTGAGGGACAGCGCGTCCACCTTGCCCTGCGCGCCCGCGGCCTTCGGATACGTCACCTGGGTGGTCAGCGCCGATCCCGGGTCCGACGCCGACTCCGCCTTGGTGAAGCCCTTCGTGTGGAGCAGGTCCCTGATCGCGCCGGCCCGGCCCTGGGTCGCCGCGACCCCGTCCGCGCCGGTGCCGTTGACCACGGTCACGTCCAGGGCGTCGGCAGCCGCGGGATCAGGAGCGTTCGCGGCCTCCTGCTTGGCCTGTTCCTTCTTGCGCTGCTGGGCCTCCGCGTCGCGGCCCTTCTTGTCGAGCGGCCGGTCGTCGCGCAGCAACGACCAGAGCTTCTCCGCCGCACCGGGCTTCGGCAGCACCCGGTTGTCGGGGTCCATCGGGTCAGGGATGCGCGGCATGGTCAGCATATTGAGGCGGTCCAGCGGCACGTTCTTCAGCTGCATGGCGAGGTCGAAGAGCTTCTTGACCGTGCCGATCTCCTCGGACACCTGGAGCGACTCCGTGGCCGTCTCCGCGAGGTTCATCAGCCGGCCGGTGTCGGTGAAGGCGTTCTGGTTCTTCAGCTCGCGGATCACCGCGTTCATGTACATGTGCTGGGCCTTGGCCCGCCCGAAGTCGCTCTCGAAGGCATGGCGGGTGCGGAGCCACTGGAGGGCCTGCTTGCCCTGGATCTTGGTCTTGCCCGCTTTCAGCCGCAGACCGGAACCACCCGGCACCCTGGGCTTGGGAACGTCGTAGACGTCGTCCTTCACACAGACCCAGGCGCCGCCGATCGCATCGGCCATGGAGACCACACCCGCGAAGTCGACCATCATCCAGTGGTCGATGTAGATGCCGGTCTCTTTCTCCCAGGTGTCGAGCGTGCACCCGGCGCCGCCGCGGCCCAGCGTCTCGTTGATGAGGGCGTTCTTGGCCGGGAACTTCTCGCCGGTGTCCGGGTCCTCGCACGCGGGGATGTCGACCCGGGTGTCGCGCGGGATGCTGACCACCGAGGCGTTCTTGCGGTCTGCGGACACGTGCAGAAGCATCTGCACATCGGCGAGCGGCTTGGCGCCGACGGACTTCTTCGAGCCGCCCAGCTTGAGGTTCTCCGGCGAGTTACGGTCGTCCGAGCCGATCATCAGGATGTTCAGCGGGGTCTGTCCCGCCGCGTTCGGTTCGGTCTTCTTGGCCGCGCTGTTGCCCGCGCTCCGCTTGCCCTTGCGGAGCTGGCTGTTGAGGTGCTCGTAATAGACGTAACCGGCCGCGCCGGTGGCGAGTATGAGCAGGGCGAGTACGGAGGCGATCCAGCGGAACACGCGGCGTTTGCCGCGTTTGGCGGACCGTCTGGAGCGGCGGTTGGGACCACCGCGCCGATGTCCGCCCTCCGGCGGCGCAGGCTGCCCGCCGTCGTCGCCGCCACGGCGCCCGCCCCGGTTGGCCCTGCGCCCTCCGCCGCTCTCGTTCCGGTGAAGACCGTCGTCCCTTTCGGGCTGCCGGTCGTGCCGGACGCGAGACCGCGTCCCCTCCCCAGGCGTACTGCTGCGTCCCACCAGGCCCCCCTGCTCAGACTTTCCGTTTGGCGCGCTGACACGAGGTCACTTGGCGCACTCCGCCTTGTCGGCGCTGGCCCTCTGCATGTCGTCCGGCGCCTTTGCCGGACCGGTGACGGGAACTCCCGCACCCTTGAAGTCGGCCCCCAGGGTCAGGACCATCGCCTGAAGCCCCTCGGCGTCGGTGGTGCCCTGCTTCATCGCGGTGGCGGGCAGACCCATCAGCTCGGCGAGCTTGCGGGCCTGGTCCGCCTGGTTCGGCGCGTACTCCAGCGTCGTCCTGCTGATCTTGGCAGGCGCGTTCGCCTTGTTCGTGGACTTCAGGACTCCCTGCTCGTTCTGGAGCCAGGTGACGGTCGCGCCCGCGGCACCCGCGATGCTGCCGCCGTTGAGGACGTCGACGCGGACATCGGCCGCTTCCGCCTGCGGTCCCCGGAGCAGCGCCGCCTGCTTGCTCTTGGCGGCCTTCGCCTGCGCCTTCTCCTGCTTCTTCACCTCGGTCAGCGAGGTGTCGTTGCGCATCATGGCGAACAGCTGCTCGCCCTTCTGCGGAGCCACGACCACGGTGATCGGCGTGGGCTCGGCCGGGTTGTCGATCACGGGCATGGTGGCGAAGGTGATGTTCTTGGTGTCGACCTTGCCGAGCTCCTTGGCGAGGTCGGCCAGCTTCCCGACCGACCCGATGCCGGAGTCGACCGTGAGGGCCTTGGTCGCGGTGTCCGCGAGCTTGTAGAGCTTCGTGGCGCTGGTGAGCGTGTCGTCCGACTTCATCTGCCGGATCATCGAGCCCAGGAACTGCTGCTGGATCTTGATCCGGTCCAGGTCGCTCTGATTGCCGAAGCTGTGCCGGGTGCGGACGAAGGCCAGGGCCTGCTCGCCCTGGATCGTGGACACCCCGGCCGGCAGATCGAGGTGGGAGTCGGGGTCCTTGACCGGCTTCGCCAGACAGACCTTGACGCCTCCGACGGCGGTGGAGAGCTCCTTGACGGCGTTGAAGTCCACCATCATGAAGTGGTCCACCGATATGCCGGTGATCGCCTTGACCGTACGCATGGTGCAGCCGGGGTCGCGGCCCTCCTGGCCGAGGCTGACGTTGAAGCGGGCGTTCTCCGTGCCCGGGATGACCTTCTTGGAGCCGTCGGACTGCGTCGTCTCGCAGTCCGGGATGTCCGTCATCAGGTCACGGGGGATGCTCATCGCCGTCGCGTTGGTGCGGTCCGCGGAGACGTGGAAGAGGATGTTGGTGTCGGCGTGGCCGGTACTGCCCTTGTCGCCGTATCCCTCGTTGCCCTTGCCGGTCCGCTTGTCCGTACCGATGATCAGGATGTCGAGCGGGCCGTCGGCCGTGACGCTCTTGCTCCCGGCGTCACCGACGTCGATGGTGTCGAGGTTCCCGTTGAACCTCTGGTAGAGCGCGTAGGCGCCGGTGGACCCGGCGATGAGGACGAAGGCCATCACCCCGCCCGTCCACAGCAGGGCCTTCTTCTTGCGGGACTTCGGAGGCTTGCGCTTACGGCGGCCGGGGGGCGCCGCCTCGGGGGTGCGGCCGTTCTCCGCCGCGCGTCGCCCGCGCTGGCGGGGTACCCGGCGCAGCGGATCGGAGAGCTCGTCGGAGCCGTCGCGGGGGCCGTCGGCGGGGGATTCGTTTCTGCGGCGGGAGCCGGCACCCGGACGGTCCGTCGGACGCGGTCCGGAGTGGTCCAGTCGCAGTTCGTAATCACCGGTCTGCGGGTTGAGAACCCACTGGTCTGCGGGGTCGGTTCCGTCCGCCCGCCCACGGCTATGCGCATCCACGGTTGCTTGGGTCCTCCGTCGGTGCCACGCGAGGCGCCTCCCCCGAAAAGGCGCTCGGTCTTTCGCTGAAGCAGTGCGCGACCTGGCGGTCGGGAGCACCGGATCGCGTCACACTATCCGGCCACTTAGCCGTCGAGCGACGGTCGTGACATATTGCACGCCCCTTACAACCGGGCATACTTCCCATTCCTCGCCGATTGTCGCCGGTGGCTTGGGAATTGCTTTACTGATTGCACAGGTCATCGGCGGCATTCGAGCCCGAAAAGGTCGGGGCGGGAGTCGGATTCGAGGAGCCCGAATCGTCCGGCTTTCCGTCCGACGGGTCGTCGCCGGTCGAGCCGCCGGCAGGCGATTTCGACGCTTTGATCTCGTCGGCGGGAACCACGGCGACGGGCGCGTCCTCGCGCAGCTGCTTGAACAGTCGCCCCGCATCCGGCTCGACGAGCTCGTCCCGATTGCGATTCGCCTGGTAGGGCTGCCGGGGCACGGTCAGGAACTGCACCTTGTCGGTCGGTACGTTCCGCATTCCGCGCACCAGGTCGTACAGGTCCCGGAGCGAATCGAGGCCCGGGTCCGTGGTCAGTGACTTGGTCGCCGCGTCCAGGACCGGATAGAGGCGCGTGGGGTTCAGCAGGACGCCATTGCTCTGCATCTTGTTGACCAGGGCCCCCAGGAACTTCTGCTGGCGGTCCATTCGTTCGGTATCGCTGCCGTTGCCGATGGATTTACGGGCGCGCACGTACCCGAGTGCTTCCTCGCCATCGAGTTTCTGTCGCCCCGCGGGGAGTTCCAGGTGGGCGTCCTCGTCCTTGATGGGCTGCTTGAGGCAGACCTCGACGCCGTCCACCGCGTCGACCATGTCCTTGAAGCCGTTGAAGTCGACGACCATGTGGTGGTCGATGCGGATGCCGGTCATCCGCTCCACGGTGCGGATCGTGCAGGCGGTGCCGCCGACCTCGAAGGCCCAGTTGAACTGAGCGAATTGTTCCTTGGTGGTCTTTTTGTCGGCCGTGTGGCAGGCGGGGATGTCCACCATCAGGTCGCGCGGGATGGATACGGCGGTGGCGCTCTTCCGGTCCGCCGCGAGGTGCAGCAGGATCGTGGTGTCCGAGCGCTGGCTGCCGCCGTCGTCGCGTCCGTACTTGCGGTTGTCGCCGGACCGGCTGTCGGAGCCGATGAGCAGGATGTTCTGCGCGTCCACCGCGATCGGTGTGGGCCGCTCCTTCTCGTACGCCTTGAGTTCGGCCGCGGCGCTCGTGTCGGTCTTGATGTTCCCGTCGAGCTTCTTGTACAGCCACCAGCCGACACCGGCGGCGATCAGCACGAGGAACGAGGCGGCGAGGGCCGTCCACCGGAGCCAGTGGCGCTTGTACCCCGGAGGGAGCTCGGCCTTGGGCCGCTCGGACCAGGTCCGCACCCCGTCGTCACCGGACCCGGTCGCACTCGGTCCGTCCTGCGGGGCGGCGGCCCCGGACCCGTCCGGCGCCCCCGCCTGCGGCTCGTCCTCGGCCTGGTGTCCCGGCTGATCCGGGTCGGCCGGCGTGCCAGCACTGTCCGTCACGTCTGCGTCCATCCTTCACGGTCGGCGGCGCGATGGCACGCCGGTCGCAGGAGTAGACGGCTGAACCTCACGCTTGGTTGTGCATCCAGGGAGACTGGTCTGTACCGCCGATCATGTACCGCAGTTGACGCTCAGCCCCGAGGGCTCGGCCCGCTGTGGGCCGTACAGGTGACCCTCAGGGCGCTTGTCATACCGCGGTGTTGGTGACGCGCTCGCTCTCGACGCGCTTCGCGAGCCCCTGCTCGTCCAGCTGACCGAGGTGCCGGCACAACACCACGGACGCCCCGGACGCCAGTGGTGCGAAGAGCCCGGCGGTGAGCCCGTCCCAGGTGTCGTACGTGCGCCCCGACAGCAACCGCGACCCGGGAGCGAGCCCCAGAGCGGCGGCGTCCTCGCGGGCCCGGTCGACCAGTTGTTCCCCCGTCAGCTCGACACCGCCCACGACCAGCGCGAGCGCGTCCGGGGCCACGGGTGCGTACGGAGCGAAGCGGTCGCCCTGGCTCGGTACCTCCACCGCGTAGTCCGCGAACCCCTCCGGAGGCTGGGGGAACCGCCCGCCCAGCGGGCGCAGGGCCAGCGCCACCCGCTCGCCGCGGCAGGCGCGCGCACGGTCCAGCGTGTCGGGACCGGTGACGACGAGGTCGGCCGAGGCGGGGTCGCCCTGGATGTCGGCGACGACACCGACGGACGAGCAGGCGAGCAGCCAGACGGCCGACTGCCAGTGCGCGGGAAGCAGCAGAGCGAGCCGGTCGCCCGGTTCCGCGGCCAGGTCGCCCTGGATCAGATTGGCGGTCTTCGCCACCCAATTGGCGAAGGTGGCCACCGACAGTTCGACACGCTCTCCGGTGGCGTCGTCGTAGAAAGTGATCAGGGGACGGGCCGGGTCCGAGGCAAGCGCGGATCGCAGCAGGTCGGCGGGGGTGCGGTCGCTGGAGTTCATCCGCGCAAGGGTACGCGGGCCGGGGCGGGCCGGGCGGGTGTGCCGGGTGCCGCGTACACCGGTTCGGCAGACGAGGCGTCAGGAACCCCCGTACACCCCGGTGGCCGGAGTCGTCCCTGTATGCCAAGGATCATGTGTATGCGTGCTCTTCTTGCAACCTCCATCGGCGTCACCTGCGCGGCGGCCCTCACCCTGCCGCTCGCCGTGCCCGCCTCCGCCGCCCCCGTCGTCCGAACCTCCGCAACCGAGTCGGCCGAACCCTCCGCAGCCGAACTGCCGGGCTCGACCCAGTCCCTGCGCCTGTCGCCGCTCACTCCCGCGGCCTCCCGGGCCACCGGCGCACCCACCGGTCCCACCGCTGCCGCCCCACAAGGGGTGCGGCAGCGGGACGTCCGCCCCTTCTCGCTCGTCGGCGTGGTCTGGGACGACGCGGACGCCGAACTCCACGGCACGGTCCAGGTCCGTACCCGGGCCACCGGCGGAACCCGCTGGTCCGGCTGGCAGGACCTGGAGACGCACAATGCCGAACACGCCGCCGACCCCGGCAGCCCCGAGCGCGAAGCGGGCACGGTACGCGGATCGACGGCCCCGCTCTGGGTCGGCGACTCCGACGGCGTCGAGGTCCGCGTACAGCCCGGAGCCGCCCGTCCGGGCCACCGGGCAGCCGCTCCGCAGAAGCTCCCCGAGGGCCTGCGCCTGGAACTCGTCGACCCGGGCGAGGACGCTCCCCGGCCCCCCGCCGCGGGCGCCCCCGGAGCCGACCGCGCCACCGCACCGCTCACCGCCGAGTCCGCCGCCGCGGCGGCCGTCAACGCCGACCTCGCCCCCCTGGACGCCACCGTGATCCCCGCCCTCGGCAAGGCGGAGTCGGAGGAGATGGCCGGCGTCTCGGCAGGAGCCAAGCCCTTCGTGGGCCCCCGCCCCCGCATCGTCACGCGCAAGGGCTGGGGCGCGGACGAGAGGCTCCGCGAGCGCGAGTTCGCGTACACCAAGCGGGTCAAGGCGGCGTTCGTGCACCACACCGCCACGGGCAACAACTACCGCTGCTCGCAGGCGCCCTCCGTCCTCCGCAGTATTTACCGCTACCACGTCAAGAGCAGTGGCTGGCGCGACTTCGGCTACAACTTCGCCGTCGACAAGTGCGGAAACATCTACGAGGGACGCGCGGGAGGCGTGTCGAAGCCCGTCCTGGGAGCGCACACGCTCGGCTTCAACACCAACAGCATGGGCATCGCGGTCATCGGGACGTACGGTTCGTCGAACCCGCCCGCGGCCTCGGTGAAGGCGATCGCCAAGCTCACCGCCTGGAAGCTCGGTCTGTTCGGTGCCAACCCCAAGGGCAGGACCACGCTCGTGTCGGGCGGGGGCAACCGGTTCAGGAAGGGCACCCAGGTCAGGCTCAACGTCATCTCGGGACACCGGGACGGATTCGCAACCGAATGCCCCGGATGGCGTCTCTACAAGAAGCTCGGCACGGCCCGGTCCACCTCCGCCCGCCTGCAGGGCCGCTGACCGGGGTCGATCCCCGGGTCTGCATACACTGGCCAGCCGAAACGAGGCCCGGCCCCAGCAGGAAGCAGAGCAGTGCTGTGACAGAGGCAAGAGAAGCGATCCTCCTGGTCGGCGGCAAGGGCACCCGGCTGCGTCCGCTCACGGTGCACACCCCGAAGCCGATGGTGCCCGCGGCGGGCGTCCCGTTCCTCACCCACCAGCTGGCACGCGCCAGGGCGGCGGGCGTGGAGCACATCGTGCTCGCGACGTCCTACCTGGCGGAGGTCTTCGAACCGTACTTCGGCGACGGTTCCTCGCTCGGCCTCTCCATCGAGTACGTCACCGAACACGAACCGCTCGGGACCGGGGGTGCCATCCGCAACGTGGCCTCCCGGCTCACCTCGGGGCCCGACGAACCGGTCCTCATCTTCAACGGCGACATACTCACCGGCCTCGACATCCGCGCGCTGGTCACCTCGCACGCCACGTCGGGCGCGGACGTCTCCCTGCACCTCACCCGGGTCGAGGACCCGCGCGCCTTCGGCCTCGTGCCCACGGACGGCACGGGCAGGGTGACCGCCTTCCTGGAGAAGCCCCAGACGCCGGAGGAGATAGTCACCGACCAGATCAACGCGGGGGCGTACATCTTCCGCCGGTCGGTCATCGACACCATCCCGGCGGACCGGCCGGTCTCCGTGGAACGCGAGACCTTCCCCGGCCTCCTCGCCTCGGGAGCCCACCTCCAGGGCATGGTCGACTCCACGTACTGGCTGGACCTCGGCACCCCGCAGGCGTTCGTACGCGGCTCCGCCGACCTGGTCCTCGGCCGCGCCCCGTCCCCGGCGGTCCCGGGCCGCTGCGGCGACCGCCTGGTCCTGCCCACGGCGACCGTCGCCCCCGACGCCAAGCTCACCGGCGGCACGGTCGTCGGCGACCGCGCGGTGATCGGCGAGGGCGCCCGGATCCACGGATCCACGGTGCTGGCCGACGCGGTCGTGGAGCCCCACGCGGTGATCACCGACTCGCTGGTCGGGGCGGGAGCCCGCATCGGCAGCCGTACGGCCCTGGCGGGCGCGGTCGTCGGCGACGGCGCCACCGTCGGCGCCGACAACGAACTGCGCGACGGAGTGCGCATCTGGTGCGGCGCGGTCCTGCCCGACGCCTCGGTCCGCTTCTCGTCCGACCAGTGAACGACAGCCACCGGCCTTACCCTCGATAGGCACCCACCTACGTCGAGGACCCACCCGTGGCAGGACGTTTCGTACCCCGCACGCACCGAGCGACGCTTCCGCACCAGGCGGCGCCGCCGGCCACCGACGCCCCGGTGGCGCACAAGGAGCTCGCACGGGACTGGACGCCTCCGGGACCGCTGGATCTGCGACTGGTCCTCGGCCCGTTGCGGCGAGGGCCGGTGGACCCCACGTTCCGCGCCCTTCCCGACGGGTCGTTCTGGCGGGCCACCCGTACCCCGGCGGGCCCCGGCACGCTCCGCGTCACCGCCCGCGACGGCCGCGTCGAGGCAACGGCCTGGGGGCCCGGCGCGCAGTGGCTCCTGGACCAGTTGCCGGCCCTGCTCGGCGAGGCGGACGACCCGGACGCCTTCCGGCCGCGCCACCGCCTGCTGGCCCTGTCCCGGCACCGCCGCCCGGGGCTGCGTCTGCTGCGTACCGGCCTGGTCCTGGAGTCCCTGATCCCGTCGATCCTGGAACAGAAGGTCACCACGGACGAGGCGTACCGCGCCTGGCGCCTCCTGGTCCGCGGTCACGGCACCCCGGCCCCCGGCCCCGCGGACTCCCGCTTCGCCGCGCTCCGGATGTACGTGATGCCCGAGGCGCGGACCTGGGCCCTGATCCCGTCCTGGGAGTGGCACCGCGCGGGCGTCGACGCCAAACGCTCGGCGACGATCCTGCGCGCGGTCCGAGTGGCCCGGCGTCTGGAGGAGGCGTCGGCCATGGCCCTGCCCGAGGCCGCCGCCCGCCTGGAACTGATCCCCGGCATCGGCCCCTGGACCTCGGCCGAGACCCTCCAGCGCTCGAACGGGGCCCCCGACGCGGTCACCGTCGGCGACCTCCACCTCCCGGGCATCGTGGGCTATGCCCTGGCGGGCAACAGGAACGCCGACGACGAAGAGATGCTGGCCCTGCTCGCCCCGTACGAGGGCCAGCGCCACCGGGCCACCCGCCTGATCCTGCTCTCGGGCCACACCCCGGCGCGCAGAGCCCCCCGCATGACACGGGGCGACATCGCCCGCCTCTGAAGCGGGCTCCCCTCACCGCACCGTGACGAAGTCCTCCACGGCCCGAACCCCGCGCTCAGCAGGCGCGGCAACCGCATGCCCCACGGCCACCGCACCCAGCGGATCCCACGAGGCCGGCAGCTCCAGCACCTCCCGCACCACGTCACGGCAGAACATCGTCGAGGACACCCACGCCGAGCCCAGCCGCTCGCCCGCCAGGGCCACCAGGAAGTTCTGGACCCCCGCACCCGCCGCGACCACGAACATCTCGCGCTCCGCGGTGTCCCGCCGCACGTCCCCGTAGGTGTGCGAGCCGTCCATCACCAGGCACGGCACAGCCAGATACGGCGCCCGGCGCAGCACATCGCCCCGCCGTACCCGCCGCTCGATCGACTCCTCGCTCTTGCCGTCGCGCCGGAGATCGGCGATCCAGGCGTCCCGCATCGCGTCCAGCAGCCGGGTCCGCGACTCCGCCGACTCCAGCAAGACGAACCGCCACGGCGTCGTGTGATGCGGCGCCGGAGCCGTCACCGCAGCCGCCACCGCGCGCCGGACCGCCCCGGGATCCACCGGCTCGTCCGTGAACTCCCGCACGGTGCGCCGCAGGGTCACCGCTTCCCGTACCGCCTCGGACGTCCCCAGCCGGAACATGTCGTCGGCCGCGCCCCGCACCATCGCCCGCGCACCGACAGCGTCGGCATCGGAACCGGAATCGGCACCGGCGTCACGCGCACCGGCGCCGTCCCCGCCCACCACCACGTGCGACAGCCCCCGCACCACCGCGACCGGCAGCCCCGCGGCCTTGCCCTTCACCAGGTCACCGGCCGAGGCCAGCTCGTCCGCGGTGGCGACGACCGTCGCGCTCAAGGGGTTGCCGAACCCGTCGGTGCCGCCGCGCAGATCGTCCAGCACCCGGACCCCCGCCGCCCCGATCGCGACATCCGTCAGACCGTTGCGCCAGGGCCGCCCGAAGGTGTCCGTGACGATCACGCCGACCGACACCCCGAGGGTGTCCCGCAGCCCCTCCCGGATCAGCCGGGCGGAGGCGTCGGGGTCCTCGGGCAGCAGCAGCACCGTCCCCGCGGGCGTGTTCGACGCGTCGACCCCTGCCGCGGCCATGACCAGGCCCTGCCGGTTCTCCACGATCCGCAGCGTCCCGCGCCGCGCGACCACCCGCACCGTCTCGGCGTCTATCGCCGCCTCCCGGTCGGCGGCCTGCACGATCCGGCCCTCCGCCTTGGAGACGATCTTGGAGGTGACGAGCAGGACGTCCCCGTCCACCAGCCCCGGATCGGTACCCGCGATCAGCTTCGCGAGGTCGTCCCCGGCCCGTACCTCCGCGATCCCCGGCAGCGCCCACACCCGGTACGAGGGCGCCCCGGCAGGAGCGTCGCTCACGCCCGTACCTCCTCGGCCAGCGTCAGCGCCTGCCGCGCCATCTCGGCCGTCGCGTCCACGTCCGTCATCATCAGCGGCACGGCGCGGCACCGGATGCCCGCCGCCTCCACCTCGTCGACCGCACCGGCGTCCACCGTGTCGACGAGCCAGCCGTCGAGCAGCCCGGAGCCGTAGTGCTGCGCCACCGCGGCGGCCGTCGACTCGACGCCGACCGCGGCCAGCACCTTGTCGGCCATGCCCCGCACCGGCGCGCCCCCGACGATGGGGGAGAGGCCGACGACCGGCACTCCGGCCTCGGCGATCGCCTCGCGGATGCCGGGCACGGCCAGGATCGTCCCGACCGAGACGACCGGATTCGAGGGCGGGAAGACGATGACGTCGGCCTCCGCGATCGCCTCCAGCACGCCGGGCGCGGGCTTGGCCTGCTCCGCGCCGACCGGCACGATCGCCTGCGCCTCGACCGAGGCGCGCAGCTTGACCCAGTACTCCTGGAAGTGAATGGCCCGGCTCTCGCCGTCGACGTCGACCGCCACATGCGTCTCGACCCGGTCGTCGGACATCGGCAGCAGCCGGACCCCCGGCTTCCAGCGCGCACACAGCGCCTCGGTGACCGCGCTCAGCGGGAAGCCCGCGCCGAGCATCTGCGTACGGACGATATGGGTCGCGAAGTCACGGTCGCCGAGCCCGAACCACTCCGGTCCCACGCCGTATGCCGCGAGTTCCTCCTTGACGTGGAAGCTCTCGTCGGTACGCCCCCAGCCCTGCTCCTCGTTGATGCCACCGCCGAGGGTGTACATCACGGTGTCCAGGTCGGGGCAGACCTTCAGCCCGAACAGATGGATGTCGTCGCCGGTGTTGCCGATCACCGTGATGTCCGCGTCGGGCGCGGCCTGCTTGAGGCCACGCAGAAAACGAGCACCACCGATACCGCCGGCCAGAACCACAATGCGCATGCACAGCAGTTTGTCAGGCGGGTACGACATCCACGGCGGCCGGGGCGCACTGCGCCGCGTGCATGGGCATGTCGGTCAGGCCCGGGAAGTAGATGTGGAGGCTGACGGCCGGTTCCAGCGAGTCGTTGACGACCTCGTGGACGTATCCGGGTGCGAAGACGCGCTGCGCACCGGCGTCCAGGGACCGCACTCCGCGGTTCGTGTGCTCGGTCAACTGTCCGTCCAGGACCGTCAGTACGCCGGAGGACAGGCCGTGGTCGTGGCGCCCGCTGCTCTGGCCGGGCACCCAGCTGAGCAGCCACACCTCGTAGCCGGGGCCGGTGCGGAGCCGGTGGTACCAGCGGGACGCGGTGTCGTAGCGGACGAGAGGCGCCCACTGGGCGCGGTCGGCCGCGAGGGAGCGGGCCAGGCCGACGAACTCGGCCACGGTGGAGGGGTGCTCGCGGGCGGGCTGCAGGAGGTGCTGGACCTCGAGGATGTCGCCGGCGATCTGAAGGTCGCTGTCGCTGTTCATCGGTGCGGTGGTTCCTCGGCGTGGGGGTGGCACGTGCGGGGGCGTCGCGTGAGAAGAATGCGCGGGGCTCAACGAGTCGCGGGAGCAAAGAGTCGCGCGGAAAAGACGAGCCGGATCAGAGCTGGAGCGCTAGGGCATCAACAGCTGTGACAGCTGGAACAGCAACAGCGGGCCTGGACAGCGGTGCGGAACCCACGGACGTGGGTGGCGTACATCGCTGCGGTCGCTGGCATGAAGTCAAGGAGACCGGCTGCATGCCCCTCTGTCAACCCAATGCCCGATTTGGCGGCAATGTTTCACCTCATCCGGTTGCTGTGTGCGGAGAAAGGTTTGTGCATCCGCCGGAGCGGAGATGTGGCGCATCAACCGCACCCGTAAACGCCGTTGAGGTCCCGTGACCCGAATGTGATCTTGATCGCTTCGGTGATCGAATCGCAACATGGCGAGGGTCCCGGTCGTCTCACACGGTGAGAGTGGATGACGCGCCAGGCGCATGGCATATGTCAGGTTTTTGGTGATTTGAACACTTTCCGCATACCCTTGGTTCCGCAGAGTGAATCCCGGGGCCAATACCAGATCTTCGCTTGACTGGCCCGGAGCTACACACTTGTAATTTCACTCGTGTCGTTCGGCCGCAATCAGTAACGGCCGCAACACGGGGACGCAAGAGACAGACGAGGGGCGCACATGACCGAGCTGTTCCAGCAACTGCTGGTCGA
The DNA here is from genome assembly GCF_036195325.1 of Streptomyces sp. NBC_00234. Lineage (NCBI taxonomy): Bacteria > Bacillati > Actinomycetota > Actinomycetes > Kitasatosporales > Streptomycetaceae > Streptomyces > Streptomyces sp. NBC_00234. Next base: position 3,222,283 of record NZ_CP108101.1, on the reverse strand, counting down.
GGACGCGGACGAGGAACTCGGCTGGCAGGAGCGCGCACTGTGCGCCCAGACCGATCCCGAGTCCTTCTTTCCCGAGAAGGGCGGCTCCACCCGCGAGGCCAAGAAGGTCTGTCTCGCGTGTGAAGTCCGTTCCGAATGCCTTGAGTACGCGCTTGCCAACGACGAACGGTTCGGCATCTGGGGCGGGCTCTCCGAGCGGGAGCGGCGGCGCCTCAAGAAGGCCGCCATCTGAACGCCGTACAGCCCCGCAGCCGTACGGCCGCAGTGCCGCACCACCGAACCGAGGCGCCGTACGGCCGAGGTGCCGCAAGGCCGGCGACCGCCCCGTCCGTGAGTTGACCACTCATCGGCCGGGACCGCCGGAGCGTGACCGGTCCGATGGCCCGTGGTCCGCACCCTGCCCCGCAGGGTGCGGACCACGGGCCATCGCCATGTCCGCCGCTCCGCACCGCCGCCCGGCAGCCCCGGACGTGCCCCGGAACCCGTGCCCCGGGCCCTGTTCGGCCGCTCGGCGCCGCCGCAGTTATCCGTACCGTTAGTGTGGGGCCCCGTCCGAGATGCGCCAACGCCCCGCCGGGGCGCGCGTGTACACCGATGCAGCCCCCGGGGTGACGCCCCCCGGACCCGGCCGGAGGGCCCGTACCTCGATGTCCGTGCACAGCCACTCGGCGGCGCCGAACCCGGCCGCCGCCGCCCCAGAGTTCCCCCGGCACGTCGTCACCGCCGTGCTCGTCTCCCATGACGGCGCACGCTGGCTGCCCGATGTGCTCGCCGGGCTGCTCGGCCAGGAACGCCCCGTACAGAACGTCGTCGCGGCCGACACCGGCAGCGCCGACGACTCCGCCCGGCTGGCCGCCGAGGCCCTCGGCGACGAGCGGGTCCTGCATCTCGCACGCCGTACGGGCTTCGGTACCGCCGTCGACGAGGCGGTCCGTACGGCCGGTGTCCTCACCCCCGAAGAGCTGCCGTATCTGAAGCGTCCCAGCGGCTGGGACCCGGTCACCCGGTCCTGGCGCGACGACACGTACGACATGCCCGAGCTCCCGCACGGCGAACCGGTCCAGTGGCTCTGGCTGCTGCACGACGACTCCGCACCCGAGCCCGACGCGCTCGCCGAGATGCTCCGCATCGTCGACGGCGACCAGCACGCCGCGATCGTCGGACCCAAGCTGCGCGGCTGGTACGACCGCAAGCAGCTGCTCGAAGTCGGCGTCTCCATCGCCAACAGCGGGCGCCGCTGGACCGGACTCGACCGCCGCGAGCAGGACCAGGGCCAGCACGACCAGGTCCGCACCGTGCTCTCCGTCTCCTCCGCCGGCATGCTGATCCGCCGTGACGTCTGGGAGGAGCTCGGCGGATTCGACCGCAGGCTCCCGCTGATGCGTGACGACGTGGACCTCTGCTGGCGTGCGCACCGGCTGGGGCACCGGGTGCTCATCGCCCCCGACGCGGTCCTGCGGCATGCCGAGGCATCCGCGCGGGAACGCCGTCCGATCGACTGCGCCGGGCGCTCCGTCTCCAGCCCGCACCGCGTCGACAAGGCGGGCGCCGTCTACGCGATGCTCGTCAACGCCCACGGCAAGGCCCTGCCCTGGGTCCTGCTCCGCCTGGTGTTCGGCACCCTGCTCCGTACCCTCGCCTACCTGGTCGGCAAGGTCCCCGGCCAGGCCGTCGACGAGGTCACCGGCCTCCTCGGCACCCTGCTGCGGCCCGGCAGGATCATCGCCGCCCGGCGGCACCGCGGCAGAGCCGTGATCGAGGCGAGCGAACTGCGCTCCCTGTTCCCGCCGCCCGGCGCGACCGTCCGCGCCACCGTCGAACAGGTCGCCGGCAACTTCGGCGGCCGGTCCGAGGCCGATTCCGGAGGCTCCCGCCACGGCGCCGTCGAGTCCGGACCCGGCGGTGACGACGCCGACTTCCTGGAGATCGAGCAGTTCGCCCGGCTGAAGCGGATGGCGCGCAGGCCCGGCCCCGTCCTCTTCGCTCTCCTGCTGCTCGTCTCCCTCGTCGCCTGCCGCGGCCTCCTCGGCGGCGGCGCACTCGCGGGCGGCGCGCTGCTGCCCGCGCCGGGCGACGTCTCCGAACTCTGGGGGCGGTACGCGGACGGCTGGCACCCGGTCGGTACCGGCGGCACCCAGACGGCGCCGCCGTACCTCGCCGTGATCGCCGCCCTGTCGGCCCTCTTCCTCGGCTCCACCGGCTTCGCGCTCACCCTGCTGCTGGTCTGCTCGGTCCCGCTCGCCGGATTCACCGCGTACTTCGTCTCCCGGCCGCTGATCGAATCGCGGCTGCTGCGGGCCTGGGCGAGCGTCGCGTACGCCTTCCTGCCCGCGGCGACCGGCGCACTGGCCACCGGCCGCCTCGGCACCGCCGTCCTCGCCGTCCTGCTCCCGCTGATCGCCCGGGCCGCCGTGTCCGCCCACGGGCTGCGCGGCGCACCGGGCACGGCCCGCGGCAGCTGGCGCGCCACCTGGGCGTACACCCTGCTGCTCACCTTCGCGATGGCCTTCACCCCCATCGTCTGGCCGCTCGCCGTGGCACTCGGCATCGGCGTGCTGGTCCTGCGCAGGGGCGACATCACGGCGTACGGACTCCGCTTCCTGGCCGCCGTCGGCACTCCGCTGCTCGTCCTGGCGCCCTGGTCGCTGTCCCTGCTGACCAGCCCGTCGAGCCTCCTCAAGGAAGCGGGCCTCGACCTGGGCGAGGGCGACGCCTCCGCACTCGACCTCCTCGGCATCAGCCCCGGCGGCCCGAAGGCCGCGGGCGGTGTCCTCCTCCTGGGCATCGTGCTGGCCGCGCTGGCGGCTCTGCTGCGCGGCGAGCGGCAGTTCGCGATCCGCACCGCCTGGGCCGTCGCGCTCGTCGCGCTGCTCTTCGCGGGCATCGCCAACGGCTCCACGTGGGCCGGACCCGCCACCCTCGTCTACGGCATCGCGCTGATCGCCGCCGCCCTGCTCGGCGCCGACGGCGCCCGGGTGCGGGTCGCCGAGCTCAGCTTCGGCTGGCGCCAGCCCGTCGCCGCCCTGATCGCCCTGGCCGCGCTGGCCGCTCCCGCGCTGGCCGCCTTCGTCTGGATGGCCGGCGGGGCGACCGGCCCGCTGGAGCGCCGGGACCCGGTGCAGGTGCCCGCGTTCGTCGCGGAGGAGAGCATCACCCGCGACCAGCCCCGCACCCTGGTCCTCGGCGGTACCTCCCCGGCCTCGGTCGCGTACACCCTGGTCCGCGGGTCCGGCGCCCGTCTCGGCGACGCCGAACTGACCGAGTCGGGCGGCAGCAACCCCCACCTCGACAAGGTCGTCGCCAATCTCGTCGCCGGCTCCGGCGCCGACCAGGGCAGCCAGCTGAGCGGCTTCGCGATCCGTTACGTCCTCGTGCGGGACGGAGCACCGCGTCAGATGAGCCGCGTGCTCGACTCGACCCCCGGCCTCAGCCGGCTCAGCCAGCTGGACGGCAGCGCCCTGTGGCGGGTCGACCGCCAGGTCGCCCGGGTCATGGTCGTCCCGGCGTCCGGCGAGAGCGGTGCCGACGCCGAATGGCTGCCCGTCGGCTCGCTCCCCGTCGAGGCGCACACCACGATCCCCGCGGGCGGTTCCGGCCGCGTGCTGCGGATCGCCGACTCGGCGGACCCCGGCTGGCAGGCCACGCTCGACGGGAAGCCGCTGACCGGCAAGACCGTCGACGGCTGGGCCCAGGGATTCGAGCTGCCCGCCGAGGGCGGCAGGCTGGACCTCACGTACGACACCCCGGTCACGCACACCGCCTGGATCTGGGCGCAGGCCCTGCTCTCCGTCGTCCTGCTGGTGCTGGCCCTGCCGGGCCGGCGCCGGGAGATCGACGACGACCTGCCCGAGGAGGCCGTCGCCGTACCTCTGGAGCCGGTCGCGGGGGAGGGGCGCCGGGCCCGCAGGCTCCGGGCCGCCGCCCAGGCGGAGGCGGAGGACGGCGAGGAGAGCGACGCGTTCGCTCCGGAACCGATGGCGGCGCCGGAGGAGTACATCCCGGCGCAGCAGTCCGCGGACCCGTACGCCGCCGCTCCGGACGGCACGGACGCCTTCGCCCAGCAGAGCGACACCGGTTCGTATGCGGCGGTGCCGCAGCAGCAGTACGCCGAGTGGGACGCGCAGCAGTACCAGGGCGCCGACTACACGCAGTACCAGGGCGAGCAGTACCAGGACGGCGCCCAGTCCGTGCCCGGGCAGTACGGCGGCGAGCAGTACCCGGCCGCCGGTCAGTACCAGGGGGAGCAGTACCAGGCGGACCGGTACCAGCAGAACGCCGCCTACGACCCGTACGGCTACGCCCAGCAGCAGCCCTACGCCACCGGTACGGGCGAAGCCGCCCCGTACGAAGGCCAGGGCCACTACGAGCAGCCGCACACCCCCCGGAACGACGAGCACGACGAGAACACCGCCCCGGGCGAGGGCCCGTGGCGTACCGGTAACGCATCGCGAGGCGAGTCCGAGTGAAGTCCACACCCCTTTCCCTCGTCGCGGGCGTCGTCGCCCTCGCCGCCGTCACCGGGTTCGCCGCGCTCAACGCGCCCGGCGACGCGGCCACCACGGAGGCGAAGGCCGCGTCCCGGCTGCCCGTCGAGCGCTCCAGCCTGCTCTGCCCGGCGCCCAGCAACTCCGACCTGGCGTCCACGGCGTACACGTCCTTCACCCCGGCGGGCAAGGGCGAAGGCGAGGCCGGCGAGGCCGAGCTGAAGCCCGCCACGGCCCTCGACCCGGACGAGGCCACGGAACCGGCCCCGAAGAAGGACGAGAAGGATAAGAAGGACGAGAAGGGCGAGAAGGCCGGGGCGAAGGCCGACAAGCCGGTCGTCGCCCTCAAGGAGCCCGGCAAGCCCGTCGGCGCCGAGACCACGGAGTCGGACGCCCCGGCCCTGGTCGGCACCGCCACCGGCCGCCTGGCACCCGGCTGGACCGCCCAGCAGACGACCACGGTCACCGCGGGCGACTCCCGCGGTCTGCTGGGTGCCAGCTGCAGCGGACCCGACACGGACTTCTGGTTCCCGGGCGCGAGCACCGCGAAGGCGCGCCAGGACTACGTCCACCTGACCAACCCCGACGACTCCGCGGCCGTCGCCGACATCGAGCTGTACGGCCCCGACGGCCCGCTCAAGGCGGAGGTGGGCGAGGGCATCACCGTCCCGGCCCACTCCAGCGTCCCGATGCTGATCTCCACACTGACCAGCGAGGCCGTCGAGGACGTGACCGTCCACGTCACCACCCGTACCGGCCGGATCGGGGCCCTCATCAGAGCGGCCGACGGCACGGCCGGCAGCGACTGGCTGCCGTCCTCCGTCGACCCGGCGGGCACCGTGGTGCTGCCCGGTATCCCGGCCGACGCCACCTCCGTGCAGCTGGTGGCCTTCGCGCCGGGCGAGGACGACGCCGACGTGAAGGTGCAGATGATGGGGAAGAACGCGACGTTCTCCCCGGCGGGGAACGACACCCTGCACATCAAGTCGAACATGACCGCGAGCGTCGACCTGCGGAACGTCACCAGGGGTGAACCGGGTTCCCTGCGGCTGACGCCCGTGGAGAGCGACCGCGCCACCCCGATCGTCGCCGCGCTGCGCGTGGTCCGCGGCACCGGGGCCGACCGGGAGATCGCCTTCATCCCGGCGACCGGACCGGTGGGCGCCCGCGCCAGTGTGGCCGACAACAGGGCCAAGGGCTCGGTCCTCTCCCTCACCGCCCCGGGCGCGACGGCCGAGGTGAAGGTCACCGCGTCGGCGGGGACCGAGGGCGGCGAACAGGTCGTCAAGACGTACACCGTCAAGGGCGGTACCACTCTCGCGGTCACCCCGCCGGTCCCCTCCGGCCTCAAGGGCAGCTACGCGCTGACGGTCGAGCCGGAGTCGGGCGGCCCGGTCCACGCGGCCCGCACGCTCGTCCTCCCGGAGGGCGGCATCGAGATGTTCACGGTGCAGACGCTGGCCGACGACGGGGGCACGGTCGAGGTCCCCCGGGCGGAGCAGGACCTCTCGCTCCTCGACGACTGAGGCACGGTCGGGGCCCTACTCCTGCCCGTACCTCGGATCGACGGACTCAGGGGCCAGCCCGAGCAGCTCCGCGACCTGCTCGACCACGACCTCGTGCACCAGCAGGGCGCGTTCGTCGCGGCTCTTGGTGCGGATCTCGACCGGGCGCCGGTAGACGACGACCTGCGCGGGCTGTCCCTTCTCGGCGGAGACCGCGCGCCCGAGCGGCACCGTGTCACCGAGCGTTCCCGGAACGTCGAGGACCTGGAAGTCGACATCCGCCAGTTGCGGCCAGCGCCGCTCCAGCCGCTCCACCGAGTCCTGCACGAGGTCGCGGAACATCTCGCCCCTGCTCGCCGACAGCGGCACCTGGGGCGGCGCCACGGGCCCTCGCATGCCGCGGCCGTGACGGTCGCGGCGCCGGGGGCGGGGCTCGGGCGGGTGGGGAGGTACGGAACTGTCCATCACCGACGCAGCGTAACTCTCCGCACGGCGAGCCGATCGCGGCTCCTGCGCAGGCCATGTGTGTGTCCGCTTCTGAACATTCCGGCCAAGGTGAGTCCGGATCAGGCCCCGACTCCGACAGTCGTTCGCGCGCCAAATGACAGCTTGTGTTCACGGCAATGGCCGGAATCCGTCGGGCGGTGGCCGGTGCCCTTCTGCTGCCGCGCAGGTCAGGGTAGTTGCTCCGAAGCCGGTTGTGCCGGAGGTCACAGGGCGACACGTGGGGGTGAGGTGCGGGAGAGTCGTCGCAGCCCGCTCAAGAGTGCGGTACCGTCCAACATCGTGAGCCCTGTACGTCGCTGTTCGCGAACTGCGTGCGGCCGCCCTGCCGTCGCGACACTGACGTACGTCTATGCCGATTCGACTGCGGTCCTCGGCCCGCTCGCCACCTATGCCGAGCCCCACTGCTACGACCTGTGCGCCGAACACAGTGAGCGGCTGACCGCGCCACGTGGCTGGGAAGTGGTCCGGCTCTCCGATCCCTCCGCTCCGGTCCGGCCCAGCGGTGACGATCTCGAAGCCCTCGCCAACGCGGTACGGGAAGCGGCGAGGCCGCACGACCGTGGACCGGGCGCCGGTAATCGCGGACCCCGCACGGCCGACCCGGTGGAGGTCGCGCGCCGCGGCCACCTGCGGGTGCTCCGCTCGCCCGATTCCTGAGGCCGCGCCGAGCCCGCCCCCCTCGATCTCCCCGTTCCGGAAATTTTCCTGTACGGGCCATTGACCGAGTCTTGTCGTGGACATGGCCATTCCCTCACCCGTGGGAGATCGCTTCCGCATCACGGAATCCGGGGAGGTCTGTGTGTTCGTCCAGCAACTCGAACCCGTAGCCGGTTCGCTCGCCCTGTCCGCCGCCGTCGCCGCATTGCCCCTGGTCACCGTCCTGGTCCTGCTCGGGGCGGTCCGGCTCAAGGCCCATCTGGCCGGACTCGTCGGCCTCACGGTCGCCGTGCTCGTCGGCTGGCTCGCGTACGGAATGCCGCTCGGCCAGACCCTCTCCGCCGGAGCACAGGGCGTCCTCTTCGGGCTCTTCCCCATCATGTGGATCGTCGTCAACGCCCTCTGGGTCTACCGGATGACCGTCCGCACCCAGCACTTCGACATCCTGCGCCGCTCCTTCGGGCGCCTCTCCGACGACCCCCGCATCCAGGCGCTCGTCATCGCCTTCTGCTTCGGCGCGCTCCTGGAGGCGCTGGCCGGCTTCGGCGCACCCGTCGCCATCTGCGCGGTGATGCTCGTGGCCCTCGGCTTCGACCCGGTGAAGGCCGCCGTCGTCGCGCTCGTCGCCAACACCGCACCCGTCGCCTTCGGCGCGATGGGCACCCCCGTCGTGACCCTCGCGCAGGTCACCGGCCTGCCGCTGGACGACGTCGCCGCCGTCGTCGGCCGCCAGACACCGCTGCTCGCCCTCGTCGTGCCACTCGTCCTGGTCGGCCTGGTGGACGGCGTCCGCGGCCTCCGCGAGACCTGGGTGCCCGCGCTCGTCTGCGGAGTGGCCTTCGCCGTCGCCCAGTTCGCGGCCTCCAACTACGTCTCCGCGCAACTCGCGGACATCGCCGCCGCGCTGGTGGGCGCCGGCGCGCTGGTCGCTGTGCCGGGCGCGCGCAAGCCCGCCGCGGAGCGCGTCCGCACGTCGGTACTGACCGGCGTACGGAGCGAGGACCTGGACCACGAGGACCCGCGCCGCGAAGTCCTGCGCGCCTACGCCCCGTACGCCCTCATCGTGGTGATCTTCTCCGTCGCCCAGATCCCGCCCGTCAAGCGGCTGCTCGCCGAGGCGACCCGCGTCTTCGACTGGCCGTACCTGAACGTCGTCGGCCCCACCGGCAAGCCCGTCGGCGCCAACCTCTTCACCCTCCCGGTCGTCGCCACCGGAGGCACCCTCGTCCTCCTCGCGGGCCTCGTCGCCGCCGTCGTCCTCGGCGTCCGGGCCCGCGACGCACTGCGCGAGTGGACGGCCACGGTCCACGAACTCCGGTACGCGATCCTCACCGTCACCTCCGTGCTCGCCCTCGCCTACGTCATGAACCTCTCCGGACAAGCCGCCACCATCGGCCAGTTCGTGGCCGCGGCAGGCGCCGGGCTCGCCTTCCTCTCGCCGGTCCTCGGCTGGTTCGGGGTGGCCGTCTCCGGCTCCGACACCTCCGCCAACGCCCTCTTCGGCGCGCTCCAGGTGTCGGCCGCACGCGAGTCCGGCCTCTCGCCGGAACTGCTCGCCGCCGCCAACAGCTCCGGGGGAGTGCTGGGCAAGATGATCTCCCCGCAGAACCTGACCATCGCCTGCGCGGCGGTCGGACTGGCCGGACGCGAAGGCGATCTGCTGCGCAAGGTCCTCCCGTGGAGCCTCGGCCTGCTCCTGGTGATGTGCCTCGTGGTGATGGCGCAGAGCACGGCCGTACTGGGCTGGATGCTCCCCTGACGGACGCCCCACCGGGGCCTTCGCCCCCGGCCGGGTAGTTTGGGCGCTCCGCAAAGACCCCAGGAGGACCGGCCGTGGTTGCTGATCTGTCGCAGCTCGTGAAGGCGTACGACGTGCGCGGAGTGGTGCCCGACCAGTGGGACGAGTCGTTGTCCGAACTGTTCGGCGCCGCCTTCGTCCAGGTCACCGACGCCGAAGCGATCGTGATCGGCCACGACATGCGGCCCTCCTCGCCGGGCCTGGCCGCGGCCTTCGCCCGCGGCGCGGCGGCGCGCGGAGCCGACGTCACCCTGATCGGCCTCTGCTCGACGGACCAGCTGTACTACGCCTCGGGGGCACTGGACCTGCCGGGCGCGATGTTCACGGCCTCGCACAATCCGGCCCGGTACAACGGCATCAAGATGTGCCGGGCGGGCGCCGCCCCGGTCGGCCAGGACACCGGCCTGACCGAGATCCGCACCCTGGTCGAGGACTGGTCCACGAACGGCGCCCCCCGCCCGGCCGCCGGCACCACCCCGGGCACGGTCACCGAGCGCGACACCCTCACCGACTACGCCGCGCACCTGCTCGGCCTGGTCGACCTGTCCGCGATCCGCCCCCTGAAGGTCGTCGTGGACGCCGGCAACGGCATGGGCGGCCACACCGTCCCCACCGTCTTCGCGGGCCTCCCGGTGGACCTCGTCCCCATGTACTTCGAACTGGACGGCACCTTCCCGAACCACGAGGCCAACCCCCTCGACCCGAAGAACATCGTCGACCTCCAGGCCCGCGTACTGGCCGAGGGCGCCGACCTCGGCCTCGCCTTCGACGGCGACGCGGACCGCTGCTTCGTCGTCGACGAGCGCGGCGCGGGCGTCTCCCCGTCCGCGATCACGGCCCTGGTCGCCGCGCGCGAGCTCGCCCGCAACGGGGGCAAGGGCACGGTCATCCACAACCTGATCACCTCCTGGTCGGTCCCCGAAGTGATCCGCGAGAACGGCGGAACCCCCGTCCGTACCCGCGTGGGCCACTCCTTCATCAAGGCGGAGATGGCCGAACACGGCGCGATCTTCGGCGGCGAGCACTCCGCGCACTACTACTTCCGGGACTTCTGGAACGCGGACACGGGCATGCTGGCCGCCCTCCACGTCCTGGCGGCCCTCGGCGGCCAGGAGTCCCCGCTCTCGGAACTCCTCGCCCAGTACGACCGCTACACGGGCTCCGGAGAGATCAACTCCACCGTCGAGGACCAGGCCGGCCGGCTGGCCGCGATCAAGGCGGCGTACGGCGACCGCGACGACGTCACCTTCGACGAACTGGACGGCCTCACGGCGACGTCCGGGGACTGGTGGTTCAACGTCAGGGCCTCCAACACGGAGCCCCTGCTGCGCCTGAACGTGGAGGCCCGGGACGAGCGGACGCTGACGGCCGTACGCGACGAGGTCCTGGCCCTGATCCGCGCCTGACGACGCACGTTCATCCCCCGTTCCTCCGGCATTCGAGGGGCGGGTCCAGGGTGGAGCCCGGTTTCGGGAAGAGGCGGTCGGGGGACGGGGCCGCCACGGGCAACCCCACCCCTTCCTCCGCCCCGCCCCGGCCGCGCCCCAGCCACCCCGGCGGTAGGCTGACGTCGCCTGATCCACGCGCCCCGCACCCCGGGACCGCGACCCGCGAACCGCTGTTCGAACGCCCGAAGGGACCCACCCCATGCCGCTCGAAGCCGGCCTCCTGGAGATCCTCGCCTGCCCGGCCTGCCACTCTCCGCTCGACGACCGGTCGGCAGCCGAGAGCCCGGAGCTCGTCTGCACCGGTACGGACTGCGGTCTGGCCTACCCGGTACGCGACGGCATCCCGGTGCTCCTCGTCGACGAAGCCCGCCGCCCCGCGTAACAGCGCGACCCGCGAGCACGGAGGCACGGGGGCACAGCGCGACCGGGTCGGCGACGACCACCGCCCGCACACCCGTATCCGTACCCGCACCCCGCACCCCGTACGGTGATCGGAGGCCCACCGCCATGCTCGACGAGTCATTGCTCGACGCCCCGGAAGCCCTGGCCCGCGCCGACCGCCGCGGCCTGCTGCGCGGCGCCGCCGAGGCCGGTGCCCGGGTCCGTACCGCCGCCCGGCACGCCGCCGAGGCAGGCATCGGCTCCCTGGCCCCGGAAGGCCGGCCCCGCGCCGTCCTCGTCGCGGGCCCCGGCGCCGCCGCCGCCGCGGTCGCCGACCTGATCGGCGCACTCGCGGGCGCCGCGGCCCCCGTCATCCGCATTCACCCCACCGGCGTCGCCCCCGCCGCAGGCGCCATGCGCTGGGCGCTCCCCGGCTGGGCCGGCTCCGTGGACCTCCTCCTCGTCGCCACGGCGGACGGCTCCGAACCGGGCCTCGCCCAGTTGGTCGACCAGGCGTACCGCCGAGGCTGCACGGTCGTCGCGGTCGCCCCCACCAGCTCCCCGCTCCGCGAGGCCGTCGACGGCATCCACGGCCTCGTCGTACCGATGGCGGCGGCCCCGCACGGCGAGTACGACGCGGAGACCGAGGCGGCCGGCCCCGGCACCCTCTGGGCGCTGCTCACCCCGCTGCTCGCGCTGCTCGACCGGCTGGGTCTTGTGGACGCGCCCGCCGAGGTGCTCCAGGGCGTCGCCGACCGCCTGGACCACACCGCCGAACGCTGCGGCCCCGCCATCGCGACGTACAGCAACCCGGCCAAGACCCTCGCCGCCGAACTCGCCGACAGCCTGCCGCTCATCTGGACGGAGAGCGGCGCCGCAGGCCCGGTCGGACGCCGGTTCGCCGCCGTGCTGACCGACCTCGCGGGCCGCCCGGCCCTCGCCGCCGAACTCCCCGAGGCACTGCCCTCGCACGGCCGGCTGCTGGCCGGGGCCTTCGCCGCAGGAGCCGATCCCGACGACTTCTTCAGGGACCGCGTCGACGAACCGGAGGCGTTGCACGCCCGCGTCGTCCTGCTCAGGGGCCGCCCCACCGGTGGCCTGAGCGCCGCCGCCGCCGCCCGCGAGCTCGCACTGAGCCACGACACGGCGATCAGCGAACTCGAACCGGAGGAGGGCGGCGACCTCGAAACCCTCGCCGAACTCCTCGCGATCACCGACTTCGCCGCCGTCTACGTGGCCCTGGCCTCCCGGAATCACTGACTCCGGAGCCCCGCACCCGTACCCCCCCGTAACCCTCACCCCTTCACGCCCACGCTTCCCACGAGGACGAACTCCATGGACCGGCTGTCCAACACCGTGCGCCCCTACGCCTGGGGCTCCACCACGGCCATCCCCGAGCTGCTCGGTATCGCCCCCACCGGCGAGCCGCAGGCCGAGATGTGGATGGGCGCCCATCCGGGAGCGCCGTCCAGGGTCACCCGCTCCGGCACCGAGCAACCCCTCACCGAGGTCATCGCGGCCGACCCGGCCCGCGAACTCGGCCAGGCGGCCGTCACCAAGTTCGGTCCCCGCCTCCCCTTCCTCCTGAAGCTCCTGGCCGCCGGCGCACCGCTCTCCCTCCAGGTCCACCCCGACCTCGACCAGGCCAGGCAGGGGTACGCGGACGAGGAGAGCAGGGGAGTGCCGATCGACGCCCCCCACCGCACGTACAAGGACGCCAACCACAAGCCCGAACTGATCTGCGCGCTCACCCCCTTCGACGGACTCTGCGGATTCCGCAGGCCCGCCGAGGCCGCCGACGCGATGGAGGCACTCGGCGTCGACTCCCTGAAGCCGTACGTGGACCTCCTGCGCGCGAAGCCCGAGGAGGCGGCGCTGCGCGAGGTACTGACGGCGATCCTCGGCGCCGAACCCGGCGAGATGGCGGCCACGGTCGCCGAGGCGGCAGCCGCCGCCGAACGCCTCGGCGGCGCCCACGCCCCGTACGCCCAGATCGCCCACCACTTCCCCGGCGACCCCGGCGTCATCGCGGCCATGCTCCTGAACTACGTACAACTGCAGCCCGGCGAGGCGCTGTTCCTCGGCGCCGGCGTTCCGCACGCCTACCTCGGCGGCCTCGGCGTCGAGATCATGGCCAACTCGGACAACGTGCTGCGCTGCGGACTCACCCCCAAGCACATCGACGTCCCCGAACTCCTGCGCATCGTCCGCTTCGAGGCGACCGAGCCGGGCGTCCTGCGCCCCGAGGCGGCGCCGTCCGGCGAAGAGCCGTACGAGACCCCGGTCGACGAGTTCAGGCTGTCGCGCTACGACCTGTCTCCCGGTGCGGACCCCGTCGACCTGACGGCGGCGACCCCGCAGATCCTGCTCTGCACCTCCGGCGCTCCCCGCGTCGGCGACCTCGAACTCGCGGCCGGCGAATCGGTCTTCGTCCCCGCGGACGAAAAGGTCGAAGTCTCCCGTACGGGAACGCTCTTCCGGGCAACCGTGGTGGCTTGACGTACCGTCCGCACCAGGCGGCTGCAACAATGTCCGGCCGTACCGCGGCGCCGTGCCGCAGCACCGAGGAAGGGACACCAGGCACCCATGAGCGCGTCAGGCGGAACCAAGGCGATCGTGGCGGCACTAGCCGCCAACCTCGCGATCGCAGTCGCCAAATTCGTGGCGTTCGTCTTCAGTGGCTCGTCGTCGATGCTCGCGGAAAGCGTCCACTCGCTCGCCGACTCGGGGAACCAGGGCCTCCTGCTCCTCGGCGGTAAGAGGGCCAAGCGCGCAGCCACGCCCGAGCATCCCTTCGGCTACGGGCGCGAGCGCTACATCTACGCCTTCCTGGTCTCCATCGTGCTGTTCTCGGTCGGTGGCATGTTCGCGATCTACGAGGGCTACGAGAAGATCAAGCACCCGCACCCGATCGAGGCCTGGTACTGGCCGGTCGGCGTGCTGGTCTTCGCGATCATCGCCGAGAGCTTCTCCTTCCGTACGGCCATCCAGGAGTCCAACCTCACCCGCGGTGACCGCTCCTGGACGGAGTTCGTCCGCCACTCGAAGGCCCCCGAGCTCCCCGTCGTCCTCCTGGAGGACCTCGGCGCACTCGTCGGCCTTTTCCTGGCCCTCGGCGGCGTGGGCCTGGCCCTCGGCACCGGCGACGGCGTCTGGGACGGCATCGGCACCCTCTGCATCGGCATCCTGCTGATCGCCATCGCGATCGTGCTCGCCCTGGAGACGAAGTCCCTCCTGCTCGGTGAGTCCGCGGGGATCGAGGACGTCGAGAAGATCAAGGCGGCGGTCGTCGACGGCAAGACCGTCACCCGCATCATCCACATGCGGACCCTCCACCTGGGCCCGGAAGAACTCCTGGTGGCAGCCAAGATCGCGGTCGAGCACGACGAGAACGCCACCGAGGTCGCCCACGCCATCAACGCCGCCGAGTCCCGCATCCGCGAAGCCGTCCCGATCGCCCGGGTCATCTACCTGGAGCCCGACATCTACAACGAGGCAGCCGCCGCGAAGGGCGCCAACCCGGGGAAGACCCCCGGCGCCCCGGACCCGACGGAATCCGGCCACTGAGCAGGGGCTGACCGGCCGCCGACGCGCTGCCGACGAGCCACGGACCGCTTCCCCGGACGGCCCGGTGATCGCCTGAGCCCCTGGACGGGCTGGGGCTCACCGGGCCGTTCGGTGTAGATTCTTATGGAGTAACAGACGTCGCTGCTGATGGCGGTCGATCGGTCCGCACTGCGGGCCGGCCGAGGGAGAGAGGGCCTCCGACGGACTGCACTGCGGACTCCCCGGGCATTCGTGTGCCCGCCGCCGCAGAGCCAGCCCAAGCCCACCCTCGACGCTTCACGAGGAGCAGCCCGTTATGACGACGGTCGCCAATCGCCAGGACTTCAAGGTCGCCGACCTTTCCCTTGCCACCTTCGGGCGCAAGGAGATCACCCTCGCCGAGCACGAGATGCCCGGCCTGATGTCGATCCGCAAGGAGTACGCCGCCACGCAGCCGCTGGCAGGCGCCCGGATCACCGGTTCGCTGCACATGACGGTGCAGACGGCCGTCCTCATCGAGACCCTGGTCGCCCTCGGCGCCGAGGTCCGCTGGGCCTCCTGCAACATCTTCTCCACCCAGGACCACGCGGCAGCGGCCATCGCCGTCGGCCCGACCGGCACCCCGGACGCCCCCGCCGGCGTCCCGGTCTTCGCCTGGAAGGGCGAGACGCTGGAGGAGTACTGGTGGTGCACGGAGCAGGCTCTGACCTGGCCGAACACCCCCACCGGCGGCCCGAACATGATCCTCGACGACGGTGGCGACGCCACCCTCCTCGTGCACAAGGGCGTCGAGTTCGAGAAGGCGGGCGAGGCTCCCGACCCGGCGACGGCGGACAGCGAGGAGTACGCGCACATCCTCACGCTGCTGAACCGCACCCTCGGTGAGGCCCCGCAGAAGTGGACCCAGCTGGCGTCCGAGATCCGCGGCGTCACCGAGGAGACCACGACCGGTGTCCACCGTCTGTACGAGATGCACCGCGACGGCACCCTCCTTTTCCCGGCGATCAACGTCAACGACGCCGTCACCAAGTCGAAGTTCGACAACAAGTACGGCTGCCGCCACTCGCTGATCGACGGCATCAACCGCGCCACCGACGTCCTGATCGGCGGCAAGACCGCCGTCGTCTGCGGCTACGGCGACGTGGGCAAGGGCTGCGCGGAGTCCCTGCGCGGCCAGGGCGCCCGCGTGATCATCACCGAGATCGACCCGATCTGTGCCCTTCAGGCGGCGATGGACGGCTACCAGGTCGCCACGCTCGACGACGTCGTCGGCCAGGCCGACATCTTCATCACCACGACGGGCAACAAGGACATCATCATGGCCGCGGACATGGCCAAGATGAAGCACCAGGCGATCGTCGGGAACATCGGCCACTTCGACAACGAGATCGACATGGCCGGCCTCGCGAAGATCGACGGCATCGTCAAGGACGAGGTCAAGCCGCAGGTCCACACCTGGACGTTCCCCGACGGCAAGGTCCTGATCGTGCTCTCCGAGGGCCGTCTGCTGAACCTGGGCAACGCCACCGGCCACCCCTCGTTCGTCATGTCCAACTCGTTCGCGGACCAGACCCTGGCCCAGATCGAGCTGTTCACGAAGCCCGGGGAGTACCCGACCGACGTCTACGTGCTGCCCAAGCACCTCGACGAGAAGGTCGCCCGCCTCCACCTGGACGCACTCGGCGTGAAGCTCACGACCCTGCGCCCCGAGCAGGCCGCGTACATCGGCGTCGAGGTCGACGGCCCGTACAAGTCCGACCTCTACCGCTACTGATCCACCCGTCGGCGCCCGGTCGTCACCACCCGGCGCCGACGGAGGGAAACAGCCTCAGCAGCAGCTACGAGCGCAGGCCCCCGCACCCCCGTGCCGGGGGCCTGCCCCGTATCGCACCCGCACAGCCCGAGGAACCCGAAGGACCCCATGCCCCGCGGCCGATATTCGCTCCACGATCTCCACGACCACACCCCCCTCGGCGAAGAACACTTCCACTGCGCCCCCGGCCCCTCCGGCTGGCGCTACGTCTCCCAGACCACGGCCCCGTCGGGGGACCACCTCGGCTCCGTCGACCTCACCCTCGACGAACTCGGCCGCCCCATCCGTCTGGAGCTCCATGCCAGGAGCTGGCAGATCCGCGGTGCCGCCCTGGAAGGCGTCACCTGGGTCCGGACCGACCCGACCGGAACACACGCGACCGAAGGCAACGTCCGCGCCCACGCCTTCTCCGGCACGTCCCCCGCGTTCCTCGTCGCCACCGCACGACTCCTGCGCCTCACCCCCGATTCCCCCGAGACCCGGGTCCGCCTGGTCACCTTCACGGATCCGGTCCTCGCCCCCCGCACTGTCGATCAGTCCTGGGCCCTGGTGAACAGTGAAGCCCATGCCACTGACAACGGCCCCCTGATCGTGGACGAATACCAGGTCAGCGCCCTGGACACGGGCGACAGGCACACGGTTCACCTCGCCGGCGACGTGGTCCTCTCGGCTCCTGGCATCGAGCTGGAGCACCTCGAATCCCCGCCCTCACCCGCGCCGAACTAGGCAGGCGGAGCGAACCCGGTCGAAGGAGCCCCCTCAGGCTTCACCACCGGAACTCCCACCTCAGGCGTCGCGGGAACACCACCGGCAACCGGAACGGGCGCGGACACCACCGGCTGCACCGCAGGAGTCGCCGCCCCTCCGGCCGCCCCGGCAACGCCAGGCGCGAAGGCCCGCCGCACATCCCGCGCCTGCCGCTCGTTCACCACCGCGGCCAGATAGGCCGCCGCGGGAACCCCCTGCGGCACGGGAGCCCCGGTCCGCACGGCCAGGTCGCCGGCCAGCCGCTGCGCCACCGACCAGCCCACCCCGGCATCGAGTTGGTGCATACGCGTCAAATACTGCCGAATCGCCAGCCAGAGCTCGTCGGGAACCGACGACAGGTCCAGCTGCGCGAACCGTCCCACCAGCCACGGCGGCGGAGGCGGCACGGCGAGGGCCCGCCCGGCCGGCACCCGCTCGCGTATGACGAGCGTTCCCGCGAAGACGTCGCCGAGCCGCCGCCCGCGCGCCGACACCAGCGACGAAACGCAGGCCACGACGCCGAACGTCATCAGAATCTCGACGATCCCCATCGCGCCCCGCACGAGCGCGTGCCGGAACCGGATCGGCCCCCCGTCGTCACGCACCACGCGCAGCCCGCAGGCCAGCTTCCCCAGCGAACGCCCGTGGCTCAGTGTCTCCACCGCGATGGGCCCGCCCACCAGCACAAGGAGGAAGGTCGCGACCGCGATCGCCGCCTTCGCCGCCTCGTCGAGCGACACCGTCGCTATGGCAAGGCCGATGGAGATCAGTACGAATACAAAGAGAACCACCGCGAGGTCGATCGCAATCGCCAACGCCCGGCTCGGCAGCCTCGCCGGCCGCAACCCCAACACGACCGCGTCACCGGTCACCAGCTCGTTCATCGCCGCCCCCACCCTTCGCCGACCTTCCCTGCCCCTCGGAACCTCAGTCTGCCAAGCTGACCCGCAACGCGCCGCAGTAGTACGGACCCGTACGCACCCATGCCTGGAGCAGCAGCCGACCATGGATCTCGACGTCTTCATAACCGCCCACCGCACCGAGTGGGACCGCCTGGACCACCTCCTGCACCGTGGAAGGCAGCTCACCGGTGCCGAGGCGGATGAACTCGTCGCGCTCTACCAGCGCACGGCGACCCACCTGTCCCTGATCCAGTCGAGCGCCCCGGACCCCGTACTCACCGCCCGCCTCACACAGCTGGTGGCCCGGGCCCGCTCCACGGTCACCGGAACCCGCAAGGCTTCCTGGCGCGACGCCGCCCAATTCCTGACCGCCGGCTTTCCCGCAGCCGTCTACCGCTCCCGGCACTGGTGGGTCCCCACCGCCGTACTCTCCACGCTGCTCGCCGCACTCATCGGCTGGTGGATCGGCACGCACCCCGAAGTCCAGTCGGCGATCGCGGCCCCGGACGACCTGCGCCGGCTCACCCAACCCGGCGGGGAGTACGAGACGTACTACTCCAGCCACCCGGCGGCATCCTTCGCCGCCCAGGTCTGGACGAACAACGCACAGGCGGCGGCCATGTGCCTGGTCCTCGGTGCCTTCCTCTGCGTACCGGTCATCTACATCCTCTTTGTCAACGTCCTCAATCTCGCCGTGGGCATCGGCCTGATGTCCTCGGCCGGCCGCCTGGACACCTTCCTGGGCCTCGTCCTCCCGCACGGTCTGCTCGAACTGACCGCGGTGTTCGTGGCAGCCGGTACGGGCCTACGGCTCGGCTGGACCGTCATCGACCCCGGCCCGCACACGCGGCGCTCCGCTCTGGCCCAGCAGGGCCGCGCCGCGATCGGTATGGCAATCGGACTGGCCCTGGTGCTGTTCATCTCGGGACTCATCGAGGGCTTCGTAACCCCTTCCGGCCTGCCGACCTGGGCCCGCATCTCCATCGGCATCGCGGCTGAGCTGGCATTTCTCGCGTACGTCTACATCCTCGGAGGCCGAGCGGCCCGCGCCGGGAACACCGGCGACCTCGATGCCCAGGAACGCAGCGCCGAACTGCCCTCCGCGGCCTGAGGACCGATGTGCAACCGACCCCGCTGACCTGCTAGTCTCCTCTTCGCCCACAAAAACTGTTGACACGGTCTGCGTGGGGAGGTAGATTCTAAAAGTTGCCCCGGACTGGACAAGTGCGGGTTTAACGGTTAGAGTTCATCTTGCTCGTACCGGGAGCTGCAAGATTCCCGCAGAGCCATCGATTCTCTTATTTTGAAATCATCCGGCCCGTTCAATCGGCCGAAACATTTCTGATAAAGTCGGATCAGCCGAAAGGCAAAGGCCCCCAGCTGGCCGCTGGAATCAAATTCGGACCGGAAACGGAACGGAAATGAATCTGGTAAGGTTGGACTCGCCGGAAAGGGAAACGCGAAAGCGAAGAACTGGAAAGCGAAACCCGCTTCGACCGGGAATCGGACACGAAAGAGTCTGATAGAGTCGGAAACGCAAGAACGAAGGGAAGCGCCCGGAGGGCCCCGGTGAAACGGGACCGAAGGAAGCGTCCGTTCCTTGAGAACTCAACAGCGTGCCAAAAGTCAACGCCAGATATGTTGATACCCCGGCCTGCTTCGGCAGGTTGGTGGTTCCTTTGAAAAGTCCTGTTCGGCCTTAACGGTCCGGGCAGGCAACACTAGCGAGGACGCAGTGAACGACCGGTCATATTCCGACTCGGTCGTTCCGCTCTCGTGGTGTCGTCCCGATTACGGGAAAACATTCACGGAGAGTTTGATCCTGGCTCAGGACGAACGCTGGCGGCGTGCTTAACACATGCAAGTCGAACGATGAAGCCCTTCGGGGTGGATTAGTGGCGAACGGGTGAGTAACACGTGGGCAATCTGCCCTTCACTCTGGGACAAGCCCTGGAAACGGGGTCTAATACCGGATAACACTCTGTCCCGCATGGGACGGGGTTAAAAGCTCCGGCGGTGAAGGATGAGCCCGCGGCCTATCAGCTTGTTGGTGGGGTAATGGCCTACCAAGGCGACGACGGGTAGCCGGCCTGAGAGGGCGACCGGCCACACTGGGACTGAGACACGGCCCAGACTCCTACGGGAGGCAGCAGTGGGGAATATTGCACAATGGGCGAAAGCCTGATGCAGCGACGCCGCGTGAGGGATGACGGCCTTCGGGTTGTAAACCTCTTTCAGCAGGGAAGAAGCGAAAGTGACGGTACCTGCAGAAGAAGCGCCGGCTAACTACGTGCCAGCAGCCGCGGTAATACGTAGGGCGCAAGCGTTGTCCGGAATTATTGGGCGTAAAGAGCTCGTAGGCGGCTTGTCACGTCGGATGTGAAAGCTCGGGGCTTAACCCCGAGTCTGCATTCGATACGGGCTAGCTAGAGTGTGGTAGGGGAGATCGGAATTCCTGGTGTAGCGGTGAAATGCGCAGATATCAGGAGGAACACCGGTGGCGAAGGCGGATCTCTGGGCCATTACTGACGCTGAGGAGCGAAAGCGTGGGGAGCGAACAGGATTAGATACCCTGGTAGTCCACGCCGTAAACGTTGGGAACTAGGTGTTGGCGACATTCCACGTCGTCGGTGCCGCAGCTAACGCATTAAGTTCCCCGCCTGGGGAGTACGGCCGCAAGGCTAAAACTCAAAGGAATTGACGGGGGCCCGCACAAGCAGCGGAGCATGTGGCTTAATTCGACGCAACGCGAAGAACCTTACCAAGGCTTGACATATACCGGAAAGCATCAGAGATGGTGCCCCCCTTGTGGTCGGTATACAGGTGGTGCATGGCTGTCGTCAGCTCGTGTCGTGAGATGTTGGGTTAAGTCCCGCAACGAGCGCAACCCTTGTTCTGTGTTGCCAGCATGCCCTTCGGGGTGATGGGGACTCACAGGAGACTGCCGGGGTCAACTCGGAGGAAGGTGGGGACGACGTCAAGTCATCATGCCCCTTATGTCTTGGGCTGCACACGTGCTACAATGGCCGGTACAATGAGCTGCGATGCCGCGAGGCGGAGCGAATCTCAAAAAGCCGGTCTCAGTTCGGATTGGGGTCTGCAACTCGACCCCATGAAGTCGGAGTTGCTAGTAATCGCAGATCAGCATTGCTGCGGTGAATACGTTCCCGGGCCTTGTACACACCGCCCGTCACGTCACGAAAGTCGGTAACACCCGAAGCCGGTGGCCCAACCCCTTGTGGGAGGGAGCTGTCGAAGGTGGGACTGGCGATTGGGACGAAGTCGTAACAAGGTAGCCGTACCGGAAGGTGCGGCTGGATCACCTCCTTTCTAAGGAGCATCTAGATTCTCTTCGGGGAATCCAGAGACCATTTCGTCGGCAAATGTTCGACGGTGGTTGCTCATGGGTGGAACGTTGACTATTCGGCACGACAGGTTGTTTCTTCGAGTACTGCTTCGGCGTGGAAAGAAGAAATGGATCGGTCGGGTCGGGCACGCTGTTGGGTATCTGAAGGTACGGCCGTAAGGTCGCCTTCTGCTGCCGGCCCCAGTGAACTCGCCTGTAAGGGTGGGGTGATGGGTGGCTGGTCGTTGTTTGAGAACTGCACAGTGGACGCGAGCATCTGTGGCCAAGTTTTTAAGGGCGCACGGTGGATGCCTTGGCACCAGGAACCGATGAAGGACGTGGGAGGCCACGATAGTCCCCGGGGAGCTGTCAACCAAGCTTTGATCCGGGGGTTTCCGAATGGGGAAACCCGGCAGTCGTCATGGGCTGTCACCCACTGCTGAACACATAGGCAGTGTGGAGGGAACGCGGGGAAGTGAAACATCTCAGTACCCGCAGGAAGAGAAAACAACCGTGATTCCGGGAGTAGTGGCGAGCGAAACTGGATGAGGCCAAACCGTATGCGTGTGATACCCGGCAGGGGTTGCGCATGCGGGGTTGTGGGATCTCTTTTTCATAGTCTGCCGACTGTGAGACGAGTCAGAAACCGTTGGTGTAGGCGAAGGACATGCGAAAGGTCCGGCGTAGAGGGTAAGACCCCCGTAGCTGAAACATCAACGGCTCGTTTAAGAGACACCCAAGTAGCACGGGGCCCGAGAAATCCCGTGTGAATCTGGCGGGACCACCCGCTAAGCCTAAATATTCCCTGGTGACCGATAGCGGATAGTACCGTGAGGGAATGGTGAAAAGTACCGCGGGAGCGGAGTGAAATAGTACCTGAAACCGTGTGCCTACAAGCCGTGGGAGCGTCGCTGTATGTGCTTGCACATGCAGTCGTGACTGCGTGCCTTTTGAAGAATGAGCCTGCGAGTTAGCGGTGTGTAGCGAGGTTAACCCGTGTGGGGAAGCCGTAGCGAAAGCGAGTCCGAATAGGGCGATTGAGTTGCACGCTCTAGACCCGAAGCGGAGTGATCTAGCCATGGGCAGGTTGAAGCGGAGGTAAGACTTCGTGGAGGACCGAACCCACCAGGGTTGAAAACCTGGGGGATGACCTGTGGTTAGGGGTGAAAGGCCAATCAAACTCCGTGATAGCTGGTTCTCCCCGAAATGCATTTAGGTGCAGCGTCGTGTGTTTCTTGCCGGAGGTAGAGCACTGGATAGGCGATGGGCCCTACCGGGTTACTGACCTTAGCCAAACTCCGAATGCCGGTAAGTGAGAGCACGGCAGTGAGACTGTGGGGGATAAGCTCCATGGTCGAGAGGGAAACAGCCCAGAGCATCGACTAAGGCCCCTAAGCGTACGCTAAGTGGGAAAGGATGTGGAGTCGCAGAGACAACCAGGAGGTTGGCTTAGAAGCAGCCACCCTTGAAAGAGTGCGTAATAGCTCACTGGTCAAGTGATTCCGCGCCGACAATGTAGCGGGGCTCAAGCGTACCGCCGAAGTCGTGTCATTCATACACATATCCCCAACGGGAGTATGGATGGGTAGGGGAGCGTCGTGTGCCGGGTGAAGCAGCCGCGGAAGCGAGTTGTGGACGGTTCACGAGTGAGAATGCAGGCATGAGTAGCGATACACACGTGAGAAACGTGTGCGCCGATTGACTAAGGGTTCCTGGGTCAAGCTGATCTGCCCAGGGTAAGTCGGGACCTAAGGCGAGGCCGACAGGCGTAGTCGATGGACAACCGGTTGATATTCCGGTACCCGCTTTGAAACGCCCAGTACTGAATCAGGCGATGCTAAGTCCGTGAAGCCGGCCCGATCTCTTCGGAGTTGAGGGTAGTGGTGGAGCCGATGAACCAGACTTGTAGTAGGTAAGCGATGGGGTGACGCAGGAAGGTAGTCCAACCCGGGCGGTGGTAGTTCCCGGGGTAAGGGTGTAGGCCGTGTGATAGGCAAATCCGTCACACATTAAGGCTGAGACCTGATGCCGAGCCGATTGTGGTGAAGTGGATGATCCTATGCTGTCGAGAAAAGCCTCTAGCGAGTTTCATGGCGGCCCGTACCCTAAACCGACTCAGGTGGTCAGGTAGAGAATACCGAGGCGTTCGGGTGAACTATGGTTAAGGAACTCGGCAAAATGCCCCCGTAACTTCGGGAGAAGGGGGGCCATCACTGGTGATCCGATTTACTCGGTGAGCTGGGGGTGGCCGCAGAGACCAGCGAGAAGCGACTGTTTACTAAAAACACAGGTCCGTGCGAAGCCGTAAGGCGATGTATACGGACTGACGCCTGCCCGGTGCTGGAACGTTAAGGGGACCGGTTAGTGCACTTTCGGGTGTGCGAAGCTGAGAACTTAAGCGCCAGTAAACGGCGGTGGTAACTATAACCATCCTAAGGTAGCGAAATTCCTTGTCGGGTAAGTTCCGACCTGCACGAATGGCGTAACGACTTCTCGACTGTCTCAACCATAGGCCCGGTGAAATTGCACTACGAGTAAAGATGCTCGTTTCGCGCAGCAGGACGGAAAGACCCCGGGACCTTTACTATAGTTTGATATTGGTGTTCGGTTCGGCTTGTGTAGGATAGGTGGGAGACTTTGAAGCGGCCACGCCAGTGGTTGTGGAGTCGTCGTTGAAATACCACTCTGGTCGTGCTGGATGTCTAACCTGGGTCCGTGATCCGGATCAGGGACAGTGTCTGATGGGTAGTTTAACTGGGGCGGTTGCCTCCTAAAGAGTAACGGAGGCGCCCAAAGGTTCCCTCAGCCTGGTTGGCAATCAGGTGTTGAGTGTAAGTGCACAAGGGAGCTTGACTGTGAGACCGACGGGTCGAGCAGGGACGAAAGTCGGGACTAGTGATCCGGCAGTGGCTTGTGGAAGCGCTGTCGCTCAACGGATAAAAGGTACCCCGGGGATAACAGGCTGATCTTCCCCAAGAGTCCATATCGACGGGATGGTTTGGCACCTCGATGTCGGCTCGTCGCATCCTGGGGCTGGAGTCGGTCCCAAGGGTTGGGCTGTTCGCCCATTAAAGCGGTACGCGAGCTGGGTTTAGAACGTCGTGAGACAGTTCGGTCCCTATCCGCTGTGCGCGTAGGAATATTGAGAAGGGCTGTCCCTAGTACGAGAGGACCGGGACGGACGAACCTCTGGTGTGCCAGTTGTCCTGCCAAGGGCATGGCTGGTTGGCTACGTTCGGAAAGGATAACCGCTGAAAGCATCTAAGCGGGAAGCCTGCTTCGAGATGAGTATTCCCACCCCCTTTGAGGGGTTAAGGCTCCCAGTAGACGACTGGGTTGATAGGCCAGATGTGGAAGCCCGGTAACGGGTGGAGCTGACTGGTACTAATAGGCCGAGGGCTTGTCCTCAGTTGCTCGCGTCCACTGTGTTAGTTCTGAAATAACGAACAGCTGTGTTTTTGCCAGCGTTCAAATTTCATAGTGTTTCGGTGGTCATTGCGTTAGGGAAACGCCCGGTTACATTCCGAACCCGGAAGCTAAGCCTTTCAGCGCCGATGGTACTGCAGGGGGGACCCTGTGGGAGAGTAGGACGCCGCCGAACAATTATTCCGGGAAAGCCCCGCACCTTTAGGTGCGGGGCTTTTCTGCGTTCACCTGCGCGTTCAGCAGGTGGTTCCTTTCTGCTTGGTGTGGACGATGTGCGTCGGTTCAGAGACGGCCCGCGGCCTTGAGCGCCAGGTAGGCATCGGCCAGTGCGGGGGCGAGTTTCTCCGGGGTGGCATCGACGACCACCACGCCATGTCGCTTGAGCTGATCCGCTGTGCGGTGCCGCTGGGACTGAGCCTGTGTGCCGGCCGCGGCCTCGTAGATCGCGTCCACTGTGCCTCGTGCGCTGGTCATCGCCTCGATCCTGGGATCGGCGACCGAGGCCAGCAGCACCGTGTGGCGCTTGGTGAGCTGCGGAAGGACCGGGAGCAGGCCGTCCTCGATGGGGGCGGCGTCCAGGCTGGTGAGAAGCACGATCAGGGAACGGCGGGGCGCGCTCGCCAGTGCAGCCGTGCTGAGGCCGTGGGCATCCGTCTCGACGAGCTCGGGTTCCAGCGGTGCCATGGCTCTGACAATCGTCGACAGAACGTCGCCCGCCGCGGTTCTGCCCTGGACCTGGGCACGGACGCGGCGATCGTAGGCAAGGAAGTTGACTCGGTCGCCGGCACGCGTTGCCAGGGCGGTGAGCAGGAGGGTGGCGTCCATTGCCGCGTCGAGACGGGGTACGTCACCCACTCGGCCCGCCGATGTGCGACCGGTGTCCAGCACGATGAGGATGTGGCGGTCCCGCTCCGGGCGCCAGGTGCGAACAGCGACAGCCGATTGGCGGGCAGTGGCCCGCCAATCGATGGAGCGGGTGTCGTCACCGGGCACGTAGGCACGAAGGCTGTCGAACTCGGTGCCCTCGCCGCGAGTGAGCACGCTGGTGCGTCCATCGAGTTCGCGGAGCCTCGCCAAGCGGGAAGGCAGGTGCTTGCGGCTGGTGAAGGGCGGGAGGACCCGAACGGTCCAGGGGACCTGGTGGTTTCCCTGCCTGGCCGCCAGGCCGAGGGGGCCATAGGACCGGACGGTCACCTGTTCCGCCTGACGGTCTCCTCGTCGGGTCGGGCGGAGGAACGTGGCGAGGCGGCGGCGTTCACCTGCGGGCACGGCCAGTTCGTGGCGGGACGCGGCCTGGTCGGTGCCCGCCGGCCAGCTGCTGGGCGGCCAGGCATCGCGCAGATGGGCCCTGAGGCGGCGACGCGAAGGGTTGGTTACGGTGAGTTGCACTTCTGCGGCGTCACCCAGTCGAACTGATGTATCGCCGGATCGGGTGAACTGCAGCGTTCTTACTGGCGCGGCCAGCGCGTAGTCGCACAGAATTGCTAGAGACAGCGGGGCGTTGACCGCGAGCAGGCCAGTCCAGCTCGGGGCCAGGATGCCTACGGGGAGTGACCCCAGGGCAGCCAGCAGCGCGGTTCGTCCGGTGAGGGCCATGGTCACCGCCTCATCGGGGAACGGGGACGTGGGCGAGCACTGAGGTGATGACGGAGTCGGGGGTGACTCCCTCCATCTCTGCCTCGGGCCGCAGTTGGATGCGATGACGGAGTGTGGGAAGCGCCAGGGCCTTTACGTCGTCGGGTATGACGTAGTCGCGGCCGGTGAGCCAGGCCCAGGCGCGGGCGGTGGAGAGCAGAGCTGTGGCGCCTCGGGGGGAGGCGCCGAGGGCGAGCGAGGGGGACTCACGCGTGGCACGGCAGATATCCACGACATAGCCGGCGATCTCAGGGGAGACCTTGGTCTTCGTGACAGCCGAGCGGGCGGCCTCCAGGTCGGCCGGAGTCGCGACGGGGCGGATGCCCGCCGCCTTCAGGTCGCGGGGGTTGAAGCCGTCCGCATGGCGGGTGAGGACGCTGATCTCGTCCTCGCGCGACGGAAGGGGAACCGTCAGCTTGAGGAGGAAGCGGTCCAGTTGGGCCTCGGGGAGGGGGTAGGTGCCCTCGTACTCGACCGGGTTCTGGGTCGCGGCCACCAGGAAGGGGTCGGGCAGGGGGCGCGGGGTTCCGTCGACGGTGACCTGGCGTTCCTCCATGGCTTCCAGGAGGGACGACTGCGTCTTGGGAGGCGTGCGGTTGATCTCGTCGGCGAGCAGAAGATTCGTGAAGACCGGGCCGGGCTGGAAGGAGAACTCGGCCGTGCGCGCGTCGTAGACGAGGGATCCGGTCACGTCGCTCGGCATCAGGTCGGGAGTGAACTGGACGCGCTTGGTGTCGAGTTCGAGTGACGCGGCGAGGGCTCGGACCAGGAGGGTCTTGGCCACGCCGGGGACCCCTTCGAGCAGGACGTGACCCCGGCAGAGCAGCGCGACGACGAGGCCGGTGACGGCCGGGTCCTGGCCGACCACGGCCTTGGCGATCTCGGAACGCAGGGCTTCCAAGGACGCGCGGGCGCTGTCGGATTCCACGGGGGCCGCAGGGGCCCAGGCGGTCTCCTTGGGCTCCGTGGACTCGGGGGTCGGGGCGCTCATGAAGTGCGTACCTCTCTTTCGAGGGCGTCGAGTTGGTCGGTCAGGAGGACAAGAGCGGCGTCATCTGCGGGCTCGGGACCGAAGAGCAGGGCGTTGAGGTCGCCGCCTGAGTCGGTGACGCGCGCGGAGATCGCGGGGAGGAGGACGTCGGGGGAGTGCGCGTCGCGGGGGGACACTCCGACGAGCGGTGCGATGTGGGCCCGGGCGGCGGAGCGCAGAGAGGCGGCGGCTCGGTCGCGGGCGTTGGCCCGGCGGTACAGACGGGCGCGGCCCTCCGTCGTCTCGGAGGCCCGGATGGCGACGGGAAGCCGTTCGGTGACGAGGGGGCCCAGGCGCCGTGCGCGCCAGATGGCTGCGAGTACGGCGGCGAGGGCGAGTTGCAGGGTGCCCCACAGCCAGCCGGAGGGGATCAGGTCCGTGAAGCTCGCCGAGTCGCTTGAGTCGGTGGCCCGGTCGCCGCGTTCCGTGTCGGCTTCGGTGGCGGAGGGATCAGCGAGTGAGGGGAGGTACCAGACGAGATGCGGGCGGGAACCGAGGAGTTGCAGGGCCAGGGAGGCATTGCCCTCCTGGTCGAGGCGGTTGTTGTGGAGCAGGTCGGGGGAGCCGAGCAGGACGGTGTCGCCGGTGCGCCGTTCCTCGATGACGAGGAGGGTGGGGAGACCGTCGCTCAGGTAGCAGGAGGTGGTGCTGAGAGTGCCCGCCGTGTAGCGGATACCGCCTGTGTCGGCCTTGCCCGCGTCGCGGGCGGCGGGGAGTTCGCATCGCGGGGCCCTTGCCGTCACGGGGCGGGGGGACTCGGCTCGTACACCCGGGGCGAGGGCCTGCAGGGACAGGGCGTCGGCGGCGAGCAGGACGGTGCGTCCTGCGGAGCCGGTGGTGGCCGCGTGGAGTCGGCGCTGCTGGAACGTGGTCAGCAGATTGGGTGCGGTGACGAGAAGGGTCGTGTCGGGGCCTGCTGCCGCGGTGGCCTCGTCGAGGGTGGTGACGATGTCGACGGAGACGCCGCTCCGCTTGAGGAGTTCGGCGACGGCTCGGCTGCCCTGGGGGTCGGCGGATCGGGGATCGAGGCGACCGTGGTGGTCGCCGGACCGCACAGCGGCGAGGGTGATGCCGGCCACGACCAGGATGAGCAGGGCGATCATCAGCCCACGGGTGCGGTTCCAGACCTGGAGCGCGGTGGGGGACGCCGAGGTGGAGGGGGTCGTGGTGGGGGAAGTGGTGGTCGTCTCCGTCATGCGTCGGCTCCCCGGGCCGTGCCGGCCAGTACCGGCTTGGCGGCCATGAGGTCCAGGTCGAGGGTGCGCAGGGTGACGTATGCCTGCTCGTCCGCGGTGCGGCCCCCGTACGTCACGTCGTCGAAGACTCTGGCTGCGGCGCGGAGGCGGACGGCGTGCTGGGGGAGGGGGCGGCCCGCTTCGGCGGCGGCCTCGTCCGCGGTGCGGCCCGGGCGCGGATCGAGCAGTGCGCGCTCCTCCAGGGTCCGGACGACGGCGCGCATGCGTTCCTGGACCGCTTCGGTCCAGCGGCCGGCGTCGGCGTGCGTCTCGGCCGCGGTGCGGTGCGTGTCCGCGCTGCGGGTGCTGGTGCCGAAGAGGGCGTCGGCCGACCGGACGGTGCGTTGGGGGGTGCCCAGCCGCCACCACAGGGCGACGGCCAGGCCGACGACGATCAGTACGAGTG
Organism: Streptomyces sp. NBC_00234; assembly: GCF_036195325.1. Classification (NCBI taxonomy): domain Bacteria; kingdom Bacillati; phylum Actinomycetota; class Actinomycetes; order Kitasatosporales; family Streptomycetaceae; genus Streptomyces; species Streptomyces sp. NBC_00234. Next base: position 3,193,417 of record NZ_CP108101.1, on the reverse strand, counting down.
CGACGACTCCGAGCGGCCCGCCCGGTGCGCCGTCGCCGACGCTGTCGAAGAGACTGCCGAGCCATTCCCAGAAGCGGTTGAGTCCGCGCTGGAGGAGATTCGGATCATTCTCGTGGTACATCGGCTTGGACAGTTCGTCCTCTGCCGCCTCGCGGGCGGGGACCCGTGGAGTGTCCACGGGTATGTCGTCCGCTCCGATGAATCGCCGTATTGATGTGGTGACCCCCGCCCCCGACACTGCATCAGCTCCTGGGAGTCTCGTAGCCCGGCACGTTCGCGGCCCGTGCGAGGTCGAGGTCGAGGGCTTCGCGGCGGATGCGCTGATCGACGTAGAGGAGTGCCATCACGCCTGCGGTGAAGGGGTAGGTGAGCGTCGAGACGATCACTTCGCCGATGCCCGAGACGACGAGGAACGGCCAGCCGAATTCGGAGGCGTCGCCGTTCATCAGGTCACCGAGTCCGCCGCTGTCGACGCCGATCGCGATGATCGCGAAGGGGATGCCGATGATCAGCGCGACGACGATGACCAGAAGGTAGGTGAGTGCCAGGATGCCGAAGGTGCGCCACCAGGCACCGCGGACGAGCTTCGCGGACCGGCGCATCGAGGTGAGGATCGACTGCCGTTCCAGCATCAGCGCCGGAGCGGCGAGCGTGAAGCGCACCATCAGCCAGAGAACGACGACCAGGGCGGCGCCGAAGCCGAACACGGCCAGGAGGACCCCGGCGGTGGAGCCCAGCAGCATGCCGGGGAGCAGGCCCACGGTCATGATCGCGGCGCTCATCAGGCTGAGCAGCAGCGTCAGTCCGAGCAGCTGAGGGAGCCTGGGACGGGCCTCGGCCCAGGCGTCGGAGAGCGTGGCGGTACGGCCCAGGACGGAGCGGCTGATCACCACGGTGAGTACCGCAGTGGTGATCAGGGTGGCGATCATCGAGATGAGCGTGGCCGGGGCGCTGGAGAGCAGTGTGGACTGCATGGAGTCCGCGGCCTGGCGCAGGGCCTCGGCACCGACGGCGTTCGGGTCGACCGACACCGGGTCGGGCAGCAGGTAGCGCTGGATGAGAATGATGGCGACCTGTGCGATCACCGCGACGGTGAGGCTGACGCCCAGCACCGTGCGCCAGTGGGCGCGCATCGTGGACACCGCGCCGTCGAGGATCTCGCCGACGCCCAGCGGGCGGAGCGGGATGACACCGGGCTTCGCCGCCATGGGCGCGCGGCCCCATCCGGGACCCTGGGGGGCGCCGCCCCAGCCGGGGGCCGGCGGGGGCGCTCCGGGGCCGGTGCCGGACGTGCTCGGTGGGGACCACTGCCCGGGCGGCGGCTGCGCAGGAGACCACTGGGGTGCAGGGCTGCTTGCGTCCACGGGTTCGGAGGGCCGGGGGATTCCCGTCTCCTGGCCGTCGGAGGGGGCAGATCCGGGCGAGGCCCAGCCCGGAGAGTCGTTCATTCTCGCTCCTTCACGATCCCGTCCGCTCATCGGGGCGGCAGGTTGGCAGCCATCGTGCCACGCGGCGCTGCGGTGCGGGCCGGGCGCTCTATCTCCTTTGCGCCTTCATTTGTGGACGCCTCACCGGGCAGACTGGGCAGATGGCTGATCAGGACGCGCAATCGCCGGTGGGCATCGAGCCTCCCGCGCTCTCCGTACTCCGCTGGGACGAGCTTCCGGAAGGTCCCGTGCTGGTGCTCCTCGACCAGACACGACTGCCGGTCGAGGAAATCGAGCTGGTCTGTACCGACGTGCCCGCGCTCGTGCGGGCCATCCAGACCCTGGCTGTCCGGGGGGCTCCCCTCCTGGGTATTGCCGGGGGATACGGGGTGGCGCTCGCCGCGGCCCGTGGCTATGACGTGGCCGAGGCGACGGTCCTGCTGGAGCAGGCGCGGCCCACCGCTGTGAACCTCGGGTACGGGGTGCGGCGGGTGGCTCAGGTGTACTGGGCGGCCCTCGAGAAGGGCCTGGGCGCGGAGCAGGCGGCCGGGGCGGCACTTGCCGAGGCCAAGGCGCTCCACCAGGAGGACGCGGCGGCCAGCGGCCGTATGGCGCGGTTCGGTCTGGCGCTCCTGGAGGAGCTGCTGCCCGGCGGGGGTCACCAGCTCCTCACCCATTGCAACACCGGGGCGCTCGTCTCGGGGGGCGAGGGCACGGCCTTCGCGGTGGCTCTCCACGCGCACCGGGCGGGCCGGCTGAGGCGGCTGTGGGTGGACGAGACGCGTCCGCTGCTCCAGGGTGCCCGGCTCACCGCCTATGAAGCGGCCCGGAATGGGATGGCGTACAGCTTGCTCACGGACAACGCGGCGGGTTCGCTGTTTGCCGCGGGTGAGGTGGATGCCGTACTTATCGGGGCGGACCGTATCGCCGCGGACGGTTCGGTGGCGAACAAGGTCGGGAGTTATCCGTTGGCGGTGCTCGCCAAGTACCACCATGTGCCGTTCATCGTCGTCGCCCCGATCACGACCGTCGATCTGGACACAGCGGACGGGGAAGCGATCATTGTGGAACAGCGCCCCGGCCGAGAAGTGACGGAGCTCACATCGCCGCAGTCGGTGTCACCGGTCGGAGATGCGGGCGGATCGCCCGTTGCCCCGCTGGGGACACCGGCGTACAACCCCGCATTCGACATCACGCCGCCGGAACTGGTCACGGCGATCGTCACGGAGGAGGGCGTAATTTCCCCGGTCACGGGGGTCGGACTGGCAGAGCTGTGTGCCAGGTCATCGCAGGTAACGATTAGCTAATGGGATGATGTCGTTTATGAAGGGACGCGTCCTTGTCGTCGACGACGACACCGCACTGGCCGAGATGCTCGGCATTGTGCTGCGTGGAGAAGGTTTCGAGCCGTCGTTCGTAGCGGACGGTGACAAGGCACTTGCTGCATTTCGTGAGGCAAAGCCGGACCTGGTTCTGCTGGATCTCATGCTGCCCGGTCGGGACGGCATCGAGGTCTGCAGGCTGATCAGGGCCGAGTCCGGTGTGCCGATCGTCATGCTCACTGCCAAGAGCGACACGGTCGATGTGGTGGTTGGCCTGGAATCCGGGGCCGACGACTACATCGTCAAGCCGTTCAAACCGAAGGAGTTGGTTGCCCGGATCAGGGCGCGTTTGCGGAGGTCCGAAGAGCCTGCGCCGGAACAGCTGGCCATCGGTGACCTGGTCATCGACGTGGCCGGTCACTCGGTGAAGCGGGAGGGCCAGTCCATCGCGCTGACCCCGCTGGAGTTCGACCTGCTGGTCGCGCTCGCCCGTAAGCCGTGGCAGGTCTTCACCCGTGAGGTGCTGCTCGAGCAGGTATGGGGTTACCGCCATGCCGCCGATACCCGTCTGGTGAACGTTCATGTCCAGCGGCTCCGCTCCAAGGTCGAGAAGGACCCGGAGCGGCCGGAAATCGTGGTGACCGTCCGCGGCGTCGGTTACAAGGCCGGACCGAGCTGATATGACCCAGGGCAGCACTGCTCCGAAGCCCGGGGAGCCGGGAGTCCGTACGGAGCGGGCTGCCGGTCCGGGACGGAAGTTTTCTCGGATGGGCCGCGTACTGCAGGGCGGCCGGTTGTTCCAGGACCGGGCGCCGGGCGGTCCCGTGCCCCGGTTGCTGATGCGCTGGGTGCGGCGTCCGCTGCTGCCCGCTGTGCGGCTGTGGCGGCGCAATCTTCAGCTCCGCGTCGTCGCCGGCACCCTGCTGATGTCCATCGGCGTGGTGCTCCTGCTGGGCTTCGTCGTGATCGGGCAGGTCCGCAACGGCCTGCTCGACGCGAAGGGCCAGGCCGCTCAGACCCAGGCCGCCGGTGGTTTCGCCGCTGCCCAGGAGAAGGCGAACGAACCGCTCGTCCCGGGTGGCCGGGGCGAGGACGGTGCGGACGGCGTCACGGCCAACACGTCCTGGCGCACGGAGCTCGTCGACCAGCTCGCCAGTGGCGGCAAGAACGCCTTCAACGTGGTCGCGCTCAGCGCCGACTCCGTGGACGAGGGCGCGACCAGCCGCGCGCCGCGTGGTTCGGGCAGTGTGGAGGCGTCCAGCATCCCGCAGCGCCTGCGGGAGGACGTGGACAAGGGGCCCGGGGCGTTCCAGACGTACTCCGTGATCCGTTACTCGTACGGAAAGGAGTCGCAGCCCGGGCTGGTCGTGGGCAAGCGGCTCTACGACATCGACCACAATCCCTACGAGCTGTACTACCTCTTCCCGCTGACGCAGGAGGAGAAGTCCCTCAGTCTGGTCATGACGACCCTGGCGACCGCCGGGCTGTTCGTCGTGGTACTGCTCGGGGCGATCGCCTGGTTCGTGGTGCGCCAGGTCGTCACACCTGTACGGATGGCGGCCGGCATCGCCGAGCGGCTCTCCGCGGGCAGGCTCCAGGAGCGGATGAAGGTCACCGGCGAGGACGACATCGCCAGGCTCGGTGAAGCCTTCAACAAGATGGCGCAGAACCTTCAACTGAAGATCCAGCAGCTGGAGGAGCTCTCCCGCATGCAGCGGCGGTTCGTCTCGGACGTCTCGCACGAACTGAGGACGCCGCTGACCACCGTCCGGATGGCAGCCGATGTCATCCATGAGGCACGCGCCGACTTCGACCCCATCACGTCCCGCTCGGCCGAACTGCTCGGGGACCAGCTGGACCGTTTCGAGTCGCTGCTCTCCGATCTGCTGGAGATCAGCCGGTTCGACGCGGGCGCCGCGGCGCTGGAGGCCGAACCGATAGACCTGCGGACCGTCGTACGCCGGGTGATCGGTGGCGCCGAACCGCTGGCCGAGCGCAAGGGCACCCGTATCCGGGTCGTCGGTGACGAACAGCCGGTGATCGCGGAGGCCGACGCCCGCCGGGTCGAGCGGGTGCTGCGCAACCTCGTGGTCAACGCCGTCGAGCACGGCGAGGGACGGGACGTCGTCGTACGGCTCGGTGTGGCGCAGGGCGCCGTGGCCGTGGCCGTACGCGACTACGGCGTGGGACTCAAGCCGGGCGAGGCGACCCGGGTCTTCAACCGTTTCTGGCGGGCCGACCCGGCCCGGGCCCGTACGACCGGCGGTACCGGTCTCGGGCTCTCGATCGCCGTCGAGGACGCCCGGCTGCACGGTGGCTGGCTCCAGGCGTGGGGCGAGCCCGGCGGCGGTTCGCAGTTCCGGCTCACCCTGCCCCGTACGGCGGACGAGCCGCTGCGCGGTTCGCCCATACCGCTGGAGCCCGAGGACTCCCGGCGCAACCGGGAGGAACGGGAGCGCGCCGAGGCAGGCCCGGCGACCGTGAGCGATCACCGGCTGATGGCCGTACCGAACCAGCCGGGCTCCATGGAGCGTTCGCAGCTGGCCGTGCCCGCGCGCGCCCCGGTGGCGCCGCGGATGGCACCTGCATCCGTCCATCCGGCCGCACTGCCGGGCAACGGCGCACGTGTGGTGGCGCGTCAGGCCGGGGACCGGCCGGGCGGCGGCGCCGACTACGAAGTGCAGGATCCGGACCAGGAGGACACGACTCGTGGACACTGACCGTCTTCAGGGCGGCCATGGACGCGCGGTGCGGATGTCCGCGCTGCTCTGCTGCGGCGTCGTGGTGCTCGTCGGGTGCGCCTCCATGCCCGTCACCGGGGACGTCAAGGCCGTCGACGCCTCGCAGCCCGGCGACTCCCAGGTGCAGGTGTACGCCGTGCCGCCCCGGGAGGGCGCCACGCCCACCGAGGTGGTCGACGGCTTCCTGGAGTCGATGACCAGTGACGACCCCGCCTTCATGACGACCCGCAAGTACCTGACCGAGGCAGCGGCCGGCACCTGGAAGCCGAACGCGGGCACCACGGTGCTGGCCAAGGCGCCCAACAGGACCGGCCCCTCGCTCCACGACAAGGACCGGAAGCGCACCGAGGGCGTCTACACGCTGACCGGTGACCAGGTCGCCGCGGTGGACGCGCAGAGCTCCTATCAGCCGCTGGCGCCCACCGACTACTCCCAGAGCCTCCATCTGGTGCGGGAGAAGGGGCCCGACGGCAAGCTGGAGTGGCGCATCGACATCGTGCCGGACGGCCTGGTGCTCGGGCAGTCCGACTTCAAGCGCCTCTACCGGTCCGTGAACAAGTACTACTTCGCCACGGGGCGGACGAACGGGCGGTCCACCCTGGTGGCCGACCCCGTCTACGTACGGACCCGGACGGACCCCGTCACCCGGATGGACACCGCCACGCAGACCGTCCGGACCCTGCTGGAGGGGCCGACGAACTGGCTGCGGCCCGTGGCCGATTCCCGCTTCCCCACCGGTACGGCGCTGAAGAAGGGCGTCATCTCCCTGGCGCCCGACGACCAGAACGTGCTGAGGGTGCCGCTCAACAAGAAGGCGGACAAGGTCGGCCGGACGGCCTGCCGGATGATGGCCGCCCAGGTCTTCTTCACCTTGCGGGACCTGACGTCGGCTCGCGTCGAGCAGGTGGAGCTCCGGAGCGACAAGGGCCGGCTGTGTTCGCTGGGGTCGGACGAGGCGGCGGAATTCTCCCCCGACAGCGGTGGCGGTACGCCCGACAGCCAGTACTTCGTCGATGCCAAGGGGCATGTGGAACGGATACCGGGCAGCACCAAGGGCACCGGCGAACCCGAGCCCGTGGCCGGTCCGCTCGGCAACGGGCCGGTGCCGATGAGCACGGTCGGGGTGGCGCGCGACGAGCAGTTGGCGGCGGGCATCTCCGCCAACCATCAGAATCTGTACGTCTCTTCCCTGGTCCCGGACGGCGAACTCGCCCCGCCCGTGGTGACCAGCACTGCGAGGAAGGCCGAGGACCGGCTCTCGGCCCCGAGCTGGGACGGCCGCGGCGACCTCTGGGTGGCCGACCGTAACCCGGCGAGCCCCAGGCTGCTGCGCCTGGTGGGCGGTAAGGGCACGCCTCAGGAGGTCACGGTCCCCAGCCTGAACGGCGGGCGGATCGAGGCCCTGCGGATGTCGGCCGACGGTGTGCGGATCGCTCTGCTGCTGTTCAAGGACGGGCACACCACGCTGAAGATCGGGCGGGTGGAGCGACAGGGCTCCGACGAGCAGCCGCAGGTCTCGGTCGAGGATCTGCGCCAGGCCGCACCGCAGCTTACGGACGTGTCGGCGGTTTCCTGGTCCGGCCGCAGCCGCCTCGTGGTGGTCGGCAAGGAGGAGGGCGGCGTGCAGCAGGTGCGCTACGTGCAGGCGGACGGTTCGACGTCGTCCTCCGGTGTGCTGCCCGGGGTGAACCAGGTGACGGCGGTGGCGGCGGCTGACGACGAACAGCTTCCCCTGATGGCGGAGACCGAGGGCGACGGAATCGTGAAGCTGTCGCCGGGCGACAACTGGCAGACGGTGCTCAAGGCGGGCTCGTCCCTGGTCTACCCGGGCTGACGCGGTCCGGAAGTTGTCCACAGGGGTGGACGGCTTTCGGGCGTCCCCGCAGAGTGTGGTTATGCAGGGATGGTGGAGGGAATTCACCGGACTGGTCCTGCCGGTGGCCTGTGGAGGTTGCGGCAGGCCCCGGACCGACCTGTGCGAGGAGTGCCGGGCCGCGCTGCTCGGTACGACGCCGCGTCGGGTGAGACCCACGCCGGAGCCCGCCGGACTGCCGGTGGTCCGTGCCGCCGCCCCCTACGAGAACGCGGTACGGGCGGTGCTCCTGGCCCATAAGGAGCGGGGTGCACTGGGGCATGCCGCAGCACTCGGAAGCGCCCTGGCGGGCGCCGTGCGGGCCGGGGCGGGGCATCCCGGCGGCGCCGGCCCACTGCTGCTCGTACCGATCCCGTCGGCGCGGCGTTCCACCGCCGCGCGAGGGCATGACCCGGCACGTCGTATCTCCCTGGCCGCCGCGGCGGAGCTGCGGCGTACGGGGGTGCCCGCCCGCGTACTCGGGGCGCTGCGGCAGCGGCGTGCCGTGGCGGATCAGTCGGGGCTCGGAGCCGGGGCGCGGCGCGCGAATCTGGCCGGAGCGCTCGAGGTGGCGGGCGGTGCCGGACGTCTTCTCGCGGGCGGCGGGGTGGTGCTGGTCGACGACCTCATGACGACGGGCGCCTCGCTTGCCGAGGCGGCGCGCGCCGTCCGCGCGGGCGCCCGGGCGCATGCCGGTGCACGCTGGAAGGACACAGGGCCACATGCCCTGCGAGCTGCGGTTGTCTCAGCCTCTCCGTCCGCTTTCGAAATAAACCGGAACTGACAGAGAACTTGCATCGTTGCTGGTAGTGAGTGGTCAAAGAGACCTGAACGGAGGTACGCGCGAGTAGCGGGTGCCGACACCCTGCCGAGCAGGCTATGTTCGGTTGTGAGGAATGGTGAATGCCAGACCTCGACGAATGCACCACCAGGTTTCGGGCAGGTGACCCATCGGTAGTCCAGAAACGCTGGAATCGGTGGGGTGGAGACCTTGCCGGAGGGGGAGGAGGGGGTGAAAGCCACCGAGTCCGAGGCTCCGGCGATCACCGGAGTCTGGTGCAAAAGGGAAATGCTCCGCCGCCGAAGCGGAGCGATCCGGGAACGGAGTTCTGCGTGGACATCGTCGTCAAGGGCCGCAAGACCGAGGTGCCCGAGCGGTTCCGCAAGCACGTGGCCGAGAAGTTGAAGCTGGACAAGATCCAGAATTTCGACGGCAAGGTGATCAGCCTGGACGTCGAGGTGTCCAAGGAGTCGAACCCCCGTCAGGCCGACCGTTCGGACCGGGTGGAGATCACGCTCCGCTCACGCGGTCCTGTCATCCGGGCGGAAGCAGCCGCGGGCGATCCGTACGCAGCGCTGGACCTGGCCACCGGCAAGCTGGAGGCGCGGCTGCGCAAGCAGCACGACAAGCGCTACAGCCGCCGCGGAACGGGCCGGCTGACTGCCGCCGAGGTCGGAGAAGTGGTGCCGGGCGCCGCCTCGTTCAACGGGAACGGCGAGCTGGTCGCCGACGAGACGTCGACGGGCGGTGTGCCCACCACCAAGATCGGTTCGCTCGAGGTACAGGGTGAAGGACCGCTGGTGATGCGCGAGAAGACGCACGTCGCGGCCCCCATGGCGCTCGACCAGGCGCTCTACGAGATGGAACTGGTCGGGCACGACTTCTACTTGTTCGTCGACTCGGAGAGCAAGGAACCCAGTGTCGTCTACCGGCGACATGCCTACGACTACGGTGTCATCCGCCTCGTGACGGACCCGCTCGCCGCCGATGAAGCAGGCGGCGCGGGCGGTGCGCTCGGCGGCTGACGCCACACCTTCGTGGTGCCCCTGGAGCGCTTGTGCGCCCCCAGGGGCACCCGCGTGCGACAACTGGATCACCGCTCCGGCGTCCAGGCATGAAAGCATGGCGGCCCAGGCCAATCGGTGCTCCACGAGCTGCCGTTGGCGGACAGCTTGTGGACTACAGGCCGTGGCCTTCAGGGGGAGGAACGATGGCGAACACCTTCGGGCCCGTGCGCGATGCGAATGACGCCGACCATGCCGCCGGTTCGGATACCGGCGCGGACGCGGACACCGACAGTGGCTCCCGCAAGGAGCCCATTCGGGTTCTCGTGGTCGATGACCACGCGCTCTTCCGCAGAGGTCTGGAGATCGTCCTCGCGCAGGAGGAGGACATCCAGGTCGTCGGCGAGGCGGGTGACGGGGCGGAGGCCGTGGACAAGGCGGCCGACCTGCTGCCCGACATCGTGCTGATGGACGTGCGGATGCCCAAGCGCGGCGGCATCGAGGCATGTACCTCGATCAAGGAAGTGGCCCCCAGCGCGAAGATCATCATGCTGACGATCAGCGACGAGGAGGCCGACCTCTACGACGCGATCAAGGCGGGTGCCACCGGATATCTCCTCAAGGAGATCTCCACCGACGAGGTGGCCACGGCGATTCGCGCGGTAGCCGACGGACAGTCCCAGATCAGCCCGTCGATGGCGTCCAAACTGCTGACCGAGTTCAAATCGATGATCCAGCGCACCGATGAGCGCAGGCTCGTCCCGGCGCCGCGTCTCACCGAACGCGAGCTCGAAGTCCTCAAACTCGTTGCTACGGGCATGAACAATCGCGATATCGCGAAGGAGCTGTTCATTTCCGAGAACACGGTGAAGAACCACGTCCGCAATATTCTGGAGAAGCTGCAGCTCCACTCCCGGATGGAAGCCGTGGTCTATGCCATGCGGGAGAAGATCCTCGAAATCAGATGACATCGGGCGAGTGACCCGCCGGGCCCGGGGAGCGCCATGAGAACCCCTCGGGCCGGAATGCCCTCAGGTCAGAGCGCGGGCGATTTCCGCCATGAGCGGCTCGCGCAGTTCCGGGGTGTCCACGCGGTCCAGCCGGACGTTCGTGCAGCCGACCCAGGACGCCGCTTCCACCAGGGCCTCGGCCATCGGTGTCACGGCCTTCCGGCTCAGGAGCGACACCTGCCGGGCGACCAGTGTGGTGCCTTCACGGGCGGGGTCGACCCGGCCCTGGAGCCTGCCCCCGGCCAGCAGAGGCATCGCGAAGTACCCGTGGACCCGCTTCTGCTTGGGGACGTACGCCTCCAGGCGGTGGGTGAAGCCGAAGATCCGCTCCGTGCGCGCCCGCTCCCAGATCAGCGAGTCGAAGGGTGAGAGCAGCGTCGTGCGGTGCCGTCCGCGCGGCTCCGACGCCAGGGCCTCCGGGTCCGCCCAGGCCGGCTTGGCCCATCCCTCGACCGACACCGGCACCAGTCCCGAGTCCGCCACCACCGCGTCGAACTGCTCGCCCTTGAGGCGGTGGTAGTCCGCGATGTCGGCCCGGGTACCGACCCCCAGCGACCGGCCCGCCAGAGCGACCAGCCTGCGGTGGCACTCCGCGTCGTCGAGATCGTCGTGGAGCACGGCGTCCGGGACGGCGCGCTCGGCGAGGTCGTAGACCCGCTTCCAGCCGCGCCGCTCCGTGCAGACCACCTCGCCGTACATCAACGCCCGTTCGACGGCCACCTTCGAGGCCGACCAGTCCCACCACTCGCCGCCGTTCTTCGCGCCGCCGAGTTCCGTGGCGGTCAGCGGGCCCTCGGTGCGCAGTTGCTTGATCACCGTCTCGTACGCCCCGTCGGGCAGGTCGTGGTGCCAGTGCGGGCGGGAGCGGTAGGCGCGGCGGCGGAAGGCGAAGTGCGGCCACTCCTCGACCGGCAGGATGCAGGCCGCATGCGACCAGTACTCGAAGGAGCGCCCTCCCGACCAGTACGCCTCCTCGACCGTGCGACGGTCGACGGCGCCGAGACGTGCGTACGGAACGAGCTCGTGCGACCTGGCCAGCACGGAGATGGTGTCCAGCTGGACGGCTCCGAGGTGGCGGAGCACCCCGGGCACCCCGGCCCGGCGGTCCGGGGCTCCCAGGAAGCCCTGTGCGCGCAGGGCGATCCGGCGGGCCTGGTCGGCGGAGAGTTCCACGGCGGGAAGCGGCACGGGCGTCATGTACCGAACCCTAGAACGGGGCACTGACACCCGGGCCCGGCCGTCGGAAACGGGGTCTGGGGGAAACCGTCCCGCACCGGTGCTCAGCGGCTCGTCGGCACGTACGGGTGGGTGCCGGGCAGCCCCAGGTCGGACGGGAGCAGCGAGCCCATCCAGACATCGCGGCGCACCCCCTTGTTGAGCAGCGCCGACCGCTGTTCGCCCTCCATGCGGAAGCCGGCCCGGCGGGCGACCGACCGCGACGGGGTGTTGCCGACCTCGGCCCGCCACTCCAGCCGGTCCGCGCCGAGCGAGGTGAACGACCAGTGGGCGGACGCGAGCACCGCCTCCGTCATGTAGCCGCGGCCCCGGTGCTCCTTGCCGGTCCAGAAGCCCACTTCGTACGTCCCGGGCAGGACGCGGTGGTTGATGCCGAGGGCGCCGACGAGCCCGCCGCCGTCCCGCAGCACCACCGCGAAGTTGTACATCGAGTCGTCCTGCCAGCCCCTGGGCGACAGCGCGGCCGTGAAGATCTCCGCGTCCGCTCTCGCGTACGGGGAGGGGACCACCGTCCAGCGTTGGATGTCATGGTCCTGGCAGGCCGCGTACACGCCCTCCGCGTCGTCCGGTGCGAAGGGGCGCAGGAAGAGGCGTTCGGTGGTGAGAGTGATCGGCTCCATGGAGAGATTGTGGTGAGGCGAGGCCCTCGGCGCGAGCACTTTTGACGCATCCCGGCACCTTCGGGCCCTTCCGTCCGTTGTCCTGGAAGGGTGCGGCGAGGTCCACGCGGCAGCAGCCCTCCCGACGCGGTGGGGTCCTCGCTTACGATGGCCGTTGCGGTGGGGCCCACCTGCCGTGCCCGCGCCAGAGTCCATTACACGACCCAGTGCCAGGCCCGACCGGCAAGGAGACCAGCCTCAGTGTCCGTCTTCAACAAGCTCATGCGTGCAGGCGAAGGCAAGATCCTGCGCAAACTGCACCGCATCGCGGACCAGGTCAGCTCCATCGAAGAGGACTTCGTCAACCTCTCCGACGCCGAGCTGCGGGCGCTCACCGACGAGTACAAGGAACGGTACGCGGACGGCGAGAGCCTGGACGACCTGCTTCCCGAAGCGTTCGCGACCGTCCGCGAGGCGGCCAAGCGCGTCCTCGGACAGCGCCACTACGACGTTCAGATGATGGGCGGCGCCGCCCTGCACCTGGGGTACGTCGCCGAGATGAAGACCGGTGAGGGCAAGACCCTCGTCGGTACCCTGCCCGCGTATCTCAACGCGCTCTCCGGCAAGGGTGTTCATCTGATCACGGTCAATGACTACCTGGCCGAGCGTGACTCCGAGATGATGGGCCGGGTCCACAAGTTCCTGGGCCTGTCCGTCGGCTGCATCGTCGCCAACATGACTCCGGCCCAGCGCCGCGAGCAGTACGCCTGCGACATCACGTACGGCACGAACAACGAGTTCGGTTTCGACTACCTCCGCGACAACATGGCGTGGTCGCAGGAGGAGCTCGTCCAGCGCGGCCACAACTTCGCCGTGGTCGACGAGGTCGACTCGATCCTCGTCGACGAGGCCCGTACGCCGCTGATCATCTCCGGCCCGGCCGACCAGGCCACCAAGTGGTACGGCGACTTCGCCAAGCTGGTGACCCGGCTCACCAAGGGTGAGGCCGGCAACCCGCTGAAGGGCATCGAGGAGACCGGCGACTACGAGGTCGACGAGAAGAAGCGCACCGTGGCGATCCACGAGCCCGGTGTCGCGAAGGTCGAGGACTGGCTCGGTATCGACAACCTCTACGAGTCGGTGAACACCCCGCTCGTCGGGTACCTCAACAACGCGATCAAGGCCAAGGAACTCTTCAAGAAGGACAAGGACTACGTCGTCATCGACGGCGAAGTCATGATCGTCGACGAGCACACCGGCCGTATCCTCGCCGGCCGCCGCTACAACGAGGGCATGCACCAGGCGATCGAGGCGAAGGAAGGGGTGGACATCAAGGACGAGAATCAGACGCTCGCCACGATCACCCTCCAGAACTTCTTCCGCCTCTACGGCAAGCTCTCCGGCATGACCGGTACGGCGATGACCGAGGCCGCCGAGTTCCACCAGATCTACAAGCTGGGCGTCGTGCCGATCCCGACGAACCGCCCGATGGTCCGGGCGGACCAGTCGGACCTGATCTACCGCACCGAGGTCGCGAAGTTCGCCGCCGTCGTCGACGACATCGCCGAGAAGCACGAGAAGGGCCAGCCGATCCTGGTCGGCACCACCTCGGTCGAGAAGTCCGAGTACCTCTCGCAGCAGCTCTCCAAGCGCGGAGTCCAGCACGAGGTCCTCAACGCCAAGCAGCACGACCGTGAGGCGACGATCGTCGCCCAGGCCGGCCGCAAGGGCGCGGTCACGGTCGCCACGAACATGGCCGGCCGAGGCACGGACATCAAGCTCGGCGGCAACCCGGACGACCTCGCCGAGGCGGAGCTGCGTCAGCGCGGGCTCGACCCGGTCGAGCACGTCGAGGAGTGGGCGGCTGCGCTGCCCGCGGCGCTGGAGAAGGCCGAACTCGCGGTGAAGGCGGAGTTCGAAGAGGTCAAGGAGCTCGGCGGGCTGTACGTGCTCGGTACGGAGCGGCACGAGTCGCGCCGTATCGACAACCAGCTGCGCGGTCGTTCCGGCCGTCAGGGCGACCCGGGCGAGTCCCGCTTCTACCTGTCGCTGGGCGATGACCTGATGCGCCTGTTCAAGGCCCAGATGGTCGAGCGCGTGATGTCGATGGCCAACGTGCCGGACGACGTTCCGATCGAGAACAAGATGGTGACGCGTGCGATCGCCTCGGCGCAGTCGCAGGTCGAGCAGCAGAACTTCGAGACGCGTAAGAACGTCCTGAAGTACGACGAGGTGCTCAACCGGCAGCGCGAGGTCATCTACGGCGAGCGCCGTCGCGTCCTGGAGGGCGAGGACCTCCAGGACCAGATCCGCCACTTCATGGACGACACGATCGACGACTACATCCGGCAGGAGACCGCCGAGGGCTTCGCCGAGGAGTGGGACCTGGACCGGCTGTGGGGCGCCTTCAAGCAGCTCTACCCGGTGAAGGTCACGGTCGCCGAGCTGGAGGAGGCCGCCGGGGATCTGGCCGGCGTCACCGCCGAGTTCATCGCCGAGTCGGTCAAGGACGACATCCACGAGCAGTACGAGGAGCGCGAGAAGACGCTCGGCTCGGACATCATGCGTGAGCTCGAGCGTCGTGTGGTCCTGTCCGTCCTGGACCGCAAGTGGCGTGAGCACCTCTACGAGATGGACTATCTCCAGGAGGGCATCGGCCTCCGGGCCATGGCGCAGAAGGACCCGCTGGTCGAGTACCAGCGCGAGGGCTTCGACATGTTCAACGCCATGATGGAGGGCATCAAGGAGGAGTCCGTCGGCTACCTGTTCAACCTGGAGGTCCAGGTCGAGCAGCAGGTCGAGGAGGTCCCGGTGCAGGACGCGGCCGAGCTGTCGCTGTCCAAGGAGGGTGCGCCCGCCGTGGCGGCCCCCCGTCCGGAGATCCGGGCCAAGGGCCTGGACGCACCGCAGCGGCCCGACCGGCTGCACTTCTCCGCCCCCACCGTGGACGGGGAGGGCGGCGTCGTCGAGGGCGACTTCGCCAATGGCGACGGTGCCCGCTCCGAGGCGGACGGCATGACGCGCGCCGAGCGTCGCAAGGCGCAGAAGGGCGGCAGCACCGGTGGTGGCGGCCGTCGTCGCAAGAAGTAGCGCGTGGCGTTGAGGGCGGGGCGGTGCTGAGGCGCCGTCCGCGCCCGTAGGACGGCTGGGGCCGGACACCTTCGAGGTGTCCGGCCCCAGCCGCTTCCGCCGGGCTCCGGCGGGCGTCGTGGGGCTGCCGCACACGCGGGCTGCGCCTCAGTCGCCGCAGGGGGCGGTCCGTGCGCCGGGGACGCGTTCGCCGCCCAACTCCACCGCCGCGCAGCGCCAGCGGAGGTCGGTGCCCCGTTCCAGGCGGAAGGCCATGGCGCGGACCCGGTCGCCCTCGGCGATGCTCGCGAACGCCTCGACGACTCCGGTGGCCGGCTGGGCGCCGTGGCAGTGGCGCAGGACCGGCCGGACGCCCTCCGCGCCGAAGGGGCTGCTGGGCGCGAGTTCGGCGAGCTGGTCGTACGCCTCGCCGATCGTGTGCCCGAGCATCCAGTGGACCGGGCGCCGTCCGCTGAGCACCGCGAGCAGGCGTTCGGCGAACCACTGGTGCGGGCGTGGGTGCCGCGCGGTCCGTTGCCGGATCTGTTGCGGGGGTACGGTGCCGGGCCTCCGCTGGTCGCGTCGTCCGGCGGGCCTGGTCTTGTCCGTGCTCATGCTCATCGCCCCCGTGCTGTTCCGAGCCCGGTGAACTACCGGGCGGTAACTTCTGTTGCGGATCTTCTACGGGGGAGGCGGGCGGTGCCGCAAGCCGGGAAACGGGCCGTCCGCGGGCCCGTGGAGATCACCTATCCGGGTGGCGGCGCCTGTGCCGCAAGGGCGCGGCGAGGGTGAGGGGCTGTCGCGGGGTGGACGAACGGGCGCCGCTCAAGGACCCCAACGGGGGACCTCCCACGTATCCTGAGGACGTTTCCGACTACGAAAGCGGCCAGCCATGCGCGTGTACGTCCCCCTGACCCTCTCCGGTCTCGCAGCGGCGCACAGGGCGGGCGAAGTCGGTCCCGGTCCGCTGACCGCCTACGCGGTGACTCCGGCGCTGCGCGAGTGGTACGTCTCCGACGACATCGAGGAGCTGGAGTACGCGGCGCTCAACAGGGCCGCCTCCGCCTCGCTGCGGATGATCGCCGGGAACCCCGACGAACCCCGCCGCAGGGTCGTCGTCGCCGTCGACGTACCGGACGGGGCGGCGGTCGCCGACCCCGACCACAGCCTGGACGGGGCGTCGCTCGGCGAGGTGCGGATCGGGGCCGCCGTGGCGCTGTCCAAGGCCGCCGCCGTGCACGTGGACGCCGACGACGCCGAGAAGGACGTGGCGGCTGCGGCGGCCGTGCTGGGGGCCGCGGACCTCGGTGACGACGACGCCCAGTTCACCGTGGACGGCGCCGAGGACCATGAGCTGCTGTGGTTCGGGGTCCAGGAGATCCCGAACCTCATCGGCTGACTGTCCGACCCGGCAGGTACGTTCTTCGCATGGGGACGTCAGGGAATCACCACGCACATCTGGTCTGGGACTGGAACGGCACGCTGCTCGACGACATCGAGGCCGTCATCGGGGCGACGAACGCCGCGTTCGCCGAGGTCGACCTCGCGCCGATCACGCTGGAGCAGTACCGCGAGATGTACTGCGTCCCGATTCCCCGCTTCTACGAGCGGCTGCTCGGGCGGCTGCCCACCGAGGCCGAGTGGGAGCGGATGGACGGCATCTTCCACCGCCACTACACCGAGCAGCGGGTCGCCTGCGGGCTCACCGAGGGCGTCGAGGAGCTGCTCGCGCAGTGGGGGCTGGCGGGGCGCAGCCAGTCGCTCCTGAGCATGTACGGCCATGAACAGCTGGTGCCCGTGGTCCGGGGGTACGGCATCGAGCGCCACTTCGTGCGCGTCGACGGCCGTACCGGCCCGTCCGGGGGCAGCAAGGCGCTGCACATGGAGCGCCACTTCGCGGCGCTCGGCGGGATATCCCCGGAGCGGTCGGTGGTCATCGGCGACGCGGTGGACGACGCGGTGGCCGCGGCGCACGTCGGCGCCAGGGCGGTGCTGTACACCGGGGGGTCGCACAGCAGGGCCAGCCTGGAGGCGGCCGGGGTGCCCGTGGTGGACACCCTGGCCGAGGCGGTCTCCCTGGCCGAGGACATGACGGGCTGAGCGGGGGCGCCAGGCCCCGGCCCGTCAGGGCAGCGGGGCCGTCGTCCGGAGCACCTTCAGGAACTCGCGCATCCAGGCCGAGTGGTCAGGCCAGGCGCGGGACGAGACGAGCGTTCCGTCCACGACCGCCTCCACGTCGTGGAACACGGCGCCGGCCGTGCGCATGTCCGGTTCGAGTGCGGGATAGGAAGTGACCCGGCGGCCCGACAGGGCGCCGGTGGCCGCGGTGATCAGCGGGCCGTGGCAGATCTGGGCGACCGGCCGGTCGGAGTCGAAGAACGCCTGGACGATCTTGCGGAGCTCGGCGTTGTTGCGCAGGTACTCGGGGGCCCGGCCGCCCGGGATCACCAGGGCCACGTAGGAGCCCGGGTCGACGTCCGCGAAGGCGAGGTCGGCGGGCCAGGTGTAGCCGGGCTTCTCCGTGTACGTGTCGAAGCCGGGTTCGAAATCGTGGACCACGAAGCGCAGCGTCTTGCGCTCGGGGGCCGCGATGTCGACCTCGTACCCCTCCTCGCGCAGCCGCTGGTACGGGTAGAGGACTTCCAGGGACTCGGCGGCATCGCCGGTGATGATCAGGATCTTCGCTGACATGGCAGGGCTCCCCACACGTCGAAGGGTGTCGGAGGGACGGATCCGTGCGACCCGGACAGCCTGCCGGTCGTGACGCGGTTCGCCAAGACGGCGCGACGGACTGTCCAAAGTGTCAAAGTCAGGGCCCATCTTTTGTACACATACAGCTCATGACGGCTACGGGGGCAGGGGAGATAGCCTTGTCCCGTGATCAGCGCGATACGCCTCGGGGGCAGCGAAGCCCCCGGCCTGCGCCCGGAGTGCCACAGCACCCGGGCGATCCGCGCTCTCCGAACCCCGGACCGCCTGCCAAAAATGGCCAATATGGTCTCGGGTATCTCTCATTGCGGCATAGCGTCGACTCAGACCGGATACTCCGTGTCGTGGCGGTACGTCGTCTTTTTCACCTACGTCACGCAACGGCGCGCGACAGGAGCCAGAGGACATGCAGACCAAGCTGGACGAAGCCAAGGCCGAGCAGCTCGCACGGGCCGCCGAGGTAGCTGACAACAGCCCGGGCGGTGGTGTCGGTGGCCCGGGACATACCCCCCGGGTGCACGTCGCCGGAAGGGATGCCGGGGCAGGGCGGGAGGACCGTCCGAGCGAGGGCACCCTGCTCGCCTATCTCCAGCGCTACTACCTGCACACCGCTCCGGAGGACCTCAGCGGCCGGGATCCGGTCGATGTCTTCGGTGCGGCTTCCTCCCACTACCGGCTTGCCGAGAACCGGCCCCAGGGCACGGCGAACGTCCGGGTGCACACCCCGACCGTCGAGGAGAACGGCTGGACGTCCAGCCACTCCGTGGTCGAGGTCGTCACGGACGACATGCCGTTCCTGGTCGACTCCGTCACCAATGAGCTGTCCCGGCAGGGCCGTGGCATCCATGTCGTGATCCACCCGCAGATCATCGTCCGCCGCGATGTGACCGGAAAGCTCATCGAGGTCCTCACCGACGTCAACGGCGCCGGCCCGAGCCCGAAGGGCCGTAAGAACGCCAAGGGCGCCAAGGAGGACAAGGCCGAGCTGCCGCACGACGCGCTCGTCGAGTCCTGGATCCACGTCGAGATCGACCGTGAGACCGACCGCGACGACCTGAAGCAGATCACCGCCGACCTGCTGCGTGTCCTGTCCGACGTACGGGAGACCGTCGAGGACTGGGAGAAGATGCGCGACGCCGCTCTGCGCATCGCCGACGACCTGCCCGGTGAGCCGCTGGACGACCTCGCCGACGAGGAGGTCGACGAGGCCCGCGAGCTGCTGCGCTGGCTCGCCGCCGACCACTTCACCTTCCTCGGGTACCGCGAGTACGAGCTCAAGGACAGCGACGCGCTCACCGCCGTCCCCGGCACCGGCCTCGGCATCCTGCGCTCCGACCCGCAGCACACCGGCGACGAGGCGCACCCCGTCTCGCCGTCCTTCGACCGGCTGCCCGCCGACGCCCGCGCCAAGGCCCGCGAGCACAAGCTGCTCATCCTGACGAAGGCCAACAGCCGGGCGACCGTGCACCGCCCCAGCTACCTCGACTACGTCGGTGTGAAGAAGTTCGACACCGACGGCAACGTCATCGGTGAGCGCCGCTTCCTCGGCCTGTTCTCCTCCGCCGCCTACACCGAGTCCGTGCGCCGGGTGCCCGTCGTCCGCCGCAAGGTCGCCGAAGTGCTCGACGGCGCGGGCTTCTCGTACAACAGCCACGACGGCCGCGACCTGCTCCAGATCCTGGAGACCTACCCGCGCGACGAGCTGTTCCAGACGCCGCCGGACCAGCTGCGCTCCATCGTCACCTCCGTGCTCTACCTCCAGGAGCGCCGCCGGCTGCGGCTGTACCTGCGCCAGGACGAGTACGGGCGCTACTACTCCGCGATCGTCTACCTGCCGCGCGACCGCTACACCACCGGTGTGCGCCTGCGGCTCATCGACATCCTCAAGGAGGAGCTGGGCGGCACCAGCGTCGACTTCACCGCCTGGAACACCGAGTCGATCCTCTCCCGGCTGCACTTCGTCATCCGGGTCCCGCCGGGCACGGAGCTCCCGCACCTCACCGACGCCGACACCGAGCGCATCGAGGCCCGGCTCGTCGAGGCCGCCCGCTCCTGGGCCGACGGCTTCCAGGAGGCGCTGAACGCCGAGTGCGGCGAGGAGCGGGCCGCCGAGCTGCTGCGCCGCTACGGGCACTCCTTCCCCGAGGGCTACAAGGCCGACCACTCCCCGCGCGCGGCCGTCGCCGACCTGGTCCACCTCGAAGCGCTCCAGCGCGGCGAGAAGGACTTCGCGCTCAGCCTGTACGAGCCCGTCGGCGCCGTCGCCCGCGAGCGCCGCTTCAAGATCTACCGGACCGGCGAGCAGGTCTCCCTCTCGGCCGTCCTCCCGGTGCTCCAGCGGCTCGGCGTCGAGGTCGTCGACGAGCGTCCGTACGAGCTGCGCTGCGCGGACCGTACGAGCGCCTGGATCTACGACTTCGGTCTGCGCATGCCGCAGACCGACGGCGGCGGGGACTACCTCGCCGACGACGCCCGCAGCCGGTTCCAGGAAGCCTTCTCGGCCACCTGGACGGGTGAGGCCGAGAACGACGGCTTCAACTCCCTCGTGCTGCGCGCCGGTCTCAACTGGCGCCAGGCCATGGTGCTGCGCGCCTACGCGAAGTACCTGCGCCAGGCGGGCTCGACCTTCAGCCAGGACTACATGGAGGACACCCTCCGTAACAACGTCCACACCACCCGGCTGCTGGTCTCGCTCTTCGAGGCCCGGATGTCGCCCGATCGGCAGCGGGCCGGCACGGAGCTGACCGACGGGCTCCTGGAGGAGCTCGACGGCGCGCTCGACCAGGTCGCCTCGCTCGACGAGGACCGCATCCTGCGGTCGTTCCTCACCGTCATCAAGGCCACGCTGCGCACCAACTTCTTCCAGAAGGCGGAGAACGGCAAGCCGCACGGCTACGTGTCGATGAAGTTCGACCCGCAGGCCATTCCGGACCTCCCCGCGCCCCGCCCGGCCTTCGAGATCTGGGTGTACTCGCCCCGCGTCGAGGGTGTCCACCTGCGCTTCGGCAAGGTCGCCCGCGGTGGTCTGCGCTGGTCGGACCGGCGGGAGGACTTCCGTACGGAGATCCTCGGCCTGGTCAAGGCGCAGATGGTGAAGAACACCGTCATCGTGCCGGTCGGCGCCAAGGGCGGCTTCGTCGCCAAGCAGCTCCCGGACCCGGCCGTCGACCGTGACGCCTGGCTGGCCGAGGGCATCGCCTCGTACAAGATGTTCATCTCGGCGCTGCTCGACATCACCGACAACATGGTGGCCGGCGAAGTCGTGCCGCCCGCCGACGTCGTCCGCCACGACGAGGACGACACCTACCTCGTCGTCGCCGCCGACAAGGGCACCGCGAGCTTCTCCGACATCGCCAACGACGTCGCCGTCGCCTACGGCTTCTGGCTCGGCGACGCCTTCGCCTCCGGAGGCTCCGCCGGCTACGACCACAAGGGCATGGGCATCACCGCCCGCGGCGCCTGGGAGTCCGTCAAGCGGCACTTCCGCGAGCTCGGCCACGACACCCAGACCGAGGACTTCACGGTCGTCGGCGTCGGCGACATGTCCGGTGACGTGTTCGGCAACGGCATGCTGCTCTCCGAGCACATCCGGCTGGTCGCGGCCTTCGACCACCGGCACATCTTCATCGACCCGAAGCCGGACGCCGCCACCTCGTTCGCCGAGCGGCGCCGTCTCTTCGACCTGCCGCGCAGCTCCTGGGCCGACTACAACAAGGAACTGCTCTCGGCGGGCGGCGGCATCCACCCCCGCACCGCCAAGTCGATCCCGATCAACGCGCACATCCGCGAGGCGCTCGGCATCGACGCGGGGGTCACCAAGATGACGCCCGCCGACCTGATGCAGAACATCCTCAAGGCGTCGGTCGACCTGGTGTGGAACGGCGGCATCGGTACGTACATCAAGTCCTCCCACGAGTCGAACGCGGACGTCGGCGACAAGGCCAACGACGCGATCCGCGTGAACGGCGAGGACCTGCGGGCCAAGGTCGTCGGTGAGGGCGGAAACCTCGGCGCGACCCAGCTCGGCCGGATCGAGTTCGCCCGCAACGGCGGCCGGATCAACACCGACGCGATCGACAACAGCGCCGGTGTGGACACCTCCGACCACGAGGTGAACATCAAGATCCTGCTCAACGGGCTGGTCCTCGACGGCGACATGACCGTCAAGCAGCGCAACAAGCTGCTCGCCGAGATGACCGACGAGGTCGGCCGGCTGGTGCTGCGCAACAACTACGCGCAGAACGTCGCGCTCGCCAACGCCTGCGCCCAGGCCCCGTCCCTGCTCCACGCCCACCAGCGCTTCATGCGCCGGCTGGGCCGCGACGGCCACCTGGACCGGGCGCTGGAGTTCCTGCCCAACGACCGGCAGCTGCGCGAACTGCTGAGCAGCGGCAGGGGGCTCAGCCAGCCCGAGCTCGCCGTGCTGCTCGCGTACACCAAGATCACGACCGCGGACGAGCTGATCTCGACCAGCCTGCCGGACGACCCGCATCTGCAGAAGCTGGTGCACGCGTACTTCCCGCAGCAGCTGCGGGAGCGGTTCCCCGAGGCCGTCGACGGGCACGCGCTGCGTCGCGAGATCATCACGACCGTCCTGGTCAACGACACGGTGAACACCGGTGGTTCGACCTTCCTGCACCGGCTGCGGGAGGAGACCGGAGCCTCGATCGAGGAGATCGTCCGGGCGCAGGCCGCGGCCCGCGAGATCTTCGGTCTGGCCCAGGTGTGGGACGCCGTCGAGGCGCTCGACAACCAGGTCGACGCGGACGTCCTCACCCGCATCCGGCTGCACTCGCGCCGCCTCGTCGAGCGCGGCTCGCGGTGGCTGCTCGGGAACCGGCCGCAGCCCGTCCAGATCGCCGAGACGATCGAGTTCTTCCGGGACGGGGTCGAGCAGGTCTGGGGCCAGCTGCCCAAGATGCTCATGGGCGCGGACCAGGAGTGGTACCAGTCGATCCTGGAGGAGCTCACCGCGGTGGGCGTCCCGGACGAGCTGGCGGCGCGGGTCGCCGGATTCTCCTCGGCCTTCCCGGCGCTGGACATCGTGGCGATCGCGGAACGCACCGGCAAGGACCCGCTGTCCGTCGCCGAGGTCTACTACGACCTCGCCGACCGGCTGCGGATCACCCAGCTGATGGACCGGATCATCGAGCTGCCGCGGGCCGACCGCTGGCAGTCCATGGCCCGTGCCTCCATCCGCGAGGACCTGTACGCGGCGCATGCCGCGCTCACCGCGGACGTGCTGTCCGTGGGCAACGGGTCGTCGACGCCGGAGGAGCGCTTCACGGCGTGGGAGGAGAAGAACGCGGCGATTCTGGCGCGGTCGCGCTCCACGCTGGACGAGATCCAGAGCTCGGACGCGTTCGACCTGGCGAACCTGTCGGTGGCCATGCGGACGATGCGGACGCTGCTCCGGACGCACGCGTAACAGCAGGGCGCCGGTGGGCGCCCTGCACCTCGACCGCCGGACGGGCTCGGGTCTGCCGTCCGGCGGTCGTGGCGTTCGCGGGTCATGGCCCCGGGGTGTGCGCGGGTGGGGTGAGGGGCCCGCGCACGGTCAGCGCTTCGGGCGCGGCTTGGTGAACTGCTCGTAGGCGGCCACCACCTCCTTGGCCGGGCCGTCCATGCGCAGCGTGCCCGACTCCAGCCAGAGGGCCCGGTCGCAGGTCTCCAGGATCGACTTGTTGCTGTGACTGACCAGGAAGACGGTGCCCGCCTCCTGGCGCAGCTCCTTGATCCGGTCCTTGCTGCGCCGCTGGAACCTGGCGTCCCCGGTGGACAGCGCCTCGTCGATCAGCAGCACGTCGTGGCTCTTCGCCGCCGCGATCGAGAACCGCAGCCGGGCCCCCATGCCGGAGGAGTACGTCCGCATCGGCAGCGTGATGAAGTCGCCCTTCTCGTTGATCCCGGAGAAGTCGACGATGCCTTGGTAGCGCTCGCGGATCTGCCGGCGCGTCATGCCCATCGCCAGTCCGCCCAGGACGACATTGCGCTCACCGGTCAGATCGCTCATCAGCGCGGCGTTCACCCCGAGCAGCGAGGGCTGTCCCCGGGTGTGGACCCGGCCGCGTGTCGGCGGCAGAAGCCCCGCGACGGCCTTGAGGAGCGTCGACTTCCCGGAGCCGTTGGAACCGATCAGGCCGATGGCCTCGCCCTTGTACGCGGCGAAGCTGACGCCCTTCACGGCGTGCACCTCCCGCGCTCCCGGACTCTTCCCGCGCGACACGAGCCGGCTCAGCGCCGAGGTGGCGCTGCCCCTGCCGGTACGGGCGCCGTGCACGGTGTACGTGATGTGGACGTCGTCCACGACGACGGTGGGAACACGCATATCAGGGGTCTCAGCCACGTCCGTACCGCTCCTCCGCCTTCCAGAAGTACACGAAGCCGCCGATCGCGCAGACGAGTGCCCAGCCCGTCGCGATGGCCCACACATGGTCGGGCAGCTGGTCCCGGGTGAAGCTGTCGATGAGCGCGAACCGCATCAGGTCGATGTAGACGGCGGCGGGATTGCAGTCCA
Organism: Streptomyces sp. NBC_00234; assembly: GCF_036195325.1. Classification (NCBI taxonomy): domain Bacteria; kingdom Bacillati; phylum Actinomycetota; class Actinomycetes; order Kitasatosporales; family Streptomycetaceae; genus Streptomyces; species Streptomyces sp. NBC_00234. The sequence goes on along the minus strand of NZ_CP108101.1, from coordinate 3,169,150 downwards.
GGGCCACCACGACGGCGTGCGGGACCCGCCCGCCCGACAGGTGGGTGTCCAGGCTCCACATCACGCCCGACGCGTACATCCACGTGCGCAGGACGAACGGCATGAGCTGGGCGATGTCCGGGGTCTGCGCGGCGAGCCGGGCCACGACCATCGAGACGCCGGTGTTGAACAGGGCCTGCAGCGCCAGGGCCGGGACCGCCAGCAGCCAGGACGGCTGGGGGAACTGGCCGAAGGCGAGCAGGATGAGAAGCAGGACCACGAGCGAGTACAGGAGCTGCTGGAGCTGCTGGAGGGCGAGCGCGATCGGCAGCGAGGCCCTGGGGAAGTGCAGGGCCCGTACGAGCCCGGTGTTGCCGCTGATGGCCCGGGTGCCGGCGGTGATCGTGCTGCTGGTGAAGGTCCAGATGAAGACGCCGGTGACCAGGAACGGCACGTAGTCGGCGACTCCGTTCTTGGTGTTCATCAGGACACCGAAGATGAAGTAGTAGACCGTCGCGTTGAGCAGCGGCGTCATGATCTGCCAGATCTGGCCGAGCTTCGCCTGGCTGTACTGCGCGCTGAGCTTGGCGCCGGCGAACGCCGTGATGAAGTGCCTGCGCCCCCACAGCTGCCCGATGTACGACCTGAGCGAGGGCCGGGCCCCGCTGACGGTCAGCCCGTGCCGGGCGGCGAGCGCGGCCAGCTCGCCCGGAGCGTGGACCGGGAGGGGGGTGGGGGCGGCTGATTCCACGGGCGCCGCAGGCGCTGCTGTCTGGCTCACCACGATCGCTTTCGATGGGGGGCTGTGACGGGCTGGCGACGGGACGGAACCGTATCGTCGCAACGCTGAGAGTAGGACGCTTCCACGTCGCAACGCAACCGTTTCGTCGTTACGGACTATCATTCCGCCCATGGCCACCGACCCAGGAACCCGACGCCGCACCCCGGCGGGCGCAGCCGTGCTGCGCGAGGACGTGACCGATGCGATCCGCGCCGCCGTCTTCGAGGAACTGGCCACGGTGGGATTCGCCCGGATGTCCATCGAGGGCATCGCCCGCCGCGCGGGCGTCGGCAAGACGGCCGTCTACCGCCGCTGGAAGTCCAAGCTCTCGCTCGTCCTGGACCTGGTCTCGGCCGTCGCGTCCCAGGGCATGCCCGCACCGGCCACCGGTTCGCTGTACGGGGACGTCCGCGCCGTACTCGAACTGGCCGCGTACGCCCTGCGCCACCCGGTCGCCTCGCAGGTCATCCCCGATCTCCTCGTCGAGGCGGCACGCAACCCGGAGATCTCCGACGCGATCAAGGCCGCCCTGCTCGACCAGCAGCAGGGCGTGGCCGCCGTCGTCGTACGCGAGGCCGTCGCCCGGGGCGAGCTGCCGGAGGGCAGCGACCCGGACCGGGCCCTGGACCTGATCGTCGGCCCGCTGTACTGGCGCCTGGCCGTGGTCCGGGGGGACCTGCCCAAGGGCTACCTCGACGACCTCGCGGCATCGGCGGTCGCCGCGCTGCGGCAGGGCTGAGAGGCCCGGGGCGTCACGCCCCGCCTGTCATGCCCCGCCCGTCACGCCCCCCCGTCACGCGCCGTCCGCCAGCAGCCGGTCCGCGACCCGGCCCGCCGCGCCCCCGTCGTCCAGGTCGCAGTAGTCCCTGCGGAAGCTCTCGTACGCGTCCGCGTGCCGGGCCGCCAGCCCGTCCGTGGTGCGCAGTGCCTGCGCCACCTCGTCCGTGGTGACGAGCAGCGGGCCCGGCGCCCGGGTCTCGAAGTCCAGGCAGAAGCCGCGCACGGTGTCGCGGTAGTGCTCCAGGTCGTAGGTGTGGAAGAGCATCGGGCGGCCGGTGTGCGCGTAGTCGAACACCAGGCCCGCGTAGTCCGTGACCAGCACATCGGCGATCAGCAGCAGTTCGGAGGTGTCCGGGTACGCCGACACGTCGAGCACGCCCGGCGCGGCGGGCACGCTGCCCGTCACCCGGGGATGCCGGCGCACCAGCACCGTGTGACCCGCGCCGAGCGACCGCGCCAGGGCCGCGGTGTCGAGCGCCGGATCCCAGCGGTACGGGCCCTGCCGGTGGCCGGAGGAGGCCGTCCGGTCGTGGGCGAGGTGGTCGCGGTACGTCGGCGCGTAGAGCACGACCCGGTGCTCCTCCGGGATGCCCGTGCGGCGCCTGACCCGCTCGGCCGTCTTCTCCCGGCCGGGTGAGAACAGCAGGTCGGCGGCGGGCGAACCCGCCTCCAGCACCTCGCCCCCGTACGCCAGCGCGCGGCGCAGATGCGGGGTGGCGAAGCGGCTAGGGGAGACCAGCACCGACCACTGGGCCGCGCGGTGCGGCAGGGAGGCGAGGGTGTGGTGGTCGGCGTACAGGGTGCCGTCCAGGTCCGTGCCGAAGCGGCCGAGCGGGCTGCCGTGCCACGTCTGCACGACCGTCTGGCCGGGGCGGCGCTCGAACCACTCGGGCAACTGGTCGTCCGTCACGATGCGCCGGGCCCGGGCCAGGGCCTCGTACCAGGCGGCGCTGTGCTCGACGACGGGGGCCGCCGTGTCCGGGACGTGCGCCGCCCGCCCCGCGCGCCCCGTCGTCACCCAGAGGTGCTCGACGTCGGTGCACCGCCGCACCAGTTCGGCGTGGACGGCGCGCGGGGAGTCACCGCCCACGTAGAGGACGGCGTCGCGGAGCGGGAGACCGCGCTGCTCCGGGTAGTGCCGGGTGCGCAGCCGGCGTCTGCGGAACGCGCCCTGCTCGGCGATCGCGAGGGCCGGGCCCGCGTGCAGGGTCAGCCGGTCGCCGTGACGCCGCTCCAGGGTCACCTCGCCGTCGGTGCCGGGCCGGTGGAGCGGGAGCCGGGGAGTGAGGGCCGCTGTGGCGCGTGCCGGGAATCCGTCCAGCAGCAGGTCCCAGCGGCCCTCCTGGAGCGAGGCGGCGAGGAGTTCGGGGGTCACGGACGTGGTGAAGCGCCCGTCCTGCCGCGTCACCGCGACGGCCGCCGTCTCCCGCAGGGCCTCGTGGCGCAGGACGAGCTCGGTGCCCGCCCCCGTCCCCTCGACGAGCAGCCCGCCGTCGGCCGTCCACCGGGCCCCGTCCACGACCGGCTGTCCGCTCACGTCAATCACCAGTTCGCCCGCCGGGCAGGCGGTGGCCGGCGGTGGCAGGTCGGGCGCGGCGGCGAGCGGCACCCGGCTGCCGTCGGCGAGCAGCAGCCGGGCCCGCCACCGCGCGCCGCCCTCCGGTTCCACCTCGCGGGGGGCCCGGTGCGGCGCGGGGGGTACGTCGGCGAGGGCCGCGAGCGGAATCCGTACGGTGAATCGCCCGTCGTCCCCGCGCTCCAGCGGACAGGTGCGTTCCTCCTCGGTGCCGTCCAGGGCGAGCAGGACCGCCTCCGGCCGGGCATCGCCGTACAGCCGCCCGGTCAGTTCCAGGGTCCCGGTCCCGCCGTCGTGCGCCTGCGCGAGTGCGGGGAGCTGCGCCACGGTCAGTTCGAGCCGGCCGTCCCGGTAGCCGAGCACGGCCCGGCGCCCGCCGCCCAGGTCGTGCACGAGCGGCTGGGCGGAGGCGGCGTCCACGGCCCGGACGGCGGCGCGCCGCACCACGCCGTGACCGGACACCACCATGCCCACGAGCCAGCTGCCGGGCCGGAGCCGGCGCGGGTCGATGACCATCTCGAAGCCGGCACGGTCGTAACTGTGCAGTTCCTGGGCCGAGTTCACCGTGGCCCGGGGAGCCTCGACGGACCGTACCGGAACGGCCCGCACCTGCCTGCCCCGCGCCGAGCGCAGCATGCCCCACTTCAGCGCGTGGCGGGCGGTGTCCGCCGGGAGGTTGCGGATGTACGCGTAGCCGCGCAGCCTCAGCCGCCCGTCCTCGCCCCACGAGGAGTCCAGCAGCCGTGCCACCGCCGGAAGATCGGACGGGCCGAGCCGTGAGCCCTCGCGGGAGACGCCCGGATGGACGGCCCGGCGCCGGCCGGGAAGACCCTCGACGGCGAAGGTGCCCGCCCCGTTGGCCCGCTCGAAGGCGAGTACGGCCAGCAGGTCGTCGAGCCTGCGCTCGCGCACCAGCCGCCACTTGACGCGCAGCTCCACCGGCAGCCCGTCGAGGGCCGAGCTGCCCGCACGGTCGAGGAAGGCGCCCGCGTCCGCCATGAACGCCGTGCGGTAGGCGGTGCTCCCGAGCGTCATCCCCTCCAGGAAGTAGAGGAAGTCGTCGCGCAGGCACGACACGTCGTAGCGCCGCTGCTGCGCCGCGTCCCGGCCGGCCAGGAACGCGCTGACCTGCTCACAGGCGGCGATCCTGTCCCGTACGCCCGTCACGTCCGTACGCCGCCGGGTGATCGATCCCTCCCGCACCCGCCAGTGGTAGACGTGCTCGTGCAGCACGTCGACCGAGCCGGCGAGGTAGTGCGCCGGGATCATCACCGGGGTGTCCTCGTAGAGCTTCCCCTCGGGGAAGGCGAAGGCGTGGCGGTCCCAGAAGGAGCGCCGGAACACCTTGTTCCAGGCGACTCGGTCGGCAAGCAGCCGGGCGTCGCGGGTGATGTGGGTCCGGGAACGGGTGGCCGTCAGCCACCGGTACTGCCACGCCTGCTGCCGTCCCCGCTCGGTCAGCCGCCAGACGTTGCCGGTCACCAGATCGGAACCCGAGGACTCCAGGGACGCCACCATCCGTGCGTACGCGTCGTGGACGACGACGTCGTCGCTGTCGGCGAACGCCAGGTACGGGACTCCGGGGGTGGTGTGGCGCACCCCCGTGTTGCGGGCCGCGCTCAGCCCCGCGTTGGGCTGGTGGACACACCGGAAGCGGCCGTCCCGCGCGGCGAACTCCTCCGCGATCCGGCGGCTGCCGTCCGTGGAACCGTCGTCGACGAGCACCACCTCGATCGCTTCGAGGGTCTGCCCGGCGAGCGACCGCAGGCACTCCCCGAGCCACTCCTCGACGTTGTGGACGGGGACGACGACGCTGAGGAGAGGCTTCATGGTCATGCTCAACCGGGTAGGGCGCTCCGAGTCACCGGCACTGACCCGAACGGGTGAACGGGAGGGCCGGATCGTGGGCCCGCAGGATTACGCTCGGCTGCCATGCTCCTCAGTGTTGTCATGGCCGTCCACCGTGGGCAGGGATATCTGCGCTCCGCCGCGGACTCCGTACTCGACCAGCCGGTACGGGAGTTGGAGCTGATCCTCGTTGGCGGAGCCTCGGACGCCTTCGCCGCCGTCGCGGCGGAGTACCGGGAGCGCGACGCCCGGGTGCGGGTGTGCACCGTCGAAGGGCGCCTCACGGCGGGCGGAGCCAGGAACGCCGGGGCCGAGGAGGCGCGCGGTGACTACCTCCTCTTCCTCGACGGCGACGACCAGCTGCTTCCCGGGGCCCTGGAGCGGGCCGCCGGCCCGCTGTCGGAGAGCCGCCCCGACGTGCTGCGCCTCGGGCACGACCGCGTCGACCGCTGGGGCGAGGTCGGGCCGGGCGCCCCCGACGCCGTCCCCGCCGCACGCAACCAGCTCTTCCGGCGCGCGTTCTGGACCACCCACGGGCTCCGCTTCACCGAAGGCCCCTACGAGGACGTCCTCCCCGTCCAGCGCGCGCACCTGCTGGCATCCGGCGCGGGCACCCTCACCACCCTCGACGCGCTCTGCGTCCGGCACCGGCTCCTCGGCCCGGGTGCACGGGAACGCCACGACCTTCCCGCGCTCCTCGGCGCGTACGAACAGCTCCTCGCGGGGACCGGCGGAGACCCGCGGGCCGGGGCCGCGCGCACCGCGCACCTCCGCGCCCTCCTCGACACCCCCGACGCCGTCCCCGCCCGCGACCGCGCCGCCCTCTTCCGCGCCGCCGGACTCCCGGGCCCCTACACCGCCCATCGCGCCAGGACCGCAGCCCGCGCCGCCCGCGTCCGCGCCCGCGCCGCCCTCCTGCGGCGCCGCAGGACGCTCCGCACCCGCGTCATGCGCGCCGCCTACCGCGCGGACCTGCTGCGGCCACTGGACCCCGGCCTCGCGGTGTACGGGGCCTACTGGAACCGCGGAATCGCCTGCAACCCCGCCGCCATCCACGCCAAGGCCCTCGAACTCGCCCCGCACGTCCGAGGCGTCTGGGTCGTCTCCTCGCGCCATCGTGACCGGGTGCCGCCCGGCGTCCCGTACGTCATCGAGGGCTCCCGCGCCTACTGGCGGGCCATGGCCACCGCCACGTACCTCGTCAACAACTCCAGCTTCCCCGGCGGCTTCACCAAGCGCCCCGGCCAGATCTACCTCCAGACGCACCACGGGACCCCGCTGAAGACCATGGGCCTCGACCAGCGCGCCTATCCCGCCCTCACCAACGGGATCAGCTTCGAGAAGATCGTCGCGCACACCGACCAATGGGACTACAGCCTCTCCGCCAACCCCCACAGCACCGAGATCTGGGACCGCGTCTACCCCTCCTCGTACGAGCATCTGAATCTGGGTTACCCGCGCAACGACGTCTTCTTCGGCGCGACCGCCGAGCGGGCCGCGGAGATCCGGGCCGGACTCGGCATCGCCCCCGGCCAGAAGGCGCTGCTGTACGCGCCGACCCACCGCGACTACCGCAAGGGCTTCGTGCCCCACCTCGACCCGGAACTCCTCGCCCGCGAACTGGGCCCCGGCCATGTGGTGCTGGTGCGCGCCCACTACTTCTACGGGCGTACGGCGGGCCTCGCCGGTGCGGGGGACGGCCGGGTCGTCGACGTCACGGGGTACCCCGGCGTCGAGGAACTCTGCCTGGCCGCCGACGCGTTGATCACGGACTACTCCTCACTGATGTTCGACTACGCCTGCCTGGACCGCCCGATCATCACCTACGCCCCCGACTGGGACGCCTACCGGGCCTCGCGCGGAACCTACTTCGACCTGCTCTCCGGCCGCCCCGGCGAGACGCCGGGCGCGATCGCCACCACCCAGGAGGAGTTGCTCGACCTGCTGCGGAGCGGCGCGTGGGACTCCGAGCGGACGGCGTTGCTCCGCAAGGCGTTCCGGGACCGGTTCTGTCCGTACGACGACGGGCGCGCCGCGGAGCGTGTGGTGCGGCGGCTGTTCCTCGGCGACGGGGCGGGCTGAGGCGCGCGACCACCCGAATGGCGGAGCCTCGCCGCCCGGTGCGACCCCTCCGCATCCCGCCGTCGTTGTGCTCAACAGCTCATGCACCCGGCAATGTTGGGAGAACCTCATGCACCAGTCCGCCTATGAGCAGATGGAACTCTGCATCGAGGAGTATCTGCCCAGGACGCGCAGGCACCGTGTCGTCGACCTCGGATCGCGTATCTCCGGCAAGCAGAGCCGGACGCACCGGGGCCTGCTGGCGGGCCACGACATCGACTACTTCGGGGTCGACGTGCAGGACGGACCCAACGTCGACGCCGTGATGACCAGGCCGTACCGCATCCCCGCCAAGTCCCGCAGCGCCGACGTCGTCCTCTCCGGGCAGGCGTTCGAGCACATCCCGTTCTTCTGGGCGTCGATGCTGGAGATCGCCCGGGTGCTGAAGCCCGGCGGCTACGCCTTCATCACCGCACCCTCGCGCGGCCACGCGCACGACGCCCAGGACTGCTGGCGCTACTACCCGGACGGCTTCCGCGCCCTGGCGGCCCACGCACGGCTCGAACTCTGCGAGGCGTACACCGACTTCCCGCCCAGGAAGGGAATCTGGCACGACTACCGGGGCATCGACAAGGGCGCCTACTGGGGCGACTCCGTCGGGGTCTTCCGGAGGCCGGAGCGCTACCCCCGGCTGACCATGTTCGCCGTACGGGAGCTGACCGTGTGGTGGGCCAACCGCGTCGGCGGGGTGGACGCGGTTCCGGTGCCCCGGCCGCTCGACGGCCGGGAGCGCTGCGGGCGGCCGGCCGCTGCCCCGGCGGACGTTCCGGCCCCGGCGAAGGCACCGGCCCCTGCGGACGTTCCGGCCGCGGCGGAGACGGGCTCCTGATTCCATGGTCCAACACGGGCAAATCAATGACAGGTTGACGAAAGATGACATGAGCGGCAATGCGCGCGTACTGTCCCGGGGCATGGCTTGGCGCAACGCCATCAACGGCGTCCTTCAGCAGCTCACCGGATATCAGCTCAGGCGCGTGTCCGTGCCCGCCCCCCGCGCGGCCGCGGCGGCCCCGGCCGCCCCCGCCGCGGCGCCTGTGGCGCCCGCACCGAAGCCCAAGCCGAAGGCCAAGGCCGGGCCGCAGTTCCCGGCGGACTACGACGACGAGGCGAAGGACATCATCCGTGCGGTCAAGCCGTACTCGATGACCTCGCCGGAGCGGCTCAACGCCTTCATCCTCGCGACCCGTCACATCGCCCGCCACAACATCCCCGGCGACATCGTCGAATGCGGTGTGTGGCGCGGCGGCTCCATGCAGGCGTGCGCGAAGACGCTGCTCTCGCTCGGTGAGACCGAACGGGACCTCTACCTGTTCGACACGTACGAGGGCATGACCCCGCCCACCGAGGAGGACCTGCGGCTCGACGGCAGGTCGGCACGGGACCTGCTCGACGCGCAGGGCAAGGACCGGCCGATCTGGGCGGTCGCCTCGCTGGAGGACGTCCAGGCCGGATTCGAGAACGTGCCCTACCCGAAGGAGCGCGTCCACTACGTGCAGGGCAGGGTCGAGGACACCGTCCCGGAGCGCGCCCCGGAGCAGATCTCCATCCTCCGCCTGGACACCGACTGGTACGCCTCCACCAAGCACGAGCTGGAGCACCTCTACTCGCGTCTGGTGAGCGGCGGCGTCCTGCTGATCGACGACTACGGCTACTGGCAGGGCTCGCGGCAGGCCGTCGACGAGTTCCTGGAGAAGACCGGAGAGAAGCTGCTGCTGCTCCGCATGGACGAGGGCCGGATCGCCGTCAAGCCCTGAACCGTGTGGGAACGCGCCGCTCAGCCCCGTGCCGCACCGGTACGGGGCTCGGCCGTTTCCTCGTCGTCCGGCCGCCGGCCGTCACCCGAATGGCTGTCAACGGGTGACCGGGGCCCGGCCGGGGTTGTTAGCCCCCGGGGCGTGTCCGGCCCTGATCCGCCGGACGCGGACCCCAGACCCCCAGGTTGTCCGTCCGGAAGGATCGTGCACAGCGCATGGCACCCCGTCTCACCGTCGTCGTCCCGCTCTACAACGTCGAGGAGTACCTCGGTGCCTGCCTGGACTCCCTCGCCGAACAGACCATGCCCGACCTCGAAGTCGTCATGGTCGACGACGGCTCCACGGACGGAAGCGGGCGCGTCGCCCGGAAGTTCGCCGCGCGGGACCCGCGCTTCCGGCTGATCACCCAGGAGAACGCCGGACTCGGGGCCGCCCGCAACGCCGGAGTCCAGGAGGCCCACCGGGACGGCGAGTTCCTGACGTTCGTCGACAGCGACGACATCGTGCCGCCCGGCGCGTACGAGCGGATGCTCGCCGAACTCGCCCGCTCCGGCTCCGACTTCGTCACCGGGAACGTGCTCCGGCTCCGCGCCAACGGTGCGCTGGAGCAGTCGCCGATGTTCCGCAAGCCGATGGAGAAGCCCCGGTCCGCCACCCACGTCACCCGGGACTGGGTGCTGCTCGGCGACCGCATCGCCTGCAACAAGGTCTTCCGCAGGTCCTTCTGGGACCGCCATGCCTTCGCGTTCCCGACCGGTGTCCTGTACGAGGACATCGCCGTCGTGCTGCCCGCCCACTTCCTGGCACGGTCCGTCGACGTCGTCGAGGATCCCGTCTACCACTGGCGGGACCGGGCCGGTTCGATCACGGCGCGGCGTGCGGTGCCCCAGGGCATCCGCGACCGGGTCACCGCCGTCTCCACCGTCAGCGGGTTCCTCGCCGCGCGGGGCATGACCGAGGCCAAGCGCCGGTACGACGGGCACGCACTCTCCGGTGACCTCTGGCTGTTCATCGACGCGCTGCCGGAGGGCGACGCCGCCTTCCACGAGGCGTTCCTCGAACACGCCAACGCGTTCGCCGCCACCGTCGACCCGGCCGTCGTCGACGCACTGCCCCTGCATCTGCGGGTCAAGTGGCAGCTCGTCAGGGAACGCCGGATGCCCGAGCTCCTCGCCCTCCTCGCCTACGAGAAGCCCGACCGCGACACCTTCCACGTCCGCGGCGTGCTCCGGCCCCGCGCGCAGTACCCGGTCGTCGACGGCCCGCTCCCGAGCCGCGCCACCGCGCTGAGCGGCACCGACCTCCCCGTACACGCCCATCTCACCCAGGCCGTCTGGCGCGACGGACTGCTGCACCTCAAGGGGTACGCCTACGTCCGCAACGCACCGGGCCGTCCGGCCGGCACCGGCTGGCTGCGGTCCGGGCGCCGCGTCCTCCCGCTGCGCGTCCGCACCTTCCGTACGGACGAGGCCGCCGCCCGGTCCGGCCGCACCCTGCACCGCTACGAGCGCTCCGGCTTCGAGGCCGTCGTCGACCCCCGCAAGCTCGCCGCCAAGGGGGCGGGGAAGGGCGGACGGAGGACCTGGAAGCTGGAATCCGTCGTCCTCGGCGCCGGCCGGGCGCGCCGCGGTCCGATGCGACTCCTGGGCAATCCGGCGGCCCCGGCCGTCGTGTACACCGACGAGCGCACCCGGATCGTCCCCGTCCTGTCGGGCAACAAACTGGAGCTGCGCACCGACCGGATCGACGCCGTCCTCGTCGCGCACACCGCGACCGGGCAAGGCGTACGGATCGAGGTACGGGTCCTCGACGGAAGCGAGCCCACCGCCCTGCGCGTCCAGGAATGGCGCACCAAGGAGACCCGGGAGTTCCCCCTGGGGCTCAGCGGTCCGGACGGTGCGTCGGCCGGCACGGTCGTCGCCGAGATCCCGCTCACGGCCTTCCGCGGCTCCGACGGGGCATGGGGGGTCCAACTGGTGGGCGGCAAACGCCGGGTGACGGTGGCCGCGCGTCCGGAGACACCGTCCGCGCGCTATCCGCTTCCCGGGGGCCGCGAAGTCCACGCAGCCGCCAACCCCTCCGGCGACCTGGTGCTCACCGACCGCGGGGTGCAGCCGGTCGTCGAAGAGCTCTCCTGGGCGGAGGACGGGACACTCGTCCTCGAAGGCAGCCTGCCCGGCCGGTACGCCGGCGGCCTCGAACTCGTCCTGCGCCACAGCGGCCACCAGGAGGAGACCGCCTTCCCGGCCGAGACCGTGGCGGGCGACGGGACGGCCGGGTTCCGGGCGGTCCTGGACCCGGGGAACGTCGAAGGGCTCGGCGGCACCCTCCCGCTCTCCGAGGGCCGTTGGTACCTCTTCCTGCGCGAACGGGGCGAGACCGACCCGGACGCCTACCTGCCGATGCGCGCCGGGACGCCGCTCCACGCGGGCCTGCCGCTCCACCGCGAACCGGCCGGCCGGCTCTTCACCCTGGAACGGCGCTTCCACGACCGGCTGGTCCTGGAGTCCGGCAGCGCCCTGCCCGTCGCGGAACGGGGAGCGTACGGCCAGCAGCGGCTGCGCGAGCGGTACGCCGCCCTGCGCGGCGGAGGGGACGGGCTGCGCAGGGCCGTCCTGTACAGCAGCTTCGACGGACGCCAGTTCTCCGACTCGCCCCGTGCGGTCTACGAGGAACTGGCCCGCCGCGACACCGCGCTCGAACACCTCTGGGTGGTCCGCGACGAACAGGTCCGGGTCCCGGCCGGGGCGCGCGCGGTGGCGCTGCACAGCGCCGAGTGGCACGAGGCGCTCGCCCGCAGCCGCTGGATCGTCTCCAACACGCATCTGCCCGAGTGGTTCGAGCGGGCCGACGGCCAGTTCGTGGTGCAGACCTGGCACGGCACGCCGCTCAAGCGCATCGGCCGCGACCTGGCCGGCACCCCGACCGCCGACGTCGCCTACATGGCGTCGATGCCACGACGTGCCGCCCAGTGGAGCGTCCTCGTCTCTCCGAACACCTTCTCCACACCGGTCATGCGGCGGGCCTTCGGACACACCGGCGCGGTCGTCGAGTGCGGCTATCCACGCAACGACCTCCTGTACGCCGCCGACCGGCAGAAGGTCGCCGACGCCGTACGGGAGCGGCTGGGCATCCCCGACGGCAAGCGCGTGATCCTCTACGCGCCCACCTGGCGCGAGGACCGGCCCAAGCAGGCGGGCCGTTACGGACTCGACCTCCAACTCGATCTGGCGCAGGCCGAGAAGGAACTCGGCGAGGACACCGTCCTGCTCGTGCGACGCCACTACCTGGTGGGCGGCAGCATCCCGCAGAGCGAGTTCGTCCGCGACGTGTCGCGCTACCCGGACGTCGCCGAGCTGATCCTGATCAGCGACGCCCTGGTCACCGACTACTCGTCCCTGATGTTCGACTTCGCCGGGACCGGCCGCCCGATGGTGTTCCACACCTACGACCTGGAGCACTACCGCGACACCCTGCGCGGCTTCTGCTTCGACTTCGCCACGCAGGCACCGGGACCGCTGGTCCCCACCTCGGCGGGTGTCGTGGAGGCGCTGCGGGACCTCGCGTCCGTCACCGAAACACATCGCGACGCCTACGCCCGGTTCCGTGAGTCGTTCTGCGACCTCGACGACGGCACCGCGGCCACCCGGGTAGCCGATCTGATGCTCAAGGGGGAACAGGTATGAGCGCACCGGACTTCAGCTGTGTGGTCACCGGCGGGGGAGGGGCCGCCGCACTGCGGGCGTCCGTCGACTCCGTGACCGCCCAGAGCCTTCGGGCCACCGAAGCCCTCGTCGTCCTTTCGGCCGACGGCGACCCGGGCACCCGGGCGGCGGCCGACGCGCTCGCCGCGGGCAGCCCCGGCCGGGTCCGCGTCCTCGTCGCGGACGAGGGTGCGGACGGGGGCGCCACCACGGAAGCGGCGCTGCGCAACGCCGGACTGGACGCGGCCCTGGGCCGTCACGTCCTCGTCCTCGGAGAGGGCGAACGCCTCCAGCTCCACGCCTGCCGCAATCTCTGGGAGGCCGCCGAACGCACCGGCGCCGACCTCGTGGCCGGCCGCTGGAGCCGGCTCACCGGGGAGGGCACGAAGGAGCAGGAGCCCTCCTGGCAGCATCAGCTCTTCGCCCGCTCCCGGACGCTCGACCGCTTCACCGAAGCCCCCGAACTGACCGTCAGGGACGCTCTGGTGACCGGTTTCTGTGTGCGCCGCGAAGCCCTGGAAAAGCACGGCCTGCGTTACGCGGAGGACCTCACCCGCAGCGAGATCCTCTTCGGACCCCTGGCAGCCGCCGCGGCCGGCCGGATCGCCCTCGTCCGCAGGCTGATCGTGACCGGGCGGGCGGCGCGCGGGCAGGACGTCCCCGGAACGCTCCGGGCCCACCGCGCCGTGTGCAACACCCTGGTCGCCCAAGGGCTGCACGACCTGTGTGAACAGCGCGAACGCGCCTTCGCCCTCGATCAACTGGTGCCGCTCGCCCGTACGTTCCCCCGGCTGCCCGCCGCCGAACGGGACCGGATCGCCGCGGCCACCGCCCACGGCCTCACCGAGAGCGTCCCCGCCCCGGTCAGGGAGACGCTGCCCCCACTCGAACGGGTCGCCGTGCACCTCCTCGCCCAGGGCGACGCGGAGGCCGTCCTCGCGGCGGCGTACGCGCTGAGCCGCCCGGGTGCCGTGGCCGCCCCCCTCGTCACCGGCGACGACGGACGCGTCCGCTGGCCCGCCCCGGACACCGGCCGGACGCCGCCCGTGGACCTCGACGTCACCGAACTGGGCCACCAGTACCGCACGTTCGGTGAGCTGCGGCTGATGAACCGGCTCACCCGCTGCACCACCGACAACGGGCAGCTGCTTCTCGAAGGGCACCTGGTCCTGCCCGACCACGCCGGCCCCGGCCCCGGGCTGCCCCTCACCGGAGAGCTGGAGTTCCGGGTGCGGGACGGCTCGCGCGCCTTCCGCTTCCCGGTCGGTGAGCTGGTTCGCGAGGCCACCGGCATCCGCTGGCGGGCCCACGCCGACCTCACCCGCGTCCTGCGCCCCCTCGGCGCACGGGACACGCTGTGGGACGCCCGCCTGTTCGTCGGGGCCGGTGAGGAGCAGTGCGTCAGCGACCTCTTCGCCGCCCACGACCTTCTCGACCGGGCCGACCGCTTCACCGCCAGGCCACGGCTCGGACGGCTCGCGGGGGACACCTGGGAGCCCTACGTCACGCTCAAGGACCACCTGGCGCTGCGCCTCGTGGCCCGCAGCCGCCCCGCCCGCATCCTGCGCCGCCTGGTCCACTACGCCACCCACTTCCGGCCCGCCCGCAAGGCCCAGCTCCTGCTGAAGGCCCTGCGCAAGAAGCGCGACCGCTGGCGCTCGCGCGCTTTCAAGGCCCCCGTCTACAACACCTGGCTCTGCCGGCTGCCCGTACGCAAGGGCTCCGTCGTCTTCGAGAGCCACATGGGCAAGTGCTACGGCGACAGCCCCCGCGCCGTCCACGAAGAGGTGCGCAGACAGGGCCTCGGACTGCGTTGCGTCTGGTCGTACGAGAGCTCCCCCAAGGGGTTCCCGCCCGACGCGCGGCTCGTACGGCGCTGGTCGTGGCGGTATCTGTGGGCCCTGGCCCGCGCGGAGTACTGGGTCGACAACCAGGGCTTCCCGCAGAACCTGCGCAAGCGTCCCGGCACGACGTATCTCCAGACCTGGCACGGCTCGGCGTACAAGCGCATGGGCTTCGACGAGACGCGCGTACGGATGCAGAACGCCCCGCAGCGCCACCGCCTCCAGGAGGCCGTGCACCGCTTCGACCACTTCCTCGTCCGCTCCGAGCACGACGTGAACACCCTCGCCCGCGCCTACCGGCTCCCCGCCGAACGGCTGCTGGCCACCGGATACCCCCGCAACGACGCCCTGGCCGCGGCGCGCGCCAGGGACGAGACCGAGGGGCGGCTGCCGCGCCCGGCGCTCGCCGAGGCACTCGGCATCCCCGACCACAAGAAGGTCGTGCTGTACGCGCCGACCTTCCGCGGCGGGCCCGGGAAGCGCAAGCGGCGGCGGCTCCCGCTGGACGTGGCGCGGTTCGCGAGGCGGTTCGGCGACGAGTACACCCTCCTCGTGCGGGCCCACTACCTGGAGGCCGCGAGGCTGCCCGTGTGCCCGCCCGGCACCGTGCTGGACGTCTCCTCGCACCACGACGTCACCGAACTCCTCACGATCGCCGACGTGTTGGTCACCGACTACTCGTCGATCATGTTCGACTACGCGCTGCTGGACCGGCCCGTCGTCCTGTTCGCGCCCGACCTCGACGCGTACGCCGAAGCCCGGGGCAGCTACTTCGACCTGCGGGAGAAGGCACCCGGTCCGGTGGTGGAGACGGAGGGCGAACTGTTCGCGGTGATGGGCCGGCTGAAGGCCACCGACGTCGCGTTCCAGGAGCAACGCGCCGCTTTCGCCGCGGAGTTCGGCAGCTACGACAAGGGCGACGCGGCCCGTAGCGTCGTCCGCACCGTCTTCGCCCGCCCCCTCTCTCGTACCGCCCGGGAGGCCGGCCGATGAGCCGCAGCCGTGACGTATTCATCGTTTCCAACAGCACGGACGAGCTCGGCGGTGTCACCGGCTGGACGCACCGGACGGCCCGATTGTTCCAGGAGCGCGGACACCGGGTGCAGGTGATCGGCATCCACGCCTCGGAGCTGAAGATGGCGCTCCCCGACGCCCCGGGGATTCCCGTCACCGCCCTGTACCCGGCCCATCCGCCGACCCCCTGGGCGCCCAGGACCCTGCGGGACCGGCTGCGGGTTCCGGCGCGGCGGAGGGAGGCGGCCAGGGTCGAGGAGAAGCGGCGCGCGGTCCGGCGGCTCTCCGAGATCTTCCGCACGGCGCCGCCCGGGGCCGTCGTCCTCGTCACCCAGGTGTGGGCCATGGAATGGGTCGGCGAGGCCGACACCTCCGGCCACCGGGTGATCGGGATGAGTCACGAGTCGTACGACTACTCCCGCGCGAGCCACCGCTACCGGTGGATCAAGAACCACTACAGCGCCCTGGACCACTGGCTCGTCCTCACCGAGGAGGACGCCGACATCTGGGCGGGCGACGGCATGAACAACGTCGGATTCATGCCGAACGCCCTGGCCCGGCTGCCCGAAGTGCCCTCCCCGCGCACCGGGAGGAGCGTCGCGAGCATCGGCAGGCTCAGTGACCAGAAGGGCATCGACATGCTCCTGGACACCTGGGCGCTGGTGGCCCCGCAGCGGCCGGAATGGCGGCTCGCCGTGTACGGGGCGGGCGAGGACGAGGCGGAACTGAGGGCGCGGTGCACCGAACTGGGCCTGGACGGCTCGGTCGAGTGGAAGGGCCGCACGGACGACGTGCCGGGGGCCCTCGCGGACGCCTCGGTCTTCGTCCAGTCCTCGCGCGGCGAAGGCTTCCCGCTGGCGCTGATGGAGGCGATGGCGAGCGGGGTGCCGTGCGCCGCCTTCGACTGCGCGCCCGGCGTCCGGGAGATCGTGCGCGACGGCGAGGACGGCCTCCTCGCGGCGGCCGGTGACATCGGCGCCCTGGCCGACCGGCTGCTGCGGCTCACCGGCAACCCGCGGATGCGGGACGCGATGGGGGAGCGGGCGCGGGTCAACGTGCAGCGGTTCTCCGAGACGGAGATCCTGCGCCGCTGGGAGGAGCTCTTCGCCTTCCTGGAGCGGTGAGGGAGGGGCCGGGCCGGAGACGTTCACCGGCCCGGCATCCCGTGGCGGCTGCGCCCTCAGTCGGCCGACGGGCTGGACGTCGCCGCCCTCGACGGGTTCGGCGTCGCCCGCGGGGCGGTCTGCCGGGGCAGCGTGCCCAAGGGCCGCCGCTCCTTGAGGGGTACGGGCACGGGCAGCCCGGCCGTCTCGCCCAGGAAGACCCGGCGCACCACCCGCTCGGCGGCGTACCCGTCGTCGTACGGACAGAACCGGGCCCGGAACGCCGCCCGCAGCTGCGCGGACCGGGAACCGCGCCAGTGGTCCGTGGTGAAGATGTCGAGCAGCTCGTCCTGGCTGCGGGCGACCACTCCGGGCGGGAAGGTCTGGAGGTCGAAGTACGTCCCCCGTGCCGCCTCGTACGCCTGGCTGTCGTCCAGGTGGATGACGAGCGGACGGTCCAGGTTGGCGTAGTCGAACATCAGCGAGGAGTAGTCCGTAATCAGTGCGTCCGAGGCGAGACACAGCGCCTCCAGCGAGGGATGGTCGCTGACGTCGATGATCCGGGGATGCGGCGTCCGGCCTGCCTGTGCCTTCGGGGCGCTGTACAGGTAGTGGGAGCGGGCCAGGACGACGTAGCGCGGCCCGAGGACCTGGACGAGTCGTTCCAGGTCCAGGGCGTGGCGCTGCGAGCGCCGGTAGTCGCGGTGCGTCGGCGCGTACAGGATGGCGGTGCAGTCCTCCGGGACGCCGAGCGTCTCGCGCAGCCGGGCCACCTCCTGCGCGCTCGTGTGCTGGAACACGTCGTTGCGCGGATAGCCGTACTCCAGCGTCGTGTAGCCGGAGGGGTAGGTCCGCTCCCAGACGAGCGTGGAGTGCAGATTCGCGGAGAGGGAGAAGTCCCACTTGTCGATGTTGCGCAGCAGCTGTCCGAAGTCCGTGGACCCGGCCGCCGCCGGACGGTCCAGCAGATCCGTCCCCATGGTCTTGAGCGGCGTCCCGTGGTGGGTCTGCAGCAGCACCTGGCCGCGTCTCTTCACCAGCCGCCGGTCGAAGTTGACGTTGTTCACGAGGTACTTGGAGCGGGCCAGCGCGGTCCAGTAGCGGTACGTCCCCGGGTGCAGCCTGCGGGTGCCGGTGGGCACGGTGTGCGCGTCCTCGGGGCGGCAGATCCACGAGGTCCGCAGGCCGGGGACCAGCTCGCGCGCCTTCGCCTCGATCGCGGCCGGATTGCAGGCGTAGCCCCGGTTCCAGTAGGCGGCGAACACGGCCTCGCGGGGCCGGACGGGCAGCCGCAGCTGGACGCGGTAGTGCAGCTGGAGGAGCGCCCCGCGCACCGCGTGGCGCAGTGCGGCGACGCGCAGCCTCAGTACGCCGCGCAGCTGCTGCGCGGCCCACAGCAGGCGGTACGTGCGGTGGGCGCCCAGCCGGAACAGCCCGTGGCGCAGGCGTGCCCGGCGCGGGACACGGGCGCCGGGCGTGCGGTAGCGGACGCAGTGGGTACGGGCCCGGCGGAAGAACTCGGCGCGGGTGCCCTGCGGCAGCCTCCCGTGCGAGGTGAACAGCGTCGAGAAGTGGTCGAGCATCCGCCGGAATATCGCCGGCCGCCAGACGGCGAGCTCGGGGCGCGCGTCGATGAACGCGAAGACCCGGTCGTACTGGTCGAAGACGTCGAAATGGCGGCGGCTGGTGGTGGAGAGGATGTTGCCCCGGCGCCGCTGGCGGTAGCCGACGCACACGCTGTCGAGGACCGCGATCGATCCGGCGGCCATCAGCACCGGATAGGTCCAGGGCGTGTCCTCGTAGTATCCGGGCGGGAAGGTGAAGCCCTCGGCCTCCACGAACTCCCGGCGGTACGCCTTGTTCCAGACGACCATCAGGACCTTGAGCAGCTCGGGGCGGTCGGCCAGCCGGAAGGAGGCGGGCCCGGTCTCGGCGAGATGCCGGGCGAGCTGGTTGCGTACGGTCTCGCCGCTCCAGTACACGCGGGTGTAGTCGTAGACGAGGACATCGGGACCGCCGGTCGCCGTGATCCGGTCGGCGATGGTCTGCAGCGCGTCCGGCAGGAGGGTGTCGTCCCCGTCGAGGAAGATCAGGTAGTCCCCGCTCGCCCTGGCGATACCGGCGTTGCGCGCCGGGCCGAGGCCGGTGTTCCCCGGCAGATGGACGACGCTGAACCTGTGGTCGCGTCCGGCGTACTCGTCGGCGATGGCGCCGCAGGCGTCCGGTGAGCCGTCGTCGACCACGATGATTTCGAAGTCTTTGAAGGACTGGCCCGACACCGAGTCCAGGCATTCGTGCAGATACGCCTGGACCCGGTACGCGGGCACGATGACACTGAACCGGGGCACAACACATCCATGGGTCGCTCGCGGGCGGCAGGTGGCTCGCAAACGGCCGAAGGGCCGATGGGGTTACGCCGGATGTGGCATTCGGGGGATATACGGGCCGGAGCGGCCCGGTTGTGGGTAACCGGGCCGCTCCGTGTTGACGTCTCCGACAGGCGGCTACTTGACGGCGCCCGCCATCACGCCGGACACGAACTGCCGCTGGAACGCGAAGAAGACGGCCAGCGGAATCACCATCGAGACGAAGGCACCGGGCGCCAGTACGTCGATGTTGTTGCCGAACTGGCGCACCTGCTGCTGGAGCGCCACGGTGATCGGCGGTGACTCGGAATCGGCGAAGATCAGCGCCACGAGCATGTCGTTCCACACCCAGAGGAACTGGAAGATCCCGAGCGAGGCGATCGCCGGTCCGCCCAGCGGCATCACCACACGGGTGAAGAGCCTGATCTCGCCCGCCCCGTCGAGCCGTGCGGCCTCCAGCAGTTCGCGCGGGATCTCCGCGAAGAAGTTCCGCAGCAGGAAGATCGCGAACGGCAGCCCGAAGGCCGTGTGGAACATGATCACGCCGAAGGTCGTCTCGAATATCCCGATGGCGCCGAAGAGTTCGGAGACCGGGATCAGGGCGACCTGTACGGGTACGACCAACAGCCCCACGACGATGAGGAACCACCAGTCGCGGCCGGGGAACTCCATCCAGGCGAAGGCGTATCCGGCGAGTGAACCGATCACCACGACCAGCAGCGTGGTCGGGACGGTGATCATCACCGTACTGAGCAGGGAGTCGGTGATCACCGAATTGTCGAGCAGGCGCTGGTAGTTGTCGAAGGTGAGCTCGGAGGGTGCGGTGAGGACCTTCCACCAGCCGGTCGCGGCGATGTCGTCGGCGCCGCGCAGCGAGGAGAGCAGCAGCCCGATCGTCGGCATCAGCCAGAACAGGCCCACCAGGATCAGGAAGACCCGCATCACCCCGCCGCCGGCCCGGGCGGCGATCCGCGCGCCGAGGGACTGCTTGGCCTTCACGGTCGGCACGGTGGTCACCGGCGCCCCTCCTTCCGTATCCGGCGGATGTTGAACAGCATCACCGGGATCACCAGCAGCAGCAGGAGTACGGCGATGGCGCTGCCGATCCCCAGGTCGGCGTCCGTGCCGAACGAGGACCGGTACAGCTGGAGCGCCAGCACGTTCGCGTCGTCCTGGGAGGAACCCGGCGCGATGATGAACACCAGGTCGAAGATCTTCAGGACGTTGATCATCAGGGTGACCAGCACCACCGCGAGAACCGGTGCGAGCATCGGCACCGTGATCCTGCGGAACACCTGCCACTCGTTGGCACCGTCCACCCGGGCCGCTTCCAGGAGTTCACGCGGCAGACCGGCCAGGCCCGCGGCGATCAGCACCATGGCGAAGCCCGCCCACATCCATACGTAGCTGCCGATGATCCCGGGCGTCACCAGGGACGGCCCGAGCCAGTCGACGCCGTTGTACGGCTCCGCGAAGTTGGCGGCGGGCAGCCGGATGACGGCGCCGTCGGCCGAGGCGGGCAGGGTGAACGTACCGTCCGCGCCGGCCGTCGCCGACGCGATCACCTTGCCGTCCCGGACCGCCTCGACCTTGATGCCCTTGAGGCCGAGCTCCTTGGGGTCGACGACATTGGGCCGGCCGCCGCCCCCCTTGGTGAAGTCGAGCCAGGCGGTGCCGGTGATCTTCCCGTCCCCGCCGGTGGCCGCCTTCGCCGGTGCGGCGTCGCCCGGCATCTTCGCCGGTGCCACGCCGACGAGCGGAATCAGGACCGGCTCACCGGCCCTCACCGCCTGCTTCGTGACGAACGAGCCGCCGCCGCCCGGCTTCAGCGGATGCACGGGCAGCGGATGCGCCTTCGGGAAGCCCGCCGACTCGGCGAACGTGTCGTGCACACCCACCCATACGGCGTTGGCGACACCGCGCTCCGGGGCCTGGTCGTACACCAGGCGGAAGATGATGCCCGCGGCGAGCATCGAGATCGCCATGGGCATGAAGACGATCAGCTTGAACGCCGTACCCCAACGGATGCGTTCGGTCAGCACCGCGAAGATCAGCCCGAGGGCGGTGGAGATCGTCGGCGCGAACACGACCCAGACCGCGTTGTTCTTGACCGCGGTCCGGATGGTGGCGTCGCTGAACAGGGCCTTGTAGTTGTCGAGCCCGGCGAAGCCCGTACCCGCCTGGTCGAAGAACGAACGGTAGACGGAGTAGACGATGGGATAGACCACGAGCGCGCCGAGAAGGACCAGCGCGGGCAGCAGGAACACCGCCGCGATGATCTTCCGGGTGCCGGTCACGCTCCGGCGCGGGTGCTGACGTGGACGCTGGTCGGCGGGGGACACCGCGAGGGTGTCCCCCTTGGCCGCTGTCGTCATCCCGTCAGCTCTTGTACGCCTTGGCCGCGTCGGACTCCAGCTTGGCTTGAGTCCCCGCGATGTCCTTCGGGTTCTTCAGGAAGTCCTGGAGCGTCTTCCACTCGCCCTTCCCGGGGGTACCGCCGAACGACTGCGGCGCCTGGTCGGACATGTCGAACCGGACGTCGTCACCGGCCGCGATCAGTGCCTCGGCCATCTTGCGCTGGACGTCGTTCGGATACGCGGCGGCGTCCAGGCCCTTGTTCGGCGAGATGAACCCGCCCGCCTCGGCCCAGATCTTCGCCGCGTCGGTGGAGGCCAGCCAGGTCAGCAGCGCCTGCGCGCCCTTGCTGTCCTTCAGGGCCACCGCCGCGTCGCCGCCCGTCACCACGGGGGAGGCATCGCCGACCGCCGGGAACGGGAACACCTTGGCGTCCGTGCCGATCTCGGCCTTCGTCTGCGCGATGTTGATGGAGACGAAGTCGCCCTCGAAGACCATGGCCCCCTTGGGCTGGTCCCCGCCGGTGAACGTCTGCGTGACGGACGCCGGGAACTCGGTCTGGAGCGCGCCGTCGGCGCCGCCCGCGATCAGGCTCGGCTTGCCGAAGAGCTGGGCGAGCGTGGTGAGCGCGTCCTTCACGGACGGGTCCGTCCACTTGATCTCGTGCTGCGCCAGCTGGTCGTACTTCTCCGGGCCCGCCTGGGAGAGGTAGATGTTCTCGAACCAGTCGGTGAGGGTCCAGCCGTCCGCGCCGCCGACCGAGACCGGGGTGACGCCGGAGGCCGAGACCGTCTCGGCCGTGGCCAGGAAGTCCTTCCAGGTCTTCGGCTCGCTCGCGCCCGCGTTCTCGAACGCCTTGGCGTTGTACCAGATCAGGGACTTGTTCGCGGCTTTGAAGTACACCCCGTACTGGGTGCCGTCGACCGCTCCGAGGTCCTGCCAGACCTGCGCGTAGTTCTTGCTCAGCTGGGCCTTCGCCTCGGCGCCCACCGGCTTGGCCCACTTCTTCGCCACGGCCTGCTGGATCGCGCCGACCTGCGGGATCATCGCGACGTCCGGCGGCTGGCCTCCCGCCACCTTCGTACCGAGGAAGTTGACGATCGGGTCCTGCGCCGGGACGAAGGTGACCGTCGCTCCCGTGCGCTTCTCGAACTCGCCCAGAACCTTGGTGAAGTTGGCCTGCTCCGGCCCGGTCCAGACCGCCGCCACCGAGATCTTCTCGCCGTCCAGCTTCGGTAACACGACGCTCGACGGGTTCGGGGTGTCCTTGGCGGAGCCCTTGCCCGGCTCGTCCTTGCCGTCGCTGTCGCCGCCGCAGCCGGTGAGGGCCAGTGCCCCGACGGCGGTGCAAACCAGTGCGGCCCTACGCATGCGAAGGGTTGTGCGCATCCCTGCCCCGTCTCTCCTGCGCGCAT
Source organism: Streptomyces sp. NBC_00234 (assembly GCF_036195325.1). NCBI lineage: Bacteria > Bacillati > Actinomycetota > Actinomycetes > Kitasatosporales > Streptomycetaceae > Streptomyces > Streptomyces sp. NBC_00234. The sequence goes on along the minus strand of NZ_CP108101.1, from coordinate 3,146,510 downwards.
GTGCGCGGAGCGGTGGCGCGGGCCGATGGGCCTGCGCGCGCTGCCGCTCCGTACACATGTCGTGCGTTCAGTGCGTTCACGTCGTCCGTGCGCACAGTCCTACGCCCGGGGCACGGGCGCCGCAATACCGCGATCGGCCACAACCGGCTGATCGTGATGGCCTCGTGACGTCGCATCAGTCGGCCGGGAGGCCGGTTCGGCCCGCGGAGTCAGGAGGGGAAGGGGAGAAGTGGGGGCAGTCGCTCCGCGTTCACCGAACGGGCCGCCCGCTCCAGGGCGCTGGCCAGCAGCGCCAGGTCCGTCGGTCCGTTGCCCAGCTCGCGGACGGGGCGCCGGGTGGGCGGATCGCCCATCCGCTCCCATTCCAGCGGGACGACGGTGGGACGCAGCGTCGCCGTACGGGGGATGCGGCCGGTGACCCGGCCCCCCTGGAACGGTGTGACCCGGCCGTCCGGATGCCCCAGCCTCCCCCGGCCCGGGGCGGGTTCGTCCGGGGAGGGCGGTACGGCCGGTGCGTCGAGGATGATCCGCAGCCGGGCCCCGCGGGCCAGTTCGGTGTCCTCCGTGCGGTCCGGGCGCGCGGAGGTCGCGACCAGGTGGACGCCGAGCCGGCCGCCGTCCCTGGCCACGGCTTCCAGGGCACGGACGACGGACCCGGCGGCGGGACGGCCGGGGCTGCCGAGCGCGGGGGCGACCAGAGCGTCGAAGTCGTCCGCCAGGACGACGAGCCGGGGCAGCGGCGAAGGGCCCGGGGCGGCGGTCCGCGCGGCGGGCCTCAGCCGCAGGGTGCCGGTGGCCGGTGAGTCCAGATCGCCGCGCTGCTCGGCAGGGCTGGGCGGACGCTGGCCCACGATCCGCTGCGACACCTCGTGCCGCGCGTGCCACTCGGCGAAGTCCAGCGGGCCGAGCAGCTCCGCCCGGCGCTTCAGCTCCCCGCCCAGGGCCTGGGCGAACTCCCGCATCCGCACGGGATCGGAGGCCACCAAGTGCGTGAAGACGTGCGGGAGTTCCGTGCAGGGGCGCAGCCCCTCGCCGCGTTCGCTGCCCGCGCCGTCGATGAGCAGGATGCCGAGCCGGTCGGGCCGGGCCGCGGCGGCCAGCGAGGCGGCGACGGCACGCAGCAGCTCCGTACGACCGCTGCCCGCGGGGCCCTCGACGAGCAGGTGCGGTCCCTCGTCGGCCAGATCGACGCTGAGGGCCCCCCGGGGCCCGGCCCCGAGCACGATCACGGGCCGCCCGGCGTACACCGCCGGACCCCCACCCGGACCGCGGCCCACGGACTCCGCCCCCACGGCCTCCTCGCGCCGCTGCACCTGCGCGGCGGTCCGGGGATGCGGGGTGCGTCCGGAGCCGGTGTGGTCCGTGGCGGGGTACGGGGTGCGGCCGGAGCCCGTGCTGTCGGTGCGGGGGTACGGCGTACGCCCGGAGCCGGACGCCTCGGTGCTCGGGTACGGGGTGCGTCCGGAGCCGGTGTGGTCCGTGGCGGGGTACGGGGTGCGGCCGGAGCCCGTGCTGTCGGTGCGGGGGTACGGGGTGCGTCCGGAGCCAGTGTGGTCCGTGCCCGGGTACGGCGTACGGCCCGAGCCGTAGGACGTGGTTCCCGGGTACGGGGTGCGGTCCGAGTCGCGGGTGTCCCTCTCCGGGGCGGTGCGCTGGGGGCCCACGCGGGCGGCCGTGCTGACGGTGCGCCCCGAGCCCGGGGTGTCCAGGTCCGTCGCGGACGGGCCGGGCGAGGCGGCGGGGCGAGGCGTCGCACCCGGCTGTTCCTCCGCCGTGGAGGCCCAGCGCGCCATCAGCGACGCCGGGGTGGCCCGCGCCAGGCCCAGCTCGTCCAGCAGGCGTGCGGACGGCGGCAGCGCCGCGGCCATCGGGCGACCGGGCAGGGCCACCGAGCCCTCCTCGCGCAGCGGGGCCAGCGCCCGCCCGAACCGCTCGGCCCAGGCCACCGACACCGCATCCACGGCCGCCACGGTGCCGTGGCCCGCGGTCCGTCCGCCCGCCGTACGCAACAGGCGCAGCGCGGTCGCCACGTCGCCGCTCAGCATGGCGACGGCCCCGCACTCCCGGAACGCGATCGAGGCCCGGCAGGCGGCGTCGTACGTCGCGTCGACGGGCGAGGTGGGCGACGACGCGGGAGCCTCGGCCAGGCAGATCAGATGGATACCGGCAGCCGCCCCCGCACCGGCCAGCCTCGCCGTGGTCTCGCGCAGCGCCGCGGAACCGGGGTCACCGTCGACGATCACCACGGTGTACGGCCCCGTGTGCCGCCGGGCGGCCTCGGCGACCGTGGCCCGGTCGACGCTCGCCCAGCCGGGCCCGAGCGGCCCCTCGTCCAGCCGGCGCACCAGCTCCGCCGTCCGGGCCGTGGCCTGTTCCCGGTCGTACGCGAGGAGCAGGCGGCAGTCCTGCCCGTGCATCGGCCGCAGATGCGGCAGCCACCCGAGCCACGCCCACTCGCGCCGGCGCTCGTCCGTGCCGCGCGTGCGGTCCGTGCTGATCAGCACGATCTCCAGATCGAAAGGGGAGTGCAGCGCGGCGAGCTGCGCCACCACCGACCGGGCCAGTCCGGCCAGCCGGGCCCTCGGCCCCGCGAGACCGAGCGAACCGGCCTCCCGCAGCCCCACGGTCACCGGAACGGCGGGCAGCTCGGCCCGGTCGGTCGTCCCCAGCCGTACGACCAGGGCCTCGGGATGCGCGGGGTCGCGCTCCCACAGGCGCGGGCCGGGGCCGAGCGCGGTCAACAGCACCGCCGCCGGGTCGGGCCACGTCCCCTCCGGGGCGGCGGAACGCCGGGGCGCCGAGGAGGAGACGGAGGAAGCGGAGAAGGAAGAGGAAGAGGAGGGCGTGGCGCGGGCGTCGTCCGCCTGCCCCGCCGTGTCGTGCGCCGCCTCGCCCCTGCCGCCGGCGAGCCGTCGCGCCCAGGCGCCTATGCCGCCGCGCCGGGGAGCCTCGTCCGGAGAGACACGGGTGCCGTGCCCATGGGTGGCGGGGGAGTGCGCCCCGTCCTGTCCGTAGCGGTGGGCGTCGTGTCCGGCCGGTACCTGGCCGCCCTGCGAGGCGGCCTCGCCGTACGCGTGCGCCGCGTGGGTCCCGTACCCCTCGCCGTACCGCTCTCCTGATCCCGGCTCGGGACGGCCCGGGGCCGGGGCGTGGGTGACGGACGCCCGGTTGACCCGGAGGTGGCCCTCGCCGTCCGGGGCCGTCGGCAGCACGGGGGCACGGGTGCCCGAAGTGAGCCGGAGCGTCGATTCGCCGAGGCGCAGCAGCGCACCCGGGTTCAGCCGGACCGGCCGGTCGTGGACTTCCGTGCCGTCCAGCGAGGTGCCGTTCGTGGAGCCCAGGTCGGCCACCGAGACCCGGCCGTCCTCGGAGACCGTCACCGCGCAGTGCAGCCGGGACACGTCCGGGTCGTCGAGCGGGACGTCCGCGTCGGCGGAGCGGCCGATCCGGATCTGTCCGCCGTGCAGCAGATGCACCCCGCCCGCGTCGGGCCCGGCGATCACATGGAGGTGCGCGGGGACGGCGTCGTCCACCGCCTCGTCCTCACCGGGCATCTGGAGCGAGAGGACCGCGCCGTCCACCAGTGGGGGTTCGCCCAGGGCGATGCGCTGCGCGTCGAGCCGCTCGCGCCCGGCGAACAGCACCACCGCGCCGCCGCCCATGGAGCCGTCGGGGCCGGAGACGGCCGAGGCCAGGCCGGAGGCGACAGCCGCGAGTGCCGTGCCCGCCGGGGCGGTGACGAGCACATCGCAGGCGCGCGCCGGGGGCGGGGTCTGGCCGCTGCGCGGCGCGAGGACGGTCAGCCGGATCTGCATCGCCGTCAGCGGTCCCTTCTGCGCGGGGCGCCCGGCAGGGGAGGTGACCTGTGATTCCCCCCACCCGGCACGGACGCGTCGTCCGGTACAGGTCGTCACGTACCGCGAGGCTCCCGACCCCACAGTTCCGTGCTGGAGGCATCCTCGCACCTGCCACTGACAACACGCCCGGGGGCCAGCACTAAGTGATCTTGAATGGTCGGCTGTGGGCGTAAAAGTGCCTGCTTGGGTCGGGCTCGAAGCGTCCGGCGTGATCCCTGCCGCACTCCGGGGAGCCGTTCTGCGCGCCCGTTCGGCAACCATCCGCGCGTGCGCTGCGTCTTCTCCCCACACACTCCAGGACACACAGGACACAGCAGGAACACGACCGGAACACGACCGGCCGACGGCCCGTTCGACGGCATTAGAGTGGGCCGGAACATCCGGGCAGGCCCGGCGGACCGCAAGCACCATGATCAGCAGGGAGCGCATGACGTGCGGCCTGTAGGCAGCAAGTACCTCCTGGAGGAGCCGCTCGGACGCGGCGCCACCGGCACCGTCTGGCGAGCCCGCCAGCGGGAGACCGCGGGCGCCGAGGCGGCCGTCGCGGGCCAGCCCGGCGAGACCGTTGCGATCAAGGTCCTCAAGGAGGAGCTCGCCAACGACGCGGACGTCGTGATGCGGTTCCTGCGCGAGCGCTCCGTGCTGCTGCGGCTCACCCACGAGAACATCGTGCGCACCCGGGACCTGGTCGTCGAGGGCGATCTCCTCGCCCTCGTCATGGACCTGATCGACGGTCCCGACCTGCACCGCTATCTCCGCGAGAACGGCCCGCTCACCCCGGTCGCCGCCTCCCTCCTCACCGCACAGATCGCGGACGCGCTCGCCGCCAGCCACGCCGACGGCGTCGTCCACCGCGACCTCAAGCCCGCGAACGTGCTGCTCGACGAGCGCAACGGTCAGATGCACCCGATGCTCACCGACTTCGGCATCGCGCGGCTCGCGGACTCCCCGGGCCTGACCCGGACCCACGAGTTCGTCGGCACGCCGGCCTATGTGGCGCCGGAGTCCGCCGAGGGCCGCCCGCAGACCTCCGCCGTGGACATCTACGGCGCGGGCATCCTGCTGTACGAGCTGGTCACCGGCCGTCCGCCCTTCGCGGGCGGCACCGCACTCGAAGTCCTGCACCGGCACCTCAGCGAGGAGCCGCGCCGCCCCACGACGGTGCCCGCACCGCTGTGGACGGTCATAGAGCGCTGCCTGCGCAAGGACCCCGACCAGCGGCCGAGCGCCGAGAACCTCGCCCGGGCGCTGCGTACCGTCGCCGCGGGCATCGGCGTGCACGCCAACTCCGCGCAGATCGCCGCGGCCGACGGCGTGGGCGCCCTGCTCGCCCCCGACCCGGCACCCGCCGCGGTGCCGGAGACCCCGGGCGCGGCCGACCCCACGCAGGTGCTGCCGAGCAACGCGGGCTCGTACGACCCGAACGCCTACGACCCCGCCGCCGCGACCAGCGTCATGCGGCAGAACCCGGGCCCGAACCAGGGACAGGGATACGGCCAGGGGGCGGGCGGCGCCGATCCGACCTCCGTCATGCCGCCCGTACCGCCCCGCCCCGACGGCCCTCCGGAGCCCGACGGCCCGCACCCCTGGCAGTCGCAGCTCCAGGCGGCGCGCGACCGCAACGAGCAGACGCAGGTCCAGTACCTCGACCCGAGCCAGGACCCGCTGCGCCGCCGGCCCCAGCGCCAGCAGCAGCCGCCCCAGCAGCAGCAACAGCGCCAGCAGCCCCCGCAGCGCCAGCAGTATCAGCAGCAGCCCCAGCGCTACCAGCAGCCTCAGCAGCACCAGCCTCAGAACCAGCCGCAGCAGCGCCAGCAGTACGCGCCGCCGCAGCAGCCTCCGCCCCAGCAGCCGGCTCCCCGGCAGCCGAGGCAGCGCAGCGCCAACCCGATGCGCATCCCGGGACTCGGCTGCCTGAAGGGCTGCCTGTTCACCGTGGTGCTGCTGATCGTCGCGAGCTGGCTGATCTGGGAACTGACGCCGCTCCAGGACTGGGTGGCCCAGGGCAAGAGCTACTGGGAGGCGATCGGCGACGCGATCACCACCGTGACGGACTGGGTCTCGGAGCTGGGCAACGCCGCCGACAGCGTCGAGAAGGCCGGCAACTGACGCCGGAGACCGGCGATTCTGTAGCTATGTCGACTTCTGCGGGGCAATTTCCCCCGCAGAAGTCGAGGTTGGCGCCATCCAAGGCACGCAACACCCCGATCGCCGCGTAACTTTGTCGACCGGGGGTCCACCGCCAGCCGCTGAGGGAGCAGTCTTGGCACGGAATATCGGCAGCCGGTACACCGCCCACCAGATCCTGGGGCGCGGCAGCGCCGGCACGGTGTGGCTCGGCGAGGGGCCGGAAGGCCCGGTCGCCATCAAGCTGCTGCGCGAGGACCTCGCGTCCGACCAGGAGCTCGTGGGCCGCTTCGTGCAGGAGCGCACCGCCCTGCTCGGACTCGACCATCCGCACGTCGTCGCCGTCCGCGACCTCGTCGTGGACGGCACCGACCTGGCGCTCGTCATGGATCTCGTACGCGGCACAGATCTGCGCACCCGTCTCGACCGGGAGCGCAGGCTCGCCCCCGAGGCGGCGGTCGCGATCATCGCGGACGTCGCGGACGGCCTGGCCGCCGCGCACGCCGCCGGGGTGGTCCACCGCGACGTCAAGCCGGAGAACATCCTGCTCGACATGGAGGGCCCGCTCGGCCCCGGTGGCTCGCACCCGGCCCTGCTCACCGACTTCGGCGTCGCCAAGCTGATCGACACCCCTCGGCGCACCAAGGCCACCAAGATCATCGGAACGCCGGACTACCTGGCCCCCGAGATCGTCGAGGGCCTCCCGCCGCGCGCCGCCGTCGACATATACGCCCTCGCGACGGTCCTGTACGAGCTCCTCGCGGGCTTCACGCCCTTCGGCGGCGGCCACCCCGGTGCCGTCCTGCGCCGTCACGTCACGGAGACGGTCGTCCCCCTCCCGGGCATCCCCGAGGAGCTCTGGCAGCTCCTGGTCCAGTGCCTGGCCAAGGCGCCGGCCTCCCGGCTGCGCGCCTCCGAGCTCGCGGCCAGGCTGCGCGAGCTGCTTCCGCTGCTGGCCGGCATCCCGCCGCTGGACGTGGACGAGCCGGACAACGAGCCGGAACCGCAGATCTACGACGAGCAGCAGTACACCCCGGCCGCCGAGGAGCCCCGCAGGCGGGGCGCCGTCCCGCTCGTCCCCGGCTCCTCCCCGGACTCCAACCGCGACACCCACACGAGCATGCGCGTCCCGGGCCCCGACGAGCTGGCCGGAGGCCCGCTCGGCACCGCGCGCGCCCCGCGCGCGCCGGGCCGTCCGCGCCCCGGCTCGGCCCGCAACAAATCGGCCGCGGTCCGTAAGCGGCGGATCACCCTGGGTGTGGCGGCGCTCGTCCTCGGTGCCGCGGTGGGTGTGGGCGGCTGGCTGGCCAGCGGCGGCGACGGCACGGACACCGCCCCGCAGGACACGAAGAACTCGGCGCCCGCATCGCCCTAGATCTTGTCCGGACCCGGGGGCGAACAGAGGCCCGTCCCCGGGGGAGGGACAGCTTCACTCGTCCAGCCGTTACGCTGGACCCGTGGCAGTCGTCGATATTTCCGAAGAGCTGAAGTCCCTCTCCTCCACCATGGGGTCGATCGAGGCCGTCCTGGACCTGGATGCGTTGAGGGCGGACATCGCCGCGCTCGAGGAGCAGGCTGCGGCGCCGTCCCTCTGGGACGACCCGGAGGCGGCACAGAAGATCACGAGCAAGCTTTCGCACCTCCAGGCCGAGGTCCGCAAGACCGAGGCCCTGCGTGGCCGCATCGATGATCTCGGCATCATGTTCGAGCTCGCCGAGGACGAGGGCGACGCGGACGCGCTCGTCGAGGCCGAGGCCGAGCTGGAGTCGGTGCGCAAGGCGCTGGACGAGATGGAGGTCCGCACCCTTCTCTCCGGCGAGTACGACGCGCGTGAGGCCCTGGTCACCATCCGTGCCGAGGCGGGCGGCGTCGACGCCGCCGACTTCGCCGAGAAGCTCCAGCGCATGTACATCCGCTGGGCCGAGCGGCACGGCTACAAGACCGAGGTCTACGAGACGGCGTACGCCGAAGAGGCCGGCATCAAGTCGACCACCTTCGCCGTCGAGGTGCCGTACGCGTACGGCACGCTCTCCGTCGAGCAGGGCACCCACCGGCTCGTCCGGATCTCGCCGTTCGACAACCAGGGCCGCCGCCAGACGTCCTTCGCGGGCGTCGAGGTGCTGCCGGTGGTCGAGCAGACCGACCACATCGAGATCGACGAGTCCGAGCTGCGCGTGGACGTCTACCGGTCCTCGGGCCCCGGCGGTCAGGGCGTCAACACCACGGACTCCGCGGTGCGCCTGACCCACCTGGCCACCGGCATCGTCGTCTCCTGCCAGAACGAGCGCTCGCAGATCCAGAACAAGGCGTCCGCGATGAACGTCCTCCAGGCGAAGCTCCTTGAGCGCCGCCGCCAGGAGGAGCAGGCGAAGATGAACGCGCTCAAGGGCGACGGCGGCAACTCCTGGGGCAACCAGATGCGTTCGTACGTCCTGCACCCGTACCAGATGGTCAAGGACCTGCGTACGGAGTTCGAGATGGGCAACCCCGAAGCGGTCTTCAACGGCGAGATCGACGGCTTCATCGAGGCCGGTATCCGCTGGCGCAAGCAGAGCGAGAAGTAGCCCCACGCACCGAGCAGTTGAGCCCGGGTGGCCGTCGGCCGCCCGGGCTTCTCCATGTTCCGGCCCAGGGGAAGTTGAGGGGGCGGCGTGGTGAATGCGTCACAGTCGTGGTTCCGAATGACTGTCAAGAACCCCCATACCGGTGCGCATTACACGAAACGGCCTTGACGTAATCCTTAACTCTGGACAGGGTGCTTTAGCAGCATGCGTATGTCTGGGACGGGTGCGAACGGGGGCGGGCGGGATGACCACGGCACGAAGTGGCCCTGCCGAGAGCGCTACCCCGCAGGGCCGTGGCCCCGCATATGGCTGCTCCATGATCAGAACAGCTACTGGGGGTAGCAGCAGATGACCAAGAAGACGCGAGTCCGCGTCGCGCGGATAGCCGCAGGTGCGGTAATCGCCGCAGGCGCCTCGCTCACCGCTGCCGGTGCGGCTCAGGCCGTCGGTATCGGCGTCGACGTCGCCGGCATCGGCGTGAAGGCCGAAGCCAACGAGCAGGGCCTGGAAGTCGGCATCGACGCCTTCGAGGGCGAAGACGCGGCCGGCGGCGGCGACGCTGCCGGTGGTGGCGACGTGGCCGGCGGCGGTGACGTTGCCGGTGGTGGCGACGTGGCTGGTGGTGGCGACGTGGCTGGTGGCGGTGACGTTGCCGGTGGTGGCGACGCGGCTGTAGGCGGCGGCGACGCTGCTGTGGGCGGTGGCGACGCGGCTGTAGGTGGCGGTGACGCTGCCGTCGGTGGTGGCGACGCGGCTGTAGGCGGCGGCGACGCTGCTGTGGGCGGTGGCGACGCGGCTGTAGGTGGCGGTGACGCTGCCGTCGGTGGTGGCGACGCGGCTGTAGGCGGCGGCGACGCTGCTGTGGGCGGCGGCGACGCTGCTGTGGGCGGTGGCGACGCGGCCAACGGCGGCAACGGCGGCAACGGTGGCAATGGCGGCAACGGCGGCAACGGTGGGAACGGCGGCAACGGCTCCGAGGGCCAGCAGGCCGGCGGCACCGGTACCTCCGGTTCCGGCACCGATGGCGGCGCGGGCACCTGCACCGTCGACCTCGACGGCGCCGAGTGTGTCGACAACACCGACACGGACAGCGTCGGCAACCAGCCGGTCGAGCAGGGCAAGGGCAAGGACGAGCTCGCCGAGACCGGTGCGGCCGAGATCACGTTCCTGCTGGTCGGCGCCGCGACGATGATCGCCGGCGGCATCGGCTTCCGGATCCTTCCGCGCCTGGTGAACGGCCGTACGGTCGCCTAAGGCGGTCAGCGGTACGTAAGCACGAAGGGACCCGGCCCGCGCAAGCGGACCGGGTCCCTCTGTATGTCGCACGGCCTCTGGGGAGGCGCGCCGGAGCGCTCTACGCGGCCTGCTGTGCCACCAGCGCGAGCACCGCGACCAGCAGCACCATGAGCGCGATCAGCATCGCGGGGTTCAGCCCGGCGAACGGTCCCTGCTCCCGCTCCTGCTCCATCTGCTGGCGCACGGCCCGGCAGACACGGCAGCGGCCCTCGTTCACGGGCGCCGCGCAGTTCGCGCACACCAGTCGGTCATAGGTCATGCGCTTTCCTCCTCCCGCGCGGCGGAGCCGCATACACGTTCTCTCCGCACAACGCTCCGGGAAACACGACCGTTCCCCCTACCACTGTGCCAGCTCGCGAGGATTTCGGCGCGGCCCGCCGGGCAACGTACCGCCGGACCCGGTCCCGGACGGGCTTCCGGGCGCCTGATTTGCCCTTTCCGGGCGTCACAAATCACCCATTGCCGGAGCCCGCCTGCACGCGCGAGCCCGGTTCGCGTATGGTCACGCTCACCTACTCCCGGCCGACCGTGGTGCATCCGTGATCCGATTCGACAACGTCTCCAAGACCTACCCGAAGCAGAGCCGTCCTGCGCTCCGGGATGTGTCACTCGACATCGAGAAGGGTGAGTTCGTCTTCCTGGTGGGCTCCTCCGGCTCCGGCAAGTCCACCTTCATGCGGCTGATCCTGCGTGAAGAGCGCGCCAGCCAGGGCATGGTTCATGTGCTCGGCAAGGACCTCGCGCGGCTGTCCAACTGGAAAGTGCCGCAGATGCGCCGCCAGTTGGGCACGGTCTTCCAGGACTTCCGCCTTCTCCCCAACAAGACCGTCGCCGAGAACGTGGCCTTCGCGCAGGAGGTCATCGGCAAGCCGCGCGGAGAGATCCGCAAGGCGGTGCCCCAGGTTCTCGACCTCGTCGGTCTCGGCGGCAAGGAGGACCGGATGCCCGGCGAGCTCTCCGGTGGTGAGCAGCAGCGCGTGGCGATCGCGCGCGCGTTCGTGAACCGTCCCATGCTGCTGATCGCCGACGAGCCGACCGGCAACCTCGACCCGCAGACCTCCGTGGGCATCATGAAGCTGCTGGACCGGATCAACCGGACCGGCACCACCGTGATCATGGCGACCCACGACCAGAACATCGTCGACCAGATGCGCAAACGCGTCATCGAGCTCGAGCAGGGCCGTCTCGTACGTGACCAGGCGCGCGGCGTCTACGGCTACCAGCACTGAGCATCGAGTACTGAAAGGACGCCATGCGCGCCCAGTTCGTCCTGTCGGAGATCGGAGTCGGTCTCCGTCGCAACCTCACGATGACCTTCGCCGTGGTGGTCTCTGTCGCCCTCTCGCTCGCCCTGTTCGGCGGTGCGCTGCTGATTCGCGACCAGGTCAGCTCGATGAAGACCTACTGGTACGACAAGGTCAACGTCTCGATCTTCCTCTGCAACAAGAGTGACGCCAAGGACGTACCCAAGTGCGCCAAGGGTGCGGTCACTCCTCAGCAGAAGAAGGAGATCAAGGCCGATCTCGAAAAGATGGACGCCGTCGAGAAGCCGGTCCTCTTCGAGACGGTCGACCAGGCGTACAAGCACTACCAGGAGCAGTTCGGCGACTCCCCGATGGCCGGCAACATCACGCCGGACCAGATGCAGGAGTCGTTCCGGGTCAAGCTGAAGGACCCGCAGAAGTACAAGGTCGTCGCCACCGCCTTCGCGGGGCGTGACGGCGTGCAGTCCGTCCAGGACCAGAGATCCATTCTGGACAACCTCTTCGGGCTGATGAACGGCATGAACAAGGTGGCGCTCTTCGTCATGGCGCTGATGCTGGTCATCGCGCTGATGCTGATCGTCAACACCGTCCGCGTCTCGGCGTTCAGCCGCAGACGGGAGACGGGGATCATGCGGCTCGTCGGCGCCTCCGGCTTCTACATCCAGATGCCGTTCATCATGGAGGCCGCCTTCGCCGGACTGATCGGTGGCGTACTCGCCTGCCTCATGCTGATAGGAGGCCGGTACTTCCTGATCGACGGTGGACTCGCCCTCCAGGAGAAGCTGAACCTGATCGAGTTCATCGGCTGGGACGCGGTCCTCACGAAGCTGCCGCTGGTCCTCGCGATCGGCCTGCTGATGCCGGCCTTCGCGGCGCTCTTCGCGCTCCGCAAGTACCTCAAGGTGTGAGATGCGCCCCGGCGCCGCGCGGCCAACCGGCCGTGCGGCGCCGGGGCCTTGTCCTAGACTCGACGCCATGTCAGGCCCCACGCACCGCTTCGGGCCCCGCGGTCTCCACCGCGGGGCGGCCCTGACATTGATCTTCGGGTGTGTGCTCGCCACCGCCGCCGCCACCGGTTCGCTGCCGCGTCAGGACGACCGGAGGAACCCCGGCATACAGGCCCGCTCCGTGGCCTCCGCCGTGGACCCCCGGGACCGTGAGGCGGTCGAGGACGCCGCCGCCGAGGCCGAGGCCGACGGGAAGTCGGTCACCGACGCGGCCCAGGACGCCGTCAGCCGCAGTGGGGACCGCTGGGGCGCGGTGTACGACGAGCAGGAGTACGCGGACTTCGAGCAGGCACTCGACGGCTCGTACACCGGTGTCGGCCTCTCCGCCCGCCGCTCGGCCGGCGGGACGGTCACCGTGTCCCGTGTCGAGCCCGGCGGTCCCGCGGACCGGGCGGGCATCCGCAAGGGCGATCAACTGCGCACGGTCGACGGCCACCGGGTCGACCGGCGTCCCGTCGCCGAGGTCGTCGCCCTGCTGCGCGGGGACCGCACGGACGCCCGGGCGGGCACCGAGGTCGTCCTGGGCCTCCGGCGCGACGGCCACGGCTGGACCGAGACCCTGCGCCGGGCCAGGCTCTCCACCGAGGCCGTCACGGTCCGGCGGCTGGGCAGTGCCCCGTCCTCCGCGGTCCTGATCAAGGTCACCGCCTTCACCAAGGGGACGGGCACCGAGATCCGCGACGCCGTGCGCGCGGCCCACCCGGACGCCGGAATCCTCCTCGACCTCCGCGCCAACGCGGGCGGCCTGGTCACCGAGGCGGTCACCGCCGCCTCCGCCTTCCTGGACGGCGGCCTCGTCGCCACCTACGACGTGCACGGCGACCAGCGCGCCCTGAACGCCGAACCGGGGGGCGACACCGACCGTCCCCTCGTCGTCCTCGTCGACGGCGGCACGATGAGCGCGGCCGAACTCCTGACCGGGGCGCTCCAGGACCGTGGCCGCGCCGTCACCGTGGGCACGCGCACCTTCGGCAAGGGCTCCGTGCAGATGCCGAGCAAGCTCGCGGGCGGCTCGGTGGCCGAACTGACCGTCGGGCACTACCGCACACCGACGGGCCGCAGCGTGGACGGACAGGGCATCACCCCGGACCTCGTGGCCGGTACGGAGGCCCAGCAGCGGGCCGAGACAGTATTGAGTGGCCTCGGGGGTGGGTCGTAGTGCGAAAATGACCGCACTATGGCCAAGGAAAAAGACACAGGGCGCAAGATGATCGCGCAGAACAAGAAGGCGCGGCACGACTACCACATCCTCGACACCTACGAGTGCGGCCTGGTGCTGATGGGCACCGAGGTCAAGTCACTGCGGATGGGCCGGGCCTCGCTGGTGGACGGCTTCGTCCAGATCGACGGCAACGAGGCATGGCTGCACAACATCCACGTCCCGGAGTACGTGCAGGGGACCTGGACCAACCACACGGCCAAGCGCAAGCGCAAGCTGCTGATGCACCGGGCCGAGATCGACAAGCTGGCGTCGAAGTCGCAGGAGTCGGGGCACACCATCGTGCCCCTCGCGCTGTACTTCAAGGACGGCCGCGTCAAGGTCGAGATCGCGCTCGCGAAGGGCAAGAAGGAGTTCGACAAGCGGCAGACGCTCCGCGAGAAGCAGGACACGAGGGAGACGAACCGTGCGATCTCGGCGGCCCGGCGACGTCAGCGCAGCGCCTGAGCAGGAATAGGCTGGCACCGTCGTGCGTTGGTCACGTACGATGGCAACTGCACCCCACGGGGTGTGGACCACCTTGATAAAAAAACATGGGGATGATCGGTTTCGACAGCGGATGTCGAAGCAGGGGAAGCGAGTCGAGGAAGCGGCAATGATCTCGTAAACCATATGTCGCAACCAATAATCGCCAATTCCAAGAGCGATTCCCAGTCCTTCGCCCTCGCTGCCTAATAAGCAGTGAGTGAGGGACCCTTAATGGGTGTCAGCCCGGGGGTGTTCCCGACCCGGACCCTGGCATAATCTAGGGGACTAAACCGCTGAGCCCGGTCACGGGGTTCAGTGGGAAATCAAACAGTGGCTGGGCCTGTCGGAGACTTGTTCGCGAGATCTCCGGGGCCGAGAAAAGCGCAGCGAACTGCACTCGGAGAAGCCCTGGTTCTGCACCGTTGGACGCGGGTTCGATTCCCGCCATCTCCACAATTCCCATGTACACGAGGACCCCGTTGCCCACCGGCAACGGGGTCCTCGTGTTTTCGGCCCCGATGTCCCCGCCGGCCCCGATGTCCCCGCTAGTGCCGCCGGACACCGGCCGCCGCGACGACCAGTGCCAGGCCCGCCGCGCCCATGGGGACCGCATAGGCGGTCACCGTCCCGGCGTGCTCGACCGTCCAGCCGCCCGCCGCCGATCCGGCGGCTATGCCACCGAGCAGGGCCGTGACCGCGAGCGTCATGCCCTCGTTCAGCTGTCCTTCGGGAGTGAGGCGCTGCACCAGGGTCATCCCGGTGACCATCGTCGGCGCGGTCGCGGCGCCCGCCAGCAGGAGGCAGCCCGCGAGCACCAGCCGCGACTCGGTCGAGGCGGCGGCGAGCAGCGGCAGGGACATCAGCGCCGTCATTCCGGTCAGGCAGAGCAGCAGCCGCCGCCGGACGTCCGCCACGGGCCGCAGCGATCCGTACAGCAGGCCCGCGGCACAGGACCCGGCCGCCTGGAGGGCGAGGATCGCGCCTCCGGCGTGGGCGATGGACGCGACCTCCATGGCGCCGAACACCGCGCCCGTGGCGAGGAAGGCGGCGAGCAGGGCGGGCATTCCGGCGGTACGGAACGGGGAAGCGGTACGGGTACGGGGCGCCACCGGGGGCTCGGTCGCCTTCTGGGCGGCGAAGACCAGGACACCGGTCATCATCAGGACCGCGCCGGCGAGGGTGCCGGCCTCGGGGAAGAGGGCGCCGCAGAGGGTCGCGGCCAGGACCGGGCCGAGCATGTAGCAGAGCTCGTCGGCGGACTGCTCGAAACTGTTCGCGGTGTGCAGGGCGGCCGGATCGCCGCGGTGCAGATGCGCCCAGCGGGCGCGCGACATGCCGCCGGTGTTGGGTGTGGTGGCCGTCGCGGCGTAGGAGGCGAAGAGCGTCCAGACCGGGGCGTCGTAATGGACGCAGAGCACCAGGGCGAGGGAGCCGAGCGCGGCGGTCGCGGTGGCCGGTACGGCGACCCGGGCCTGGCCGTACCGGTCGACGAGCCGTGCGGTCCAGGGCGCGACGACGGCCGTGGCGGCGAGACCGGTCGCGGTGACCGCGCCGGCCAGGGCGTACGAGCCGTGCGCCCCGGCGATCATGATGACCGCGCTGACGCTGAACATTCCCATGGGCAGCCGGGCCAGCAGATTGCCCGCGGTGAACGCGCGGACGCCGGGGGCGGCGAGCAGCTGACGGTACGGTGCGAACGGCCGCCGCGACACCGGGGACGCCGGGGCGTGGCCGTACCCGGCCCGTTCTGTCGGGGCGGCGGTACCGGTGGCGGTGTCGGGAGGCATGCGCCAAGCGTCGTGGCGCCCGGTCCGTGCGGTCCAACACCTTGTTCTCCCGATTAACGCACCTGTGTTGTAAATTCTGCGCGTGGCGACCTCCGACATCGATCCCCGGCTCCTGCGCGCCTTCCTCGCGGTGGCCGAGGAGCTGCACTTCACCCGCGCAGCGGCCCGGCTCTACCTCGCCCAGCAGGCGCTGAGCAGGGACATCCGCCGGCTGGAGCGCGAGCTCGGCGCCGAGCTCTTCGTACGCACCACCCGGCAGGTCTCCCTGACCGCGGACGGTGAGCGGCTCCTCCCGTACGCCCGGCGGGTGCTGGACGCCCAGGACGGTCTGGCCGCCGCCTTCGGCGACCCGGCCGCCCGGCCGCTGCTCGTCGACCTCAACACCGACGGCATGACCGCGGCCCGGGTGCTGGCCCGTGCGCGGGAGCTGGCTCCGGAGTGCGAACTGATGGCCCGCTTCGAGAGCGGTCTGACCTGGGCGGCCGGTGAGGTGCTCGCCGGGCGGCTCGACGTCTCCTTCGGTCGGGCCGCCGGGCTCGACCCGGCGGTGCGCGCCCGGCTCTCCGTGCAGCCCGTGCGCTACGAGCCGATGGCCCTCCTGTTGCCCCGTGATCATCCACTCGCCGGACGCGAGGTCGTGGCGATGGGGGAGTTGGCCGGTGAAACCGTCTACGCGGGTGCGGGCAACGAGCGCACCCGTGAGTGGACGGACCTTGCGCGGCTGCTGTTCGACGAGTGGTCCGTCGTGCTCGCCGCGCCCGTCCCGCTCGCCGTCGGAGTGGCCGAATTCCAGAGGGTGATGGCCAAGTCGGGGAACCCCGTGCTCGCGGTCGTCGACTTTCCGCCGATACCCGGAACCGTGGTCCGCCCGCTGGTCCGGCCCGTACCGCTGTCGCCCCTCGTCATGGTCTGGCGCGACGGTCTGATTCACCCCGGTCTGTCCGCTCTGCGCGCAGCGGTCGCCCAACTGGCGGAGGAGGAGGGGTGGATGGTGCGTCCATCTGGATCTTGGCTGCCGGAAATCGATGCGTCACTGATGCGTCACCGTTCCTGAACAACACCCCGGTACCGGAGCTTCAGGGTCCGCGACGTGCGCTACATTCATGGTCCGGGTGCACTGGGACTGATGTGCGTGGGCAGGGCTGGGGCCCCTTCCGACCGCGCGAAACCGGTCATTCCGCTTGCTCCCGGTTCATTGAGTGGGGGATGTGCGTACACCTGTGGAAAATTGGCGTGAAGGTACCCGAACCGGGCATACGCATGAGCCGAACGAGGTCACACTCCAACTCGACGGCCTCGGAAGACAACTCTCCGAACTGGCCATAGAACCGGGCACGCCGGAAGGCTCCGACGGCCCGGTCTTCGTCGACGAGAGCGGCCGGCGCAGCAAGTCGCTCCGGCGTGTGGGCTGGCTGCTCGCGGCGATCTGCGCCGGCTACGCCGTGACGCTGGTCGTCGCACTCCTCGGCGGCAACTCCAGCGCGCCCTGGCTGCCCATCTCGGGGCAGCAGGAGAAGTCGGCCGAGGTCGAGGTGCAGCCCGCCCCGACCGAGTCCACGGGCACGGAGACGAGCTCCGGACCCACCGGTCCCGGCGCCACCCCCTCTGCGGAGCAGGCCGTTCCCAGCGGCGCACCGCAGTCCGCCAACGGCTCCGACCCCGTCCCGGCCGGGCCGGGCCCGGCCGACCGGGTGTCGCTGCCCGTCGCGTCCTCCCAGGGCGCCGAGGAGCCTTCGCGGTCCTCCGCTCCGGCCTCGGCCTCCGATTCGCCCGTCCCCAGCTCCTCGTCGCCCGTGGAGCCCTCGGAAAGCCCGGACCCGCCCGTCGAGACGACAGTTCCGCCGGTGGATGAACAAGAAGGCGCCCAGTAAATGACACCCCCCGCCCCGCGGGTCACGCACCACCGGAAGAAGCGGCCGAAGCGCAGACTCCCCATGCGTTATCTGCTGCCCTCGCTCCTTCTTGTCGCTCTGCTCGCCATGCTCATGCTGCGTGGCTACGTACACAGTGAGATCCTCGCGGACCACCGGATCCAGCCGCCGGCGCCCACCACACAGGTGCCGAAGAACGTCCTGGAGGGCGGTCCGGTCATCGACGCCCGGTCCGCGACCGAGCCCGCCAAGACGCTCCGGATACCCGACCGCAAGATCGTCCTCACCTTCGACGACGGCCCCGACCCGGTCTGGACCCCGCG
The DNA here is from genome assembly GCF_036195325.1 of Streptomyces sp. NBC_00234. Lineage (NCBI taxonomy): Bacteria > Bacillati > Actinomycetota > Actinomycetes > Kitasatosporales > Streptomycetaceae > Streptomyces > Streptomyces sp. NBC_00234. The sequence goes on along the minus strand of NZ_CP108101.1, from coordinate 3,128,726 downwards.
GGTCCTGGACGCCCTGAAGAAGTACGACGCACACGGCGTCTTCTTCGTCACCGGCACCATGGCCTCGCGCTACCCGGAACTCGTCCAGCGCATGGTCGACGAGGGCCACGAGATCGGACTGCACACCTTCAACCACCCCGACCTCTCCTACCAGACGCCCGGGCGCATCGACTGGGAGCTCTCCCAGAACCAGCTGGTGCTGGCGGGGGCGGCCGGTATCCGTACGTCCCTGTTCCGGCCGCCGTACTCCTCGTTCTCCGACGCGATGGACAACAAGTCCTGGCCCGTGACGCAGTACATCGGCAGCCGCGGCTATCTCACCGTCGTGAACAACACCGACAGCGAGGACTGGAAGCGCCCCGGCGTCCCCGCGATCATCGAGCGCGCCACGCCCAAGGGCGGACAGGGCGCCATCATCCTGATGCACGACTCCGGTGGCGACCGGTCCCAGACCGTGGCCGCCCTGGGCACGTTCCTGCCGCAGATGGAGCAGCGGGGCTACGAGTTCACCAACCTGACCGCGGCCCTCGGCGCCCCCAGCGCGCACACCCCGGCCACCGGATTCGCGCTGCTCAAGGGCAAGGCGTTCGTCTCCGCCGTCAGCGTCTCGGAGCGGATCACCGATGTGCTCGTGGTCGGTCTCGCCGCCATCGGCGGGCTGGTCATCGCCCGCTTCGGCCTGATGCTGCTGCTCTCGTTCCTGCACGCGAGGCGGGTGCGCAGGAAGGACTTCAGCTGGGGCCCGCCGCTCGCCCGGCCGGTTTCGGTGCTGGTTCCCGCCTACAACGAACGCGAATGCATCGCCGCCACCGTGCGCTCGCTGGTGGCCAGCGACTATCCGGTCGAGATCATCGTCATCGACGACGGTTCGACCGACGGAACGGCGGACATCGTCCAGGCGCTGCGTCTGCCGAACGTCCGGGTCGTCCGCCAGCGCAACGCGGGCAAGCCCGCCGCCCTCAACAACGGCATCGCCCACGCCCGTTACGACATCGTCGTGATGATGGACGGCGACACGGTCTTCGAACCCTCCACGGTCCGCGAGCTCGTCCAGCCGTTCGCCGACCCGCGCGTCGGCGCGGTCGCGGGCAACGCCAAGGTCGGCAACCGCGACTCGCTCATCGGCGCCTGGCAGCACATCGAGTACGTGATGGGCTTCAACCTGGACCGCAGGATGTACGACCTGCTGGGCTGCATGCCGACCATCCCCGGCGCCGTCGGAGCCTTCCGCCGCGACGCGCTGGACCGGGTCGGCGGCATGAGCGAGGACACCCTCGCCGAGGACACCGACGTCACCATGGCCCTGCACAGGGACGGCTGGCGCGTCGTGTACGCGGAGAACGCGCGGGCCTGGACCGAGGCGCCGGAGTCCGTGCAGCAGCTGTGGTCGCAGCGCTACCGGTGGTCCTACGGCACCATGCAGGCGATCTGGAAGCACCGCCGCGCCGTCATCGAGCGGGGCCCCTCGGGCCGCTTCGGACGGGTCGGGCTTCCCTTCGTCTCGCTCTTCATGGTCGTCGCCCCGCTGCTGGCCCCCCTCATCGACGTCTTCCTGCTGTACGGACTGGTCTTCGGCCCGACGGGGAAGACGGTCGCCGCCTGGTTCGGCGTCCTCGTGGTGCAGGCGGTCTGCGCCGCGTACGCCTTCCGGCTCGACCGGGAGCGCATGGTCCACCTGATCTCCCTGCCGCTCCAGCAGATCCTGTACCGCCAGCTCATGTACGTGGTGCTGCTCCAGTCGTGGATCACCGCTCTCACCGGCGGCCGGCTGCGCTGGCAGAAGCTGCGCCGCACGGGAGTGGTGGGCACGCCCGGCGCCCAGCAGAGCGGACGCGCGGTCGCCGGACGGGACCGGAGGCCCGTGGCATGACCTATCCGAACCAGCCCCCGTTCGCCGAGCCGGCTCCCGGGCCATGGAACATCCCGCAGAACCCGCCGCCCCCGCCGATCCCGTCGGGCACGCAGTTCCCGCAGGCACGGCAGCCCCTGCCGTTCCAGCAGGTCCCGCACGAGGCTCCGGCCCCCGGGCCGGACCGGGACGAGCCGGCGAAGAAGCCCGGACGCGACCGCTATCTCGACCTGCTGCGCACCGTCGCCCTCGTCCGCGTCGTCGTCTTCCACCTCTTCGGCTGGGCCTGGCTGACCGTCCTCTTCCCGTCCATGGGCGTCATGTTCGCCCTGGCCGGTTCGCTGATGGCGCGCTCGCTGGCCCGGCCCGCGTGGAGCGTCGTGCGCGACAGGCTCCGCCGGCTGCTGCCGCCGATGTGGGCGTTCGCGCTCGTCGTCGTGCCGGTCATGTTCGCGCTCAGCTGGAAGCCCGTACGGGAGGAGGGGCTGTGGTGGTTCGTCCGGCTCGGCTGCTACCTCCTCCCGGTGGGCTCCCCGCCGTTCCCCGAGGAGAGCGGATCAACCGGCGGCTTCCTGGAAGTGTCCTGGGCCGACCAAGGCGTGGGGCCGCTCTGGTACATCAGGGCCTACCTCTGGTTCGTCATTGCCTCGCCCCTGCTGCTGCGCGCGTTCCGCAAACTGCCGTGGGTGACGCTGCTCGCTCCGATCGGCCTGACCGCCGTGCTCGGCACGGATCTGGTGACAATCCCCGGAGCCACCGGCGAGGCGATCCTCGACTTCGCTGTCTTCGGCTCCTGCTGGATCCTGGGATTCGCCCACAACGACGGCCTGCTGAAACAGGTTCCGCGCTACCTGGTCGTGTCGTCCGCAGCGATCGTCATGGGGTTCGGCATCTGGTGGGCGTCGGGCCACCTCACCGAGGAGGGCTGGAACCTCGACGAGATCCCGCTCGCCCAGGCCACCTGGTCCTTGGGCTTCTGCGCGATCCTCCTCGTGTACGCCCCGTCCTGGAAGCAGCTCCCGGGCAAGCTCGCCGGGTGGGACAGCGTGATCACCCTGGCCAACAACCGGGCCGTCACGATCTACCTGTGGCACAACCTGCTGCTGATGGCCAGCGCCCAGCTCGTCGACGAGCTGTGGAACGTCCCCTGGGTCGGCGACCACCTCGACTCGTACCTGGAGAGCTCCTACACCGTGCTCACACTGATCGCGGTCTGGCCTCTCCTGGGGCTCGCGATCCTCGCGGTCGGCTGGGTCGAGGACGTGGCGGCCAGACGCCGGCCGCGCCTGTGGCCGAACGGCACCCGCAAGGACCCGGAGAAGGTGCCGAGGGCCCGCCGGGACGACGGCGCACGCGCCCGCTGATCACTTCGCCCCTCACCGGGCCGCCCCCGGCCCGGTGAGAGCAAGGTTGCCTACCGGTCACCTCGCAGCACCACGCCGAAACGCGGGCTCCATACCGTCGGGGCACAAGCACCCGACACCCGTGGAGGCGCGTGATGGCTGGCCGTTGGATCGAACAGTGGGAGCCGGAGGACGAGACCTTCTGGCGCGAGACGGGCGAACGCGTCGCGCGGCGGAATCTGTGGTTCTCCGTGTTCTCGGAGCACATCGGATTCTCCATCTGGACCCTGTGGTCGGTGATGGTCCTGTTCATGGGGCCGGAGTACGGGGTCGACCCGGCGGGGAAGTTCTTCCTGATCTCCACGGCCACCCTGGTCGGCGCCCTCGTCCGTGTCCCGTACACCTTCGCCGTCGCCCGGTTCGGCGGACGCAACTGGACCGTCTTCAGCGCGGTGACGCTGCTCCTGCCGACCGTCGCCGCGTTCCTGGTGATGGAACCGGGGACCTCGTACGGCACCTTCGTGCTGGTCGCCGCGCTCGCCGGCATCGGCGGCGGCAACTTCGCCTCGTCCATGACGAACATCAACGCCTTCTTCCCGCTGCGCAAGAAGGGCTGGGCGCTCGGGCTCAACGCGGGCGGCGGCAACATCGGCGTCCCCGTCGTCCAGCTCGTCGGACTGCTGGTGATCGGTACGGCCGGGGCCGCGTACCCGCGCATCGTGCTCGGTGCGTACATCCCGCTGATCGTCGTCGCCGCACTCTGCGCCGCCTTCCGCATGGACAACCTGCGGCCCGTGCAGAACGACACCGGCGCGGCCAGGCAGGCGGTGCGCGATCCGCACACCTGGATCATGGCGGTGCTCTACATCGGCACCTTCGGCTCCTTCATCGGCTACAGCTTCGCCTTCGGTCTCGTCCTGCAGACCCAGTTCGGCCGGACCCCGCTCCAGGCCGCCTCGCTCACCTTCATCGGCCCGCTGCTCGGCTCCCTGATCCGCCCCGCGGGCGGCTGGCTCGCGGACCGGTACGGCGGCGCCCGCATCACCCTGTGGAACTTCGCGGGGATGGCAGGGGCGACCGGAGTCGTCGTCTACGCCTCCGGCGCCGAGTCGCTCGGCATCTTCCTCATCGGCTTCATCGCGCTGTTCGTCCTGACCGGACTCGGCAACGGATCGACCTACAAGATGATCCCCGGGATCTTCCACGCCAAGGCCATCAGCAAGGGCCTGCGCGGCGAGGAGGCCGCGGCGTACGGGCGGCGCCTCTCGGGGGCGGCCATGGGACTCATCGGGGCCGTCGGGGCGCTCGGCGGGCTCGCGATCAACCTGGCGTTCCGGCAGTCCTTCCAGACGGCGGGCACCGGAACCGCCGCCTTCTGGTCCTTCCTCGCCTTCTACGCGGTGTGCTTCGGAGTCACCTGGGCGGTATACCTTCGCCGGGCCCCGGCGGTGGCCACGAAGCCGCAGCTCAGCTACGCCGAAGTGTGAGCGGACCCCGGCTTGGCACGGGGGGACGTAACGGGTGTGAAATACAAGTGAACCGAGGCTGTCACGCAGTGTTGGCAGTCTCGGTCCTCCGCACCATCGAGCAGTAGCGGGACACGAGAGCCGGGTATCACGCCATGCACGACGACGCACAGCACGGGCCCCTCGCGGGCTTCACGGTCGGGGTGACCGCCGCCCGTCGCGCCGAGGAACTCGGCACACTCCTCCAGCGCAGGGGCGCCGTGGTCCTGCACGCACCCGCCCTGCGCATCGTGCCCCTCGCGGACGACAGCGAACTCCTCGCCGCCACCAAGGAACTCATCGACGACGCACCCGATGTCGTGATCGCCACCACGGCGATCGGCTTCCGGGGCTGGGTGGAGGCCGCCGACGGCTGGGGCATCGGGGACGCCCTCCTCGACCTCCTGCGCGGCGTCGAACTGCTGGCACGCGGCCCCAAGGTCAAGGGCGCCATCCGGGCCGCCGGGCTCACCGAAGCATGGTCGCCCGGCTCCGAGTCGATGGCCGAGGTCCTGGACCGGCTGCTCGGCGAGGGCGTCGCCGGCCGCCGGGTCGCGCTCCAGCTGCACGGCGAACCACTGCCCGGCTTCGTCGAGGCGCTGCGCGCTGCGGGCGCCGAAGTCGTCGGCGTACCCGTCTACCGGTGGATGCCCCCCGAGGACATCACCCCGCTCGACCGGATGCTCGACGTCACCGTCGCCCGCGGACTGGACGCCCTCACCTTCACCAGCGCACCCGCCGCCGCCTCGTTCCTGAGCCGGGCCGAAGTCCGCGGCCTGCTCCCCGAGATCCTCTCCGCGCTCCGCGACGACGTCATCACGGTCTGCGTGGGCCCGGTGACCGCGCTGCCGCTCCAGGCCGTGGGCATCGACACGTTCCAGCCGGAACGCTTCCGGCTCGGCCCCCTCGTCCAGTTGCTCTGCGCCCAACTCCCCGGTAAGGCACGACCGCTGCCCGTCGCCGGTCACCGGATCGAGATCCGCGGCCACGCCGTGCTCGTCGACGGCGCCCTGCGCCCGGTGCCGCCCGCGGGCATGGCCCTGCTGAACGCCCTTGCCCGCAGGCCCGGCTGGGTGGTGGCCCGGGCGGACCTGCTGCGCGCGCTGCCCGGCAGCGGCAGCGACGAACACGCCGTGGAGACGGCGATGGCCCGGCTGCGCAGCGCACTTGGCGTGCCCCGGCTGATCCAGACGGTCGTCAAGCGGGGCTACCGGCTGGCGCTGGACCCGGTGGCCGACACGAAGTACGTGGAGTAGGGGCGCGACAGGGTCCAGGGGGCCGTCCGGGCCGGGGATAGTGTGCTCGGATGATCAACGACAGTCATCAGCTCGCCGATGGCACGACCCTGCGGCCCGCCTCCCTCGACGACGCCGGTTCCCTCGCCGCCGCGCTCACCCGCAGCCGTACGTACATGCGCCCCTGGGAGCCCGAGCGGACCGAGGTCTTCTACACCGCGCAGGGCCAGACGGAACGCCTCGCCGGGCTGCTGGCCGAGCGGGACGCCGGGCGCGCCGTGCCCTGGGTGATCGCCGACGAGGAGGACCTGGCGGTCGGCGCCTTCACGCTCTCCTCGATCGAACGTGGCCCGTTCCGCAGTGGCCGCCTCGGCTACTGGATCGATGTCGACCGGGCGGGCCGCGGACTCGCGACCACCGCCGTCGGCCGGATCTGCGAGCTCGCGCGGGACGGTCTCGGGCTGCACCGGGTCGAGGCCGGGACCGTCGTGGACAACGTCGCCTCGCAGCGGGTGCTCGCCAAGTGCGGCTTCGAGCAGTTCGGGACGGCCCCGCGCTTCCTCCACATCAACGGGGAGTGGCGCGACCACCGGCTGTTCCAGCGGATCCTGCACGACGGTCCGCCGAGCTGATCCCTTCGACGGCCGCGGACCTGGCGTGGCGGTGGCCGGCCAGCGGATACGCGGGAGGAAACGCCGGCAGGACACCGGCCGGCGCGAAACCGCACTTCTCCGCGACCCGGCACGACGCTTCGTTGTCGGCCTGGTGCACCAGCTCCAGCCGCGTGAGCCCGTCCCCCGCGAACGTGGCGAACGCCCAGTCGCAGAGCGCCGTGAGGGCCCTGGGAGCCACCCCGCGCCCGCGCGCGGACGCCGTGGTCCAGTAGCCCACCTCGGCCGTGTCCGACGACGGTTCGGCGCGTTTCAGCGCCACGTTGCCGACCAGTTCGCCGCCGAGCGCCGTATCGGTCACCGCGAAACCGAACCGGGTGCCTGCCACCCAGCCCTCCCGCTGCGCCGCCAGCCACCCGGCCGCGTCGTCGGCGTCCGCCATCCGCGTCGCCGCCCACCGCCGCATCGCCGGGTCGGCGTACGCCCCGAGCAGCGCGGGAGCGTCCTCCGGCCGCCAGGGGCGCAGCAGGAGGGGGCCCGCGGTGAGCGTGACCTCGGACCGGGCGTCGTCCATGCGTAAGTCCATACGGGCCACGGTACGGAACGCCCTCGCGGCGCCCGGACGGTACCCGCCCGGTAGGAGGGGTTCCGGCCCGGGCCGGTGACGGGCACTCTGGTGGTGACTCCCCATCGGTGACCCCGAGGCGGTGACAGGCGCATGGCGGCGGGCACGGGCACGGGCGCGTACGACTGGCGGTTCGACTCCGGCCGGATCTGCCTCGACCTGGTGGCGACGGGGACCGGGACCTCCGGAGCGTGCGAACAGCTCGCCGGGACCGGCCCGCTCGCCGCATGGCTGGTGGCCGCCGCCCTGGTGCCGAACGGGACCGTGCTCGCCACCGTCGACGACACCTGGGTGGCCCGCTTCCGTCACCTGCGGGCGGACATCGACCGGCTGCTGACCGCCGAACTCGGCGGCGGCCGGGCCGACGCCGCCCTGGACCGTGTCAACGCGCTCGCCGCGGGGCCGCCGCCCGGGCTGCGGGCGGTCCGGGCGAAGGGCGGGGACCTCACCCGGACCCTGAACGCCCCGCCCACGTGCGCGGAACTGCTCGCCGCCGTGGCGCGGGACTGCGTGGACCTGCTGACGGACCCGGTGGCCAGGTCCTGCCTGCGCCGCTGCGAGGGCGACACCTGCCGGCGTCTCTACCTCGACACCTCACGGGGCCACCGGCGCCGCTGGTGCTCCAGCGAGGTCTGCGGAAACCGTGAACGGGTCGCCCGCCACCGCCGCAGAGCGGCAGCCGCCGACGCGGACGGCCGCTGAAAAGAATCTTGAACCGGATTGAATGGTCCGGCGCCCGGCTGCGTATCGATGGTCGAAGAGCTCGACAGGGTCTCGACCAGGAGGTTCGGGTGCGCAAGGATGCGGCCGTGGCCGATGACCGTCCGCACAGGGCTCGACATCGCAGTGAACCGCCCCGCCCCGGCTCCGACGTCCCCGACGAGGAGCTGATGCGGGCGCTCTACCGCGAACACGCCGGGCCGCTGCTCGCCTATGTGCTCCGCCTGGTGGCGGGGGACCGGCAGCGCGCCGAGGACGTGGTGCAGGAGACGCTCATCCGTGCCTGGAAGAACGCCGGTCAGCTCAACCGGGCCACCGGTTCCGTACGCCCCTGGCTGGTGACGGTCGCCCGGCGCATCGTCATCGACGGCCACCGCAGCCGGCAGGCCCGGCCGCACGAGGTCGATCCGTCGCCGCTGGAGGTCATTCCCGCGGAGGACGAGATAGACAAGGCGTTGTGGCTGATGACGCTCTCGGACGCGCTGGACGATTTGACCCCGGCGCATCGGGAAGCATTGGTCGAGACCTATTTCAGGGGACGTACGGTCAACGAGGCCGCCGAGGTGCTCGGCATCCCCAGCGGGACGGTACGGTCCCGGGTTTTCTACGCACTCCGTTCGATGAAGCTCGTACTCGAAGAGAGGGGGATCACGGCATGAGCGACCACGAGTGGCAGCCGTTCGGGCCCCGGCCCACTGGTCCCCACGACCCCTCGGGGCCCGCGGGCCCGCCCTCCGGCCCCTTCGGGCAGCCGATGGAGGGACCGGGGCACGACGCCGCCGGTGCCTACGTCCTCGGCATCCTGGACGAGGCGGAGGCGAGTGCCTTCGAGGCGCACCTCGCGCACTGCGCGCTGTGCGCCGCCCACCTCGACGAGTTCGCCGGTCTCGAACCCATGCTCGCGATGCTCGCCGAGGCACCCGCGGCCCACCCGGGCGCCCGGCCCGTCCCGCACGTCCCCGAACCGCCCGCTCCCGCGGTGCTCGACCGGCTGGTCGACGAGGTCGCGCGGAAGCGGGAACTGCGCCGCCGCCGCGGCAGGTATCTGATGGCGGCCGCTGCCGCCGTGATCATCGCCGGCCCGGTGATCGCCGTCACCGCCACCGGAGGCGACGACGGCGGGCGTTCGGTGGCGACGGGGGACCCGCACCCCACCAGCCCGGCCGAGGACGCCTTCTTCCACCACATGGAGGAGAAGAAGACGGCGACCGATCCCGCCACCGGGGTCGACGCCACCGTCGGCATGGAGGCGAAGGCATGGGGGACCCACACGGTCCTGGAGCTCAAGAACGTCAAGGGCCCCGAGAAATGCAGCCTGATCGCCGTCTCCAAGACCGGTGAGGAGGAGGTCGTCACCTCCTGGTCCGTACCGAAGTGGGGGTACGGGATCGAGAACTCCCCGCACAAGGCCGCGAAGTACCCGCTGTACGTGCACGGCGGCGCGGCGATGGACCGCAACGACATCGACCACTTCGAGGTGCGCACCTTCGACGGCGAACGGCTGGTGGAGATCGACGCGTGAGCGCGCGGGCGCAACTTCCGACGCGCAATCGCAATGCTGGTGACAGGTGCGGAGCGGGCCCCCCTTCGCGTACGGTTGACGGCTGCCCAATGCACGTCAGAAGGGGGCCTCGGTGGCCGCGCAGGATGCCGCTGTCGATTCGTTGCGGGACCGGGAAATCGGTGTCGAGCAAGAACATCTGGACCGGGTTTACCACCGCCTCGAAGAGAAGATCGACGAGGCGGAATTTCTCATGCACGACGCCGTGAAACGAGGCCAGGTCGGTACTCCGGGGGCGCTCGCCGAGCGCGACGCCCAGGTCTTCCGGGCCGGTGTGCACCTCAATCGGCTGAACAACGAGTTCGAGGACTTCCTCTTCGGGCGGATCGATCTGCTGCTCGGCAAGGACGGTGAGCGCGGCCCGGACGGCGCGTTCACCTCCGTCGAGCCCGCCGACGACGCCGTACGGCCGGACAGCACCGCGGACATCGCGGAGACGCTGCACATCGGCCGTATCGGAGTCCTCGACTCCGACTACGCGCCGCTGGTGATCGACTGGCGGGCCCCGGCCGCCGCGCCGTTCTACCGGTCGACGCCGAAGGAACCCGGCCGGGTGGTGCGCCGGCGGGTCATCCGCTCCAAGGGCCGCAAGGTCCTCGGGGTCGAGGACGACCTGATGCGCCCCGAACTCACCGCGTACCTGGGCGGCGGCACGCTGCCCGTCATCGGCGACGGTGCGCTGATGGCGGCCCTCGGCCAGGCACGCAGCCACACCATGCGGGACATCGTCTCGTCCATCCAGGCCGAACAGGACCTGGTGATCCGGGCCCCCGCGGCCTCCGTCACGGAGGTCTCCGGCGGCCCCGGCACCGGCAAGACCGCCGTCGCCCTGCACCGGGCCGCCTATCTGCTCTACCAGGACCGGCGGCGGTACGCGGGCGGCATCCTGGTCGTCTCGCCGACCCCGCTCCTCGTCGCGTACACCGAGGGCGTCCTGCCCTCGCTCGGCGAGGAGGGCCAGGTCGCGATCCGCGCGGTCGGCTCGCTCTCCGACGAGGCGGCGGGCATTGCGGGCGCCACCACGTACGACGAACCGGCCGTCGCCCGCATCAAGGGCTCGTCCCGGATGCTCCACGTGCTGCGCAAGGCCGCGCGCGGGGCGCTGGAACAGCCGAGGGCGCAGGCGGAGCGGTCCAGGGAAGGCCAGTTGGCGTTCGGGGACGAGGCGGAGGAGCAGGCGCAGCCCGCGGGCACCCCCACCCGGCTCCGGGTGGTCGCCTTCGGCGCCCGCGTCGAGCTGAACGCCGACGAGCTCCAGCGCATCCGGAACAACGTGCTCAGCGGCACCGCACCGGTCAACCTGCTGCGCCCGCGCGCCCGCAAGCTGCTCCTGGACGCCCTCTGGAGCAAGTCCTCGGGGCGGGGCCGCTACACGGACCCGGAGCTCGTCGCCGAGCTGCGCTCGTCCTTCGACGAGGACGTCTCCACCGAGACGCCGTTCCTCACGTTCCTCGACGGCTGGTGGCCCGAGCTCACCCCTCGCAAGGTGCTCGCCACGATGGCCGACGAGAGGCGGCTCGGCCGGTGGGCGCGGCGCATCCTCAACCAGGGGGAGGTGCGGCGCCTGGCCCGCTCCCTCAAGCGGCTCGACAGCGAGGGGCAGGGGCCTCTCTCCGTCCACGACGTGGCGATCCTGGACGAGCTGCAGACCCTGCTCGGCACCCCGAACCGACCCAAGCGGAAGCGGGAGTTCGACCCGCTGGACCACCTCACCGGTCTTGAGGAGCTGATGCCGCAGCGCGAGGAGACCCAGTGGGAGCGGGCCGAGCGGCTGGCGGCGGAGCGTACCGAGTACGCGCACGTCATCGTCGACGAGGCCCAGGACCTGACGCCCATGCAGTGGCGGATGGTCGGCCGAAGGGGCCGGCACGCCACCTGGACGATCGTCGGCGACCCCGCGCAGTCCTCCTGGTCCGATCCGGACGAGGCGGCTGCCGCGCGGGACGAGGCGCTCGGCAGCCGCCCCCGCCGCCGGTTCACCCTCACCGTCAACTACCGCAACCCGGCGGAGATCGCCGAGCTCGCGGCGAAGGTGCTCGCCCTGGCGATGCCGGGGATGGAGTCACCGGCGGCGGTCCGCTCGACCGGGGTGGAGCCGCGCTTCGAGTCCGTACGCGACGGGGATCTGGCGGCCACGGTCCGCGAGGAGGCGCGCAGGCTGCTCTCCGAGGTGGACGGCACGATCGGTGTGGTCGTCGCCATGGACCGCCGCGCCCAGGCACGCGAATGGCTCGCGGAGCTCGGGGAGCGGGTGGTGGCGCTCGGCAGCCTGGAGGCGAAGGGCCTGGAGTACGACGCCACGGTCGTCGTCTCGCCCGCGGAGATCGCGGACGAGTCACCGGCCGGGCTGCGGGTGCTGTACGTGGCGCTGACCCGGGCCACGCAGCAGCTCACGGTGGTGTCGGGCGAGCGCGACCTGCCCGACGGGGACGGGGTCCCGGACCTGCTGAGGGGCTGAGCGGCCGGGGGAGCCGGGGCGGGCCGGAGAGGGGCCGAAAGGCGGTTTTCCGGTCAACCTGCGATGCGGGAATCACTTCCCGGGGGTCTTTGTTAGCCTGGTGTTGGCACCGGCTCGATCCAAGCCCCCGGGCCCAACCTTCGTCGCTTCGAGCGACCACTTGCCGCGAGGCGAGCATGGCGGGTCGGTGCCACCTAAATGAAAAAGACAGGCCCGCGTCACCTGTAGGTGGCGTGGGCCTGTTTCTGTTCCGGGGGAGGTTCGTGAGCCGCCGGGGCTTCCGCCGAACGGCCTACTTCTCGTATGGTGGAAACTACTTTCCGAACTGTGGCAGTCATTACCGGCTACCGGCCGGTAGGTGCGACGATCGGGAAGCGCGCCCGAGGCGACTGCCCCGGACGCGCGGCAATGAAGCTAAGGAAAGCGAAGGACTCGGCCATGGCAACGGCGCCCAGCGTCTCGTACTCGATGACGGTGAGGCTGGAGGTGCCCGCGAGCGGCACAGCGGTCTCCCAGCTCACCACGGCCGTGGAGTCGCACGGCGGTTCGGTCACCGGCCTCGACGTGACCGCTTCCGGCCACGAGAAGCTGCGGATCGACGTCACCATCGCGGCCTCCTCCACCTCGCACGCGGACGAGATCGTCGAAGGTCTGCGCAACATCGTGGGTGTGGTGCTGGGCAAGGTCTCCGACCGTACGTTCCTGATGCACCTCGGCGGCAAGATCGAGATGGCGTCCAAGCACCCCATCCGCAACCGTGACGACCTCTCGATGATCTACACCCCGGGCGTCGCCCGTGTGTGCATGGCCATCGCCGAGAATCCCGAGGACGCCCGCCGCCTGACCATCAAGCGCAACTCCGTCGCAGTTGTGACGGACGGCTCCGCGGTGCTCGGTCTCGGCAACATCGGCCCGATGGCCGCGCTCCCCGTGATGGAGGGCAAGGCGGCCCTCTTCAAGCGCTTCGCCGGCATCGACGCCTGGCCGATCTGCCTGGACACCCAGGACACCGACGCGATCGTCGAAATCGTCAAGGCGATCGCCCCCGGCTTCGCCGGCATCAACCTGGAGGACATCTCCGCACCCCGCTGCTTCGAGATCGAGGCACGGCTGCGCGAGGCCCTGGACATCCCCGTCTTCCACGACGACCAGCACGGCACCGCCATCGTCGTCCTGGCCGCCCTGACCAACGCCCTGCGCGTGGTGGGCAAGGGAATCGGGGACGTACGCGTCGTCATGTCCGGCGCCGGAGCGGCCGGCACGGCCATCCTGAAGCTGCTCATCGCCGCCGGCGTCAAGCACGCCGTCGTCGCCGACATCCACGGCGTGGTGCACGCGGGCCGCGAGGACCTGGTCTCCGCCGACCCCGACTCGCCGCTGCGCTGGATCGCCGACAACACCAACCCGGAGGGCGTCACCGGCACCCTCAAGGAGGCCGTCGTCGGCGCGGACGTCTTCATCGGGGTCTCCGCCCCCAACGTCCTGAACGGCGACGACGTGGCCGCCATGGCGGACGGTGCGATCGTGTTCGCGCTCGCGAACCCGGACCCCGAGGTCGACCCGGCAATCGCCCGCCAGACGGCAGCAGTTGTCGCCACCGGCCGCTCGGACTTCCCCAACCAGATCAACAACGTGCTGGTCTTCCCCGGCGTCTTCCGCGGCCTGCTGGACGCCCAGTCCCGCACGGTCAACACGGAGATGATGCTCGCCGCGGCGGGCGCCCTCGCGGACGTCGTCGCCGAGGACGAGGTGAACGCGAACTACATCATTCCCTCGGTCTTCAACGACAAGGTCGCGGGAGCCGTCGCCGGGGCCGTCAGGGCCGCCGCGAAGGCCGCCGGGGCCGTCACCGAGGGCACCGCGGACCTGGTCTGAGGTACGCCGTCCGGGGCGCGCGGCCACGGCTTCCGGGGAGGGTGCCCTACCTCACCTCCGGCTGCCGTACGGCGCGTCGCGGGTCGCGGCGTCCCAAACGCCCCTTTAGGGTGGCGGGCAGCGGGCCCCGCTGGGCCCGGCATCCGCTGCGGACCGCTTCAGGAAGTCGACGGAACGTCACTATGGGCAAGCCGTGGCGCTTTTCGTGTGACTCCGGAGGGTTCCGGATTGGCTTTCCCGCCGCTGGTGGGGGCAGGATGCGTATTCGGGCGAGAGGGTCTGACATCAGACCCGGGTCCGGGGACTGTCAGAGGGCCCTGGCAGCATCGGCTTCGATCTCACGCCTCACAGGCAAGAAGAACACGGGAGTACAAACATGAACCGCAGTGAGCTGGTGGCCGCCCTGGCCGACCGCGCCGAGGTGACTCGCAAGGACGCCGACGCCGTGCTGGCCGCGCTCGCCGAGACCGTCGGAGAGATCGTCGCCAAGGGCGACGAGAAGGTCACCATCCCCGGCTTCCTGACCTTCGAGCGCACCCACCGTGCCGCTCGCACCGCTCGGAACCCGCAGACCGGCGACCCGATCAACATCCCCGCCGGTTACAGCGTGAAGGTCTCCGCGGGCTCGAAGCTCAAGGAAGCCGCCAAGGGCAAGTAAGGCCTTGAGCAGCAGCCGCCGAGGCATCATGAGGCCCTGAGCGGCAAACGAAGAGCGGCCACCCTGTGCGGGGTGGCCGCTCTTCGCCGTATACGGGCCTCCAGGGCCCCGTATACGAGGAACGGCGGCGCCCCCCGCCCTGGGGGGCCACCGCCGTCCGCCGTCGCCTCTGTGCGCCGTTGCCGGGCCTCTCGCTAGACGAGCGCCCCGCCCGGCAGCTCGACCTTCGCGCCGAGCTTCTCGAGCTTCTCCATGAAGTTCTCGTAGCCGCGGTTGATCAGGTCGATGCCGTGCACCCGTGAGGTGCCCTGCGCCGCCAGAGCGGCGATCAGGTACGAGAAGCCGCCGCGCAGGTCGGGAATGACCAGATCGGCGCCCTGGAGCTTCGTCGGCCCGGACACGACCGCCGAGTGCAGGAAGTTGCGCTGCCCGAAGCGGCAGTCGGAGCCGCCCAGGCACTCGCGGTAGAGCTGGATGTGAGCGCCCATCTGGTTGAGCGCCGAGGTGAAGCCGAGCCTGGACTCGTACACCGTCTCGTGGACGATGGACAGGCCGCTGGCCTGCGTCAGCGCCACCACCAGGGGCTGCTGCCAGTCGGTCTGGAATCCGGGGTGGACGTCCGTCTCCAGGGCGATGGCGTTCAGCGCGCCGCCCGGATGCCAGAAGCGGATGCCCTCGTCGTCGATCTCGAAGGCCCCACCGACCCGGCGGAAGGTGTTCAGGAACGTCATCATCGAGCGCTGCTGGGCGCCGCGCACGTAGATGTTGCCCTCGGTCGCCAGCGCCGCGGACGCCCAGGAGGCGGCCTCCAGGCGGTCCGGGATCGCCCGGTGGGTGTATCCGTCGAGCCGGTCGACACCCGTGATCCGGATGGTCCGGTCGGTGTCCATCGAGATGATCGCGCCCATCTTCTGCAGTACGCAGATGAGGTCCTCGATCTCCGGCTCCACGGCCGCGTTGGACAGCTCGGTGACGCCCTCGGCGAGCACGGCCGTCAGCAGCACCTGCTCGGTGGAGCCCACCGACGGGTAGGGCAGCCGGATCTTCGTACCGCGCAGTCGCTGCGGGGCCTCCAGGTACTGGCCGTCCGCCCGCTTCTCGATCGTCGCGCCGAACTGGCGCAGCACCTCGAAGTGGAAGTCGATGGGCCGGCCGCCGATGTCGCAGCCGCCGAGCCCCGGAATGAAGGCGTGGCCCAGGCGGTGCAGCAGCGGGCCGCAGAAGAGGATCGGGATGCGCGACGAGCCCGCGTGGGCATCGATGTCGGCGACGTTCGCGCTCTCGACGTGGGAGGGGTCCAGGATCAGTTCGCCCGGCTCCTCACCGGGGCGGACGGTCACGCCGTGCAGCTGCAGCAGTCCCCGGACCACCCGTACGTCACGGATGTCGGGCACGTTGCGGAGCCGGCTGGGCCCGCTGCCGAGCAGCGCGGCGACCATCGCCTTGGGCACCAGGTTCTTGGCGCCTCGGACGCGGATCTCGCCCTCGAGCGGGGTTCCGCCGTGGACAAGCAGGACATCGTCTGTGCCGGTCATGAATCTCGCGTTCCGGAGTGGTCGGGCGGGGGGCCATCGAAAAGGGTAATGGCCTCCTACCCCCCTTCCGTAAGGCAAACGGGCGTGTACGAACGTCATGAATCCGCCACAACACGCTCTGCGCAGCACCCCTTGCGGAGGGTTACCCTCCGCAAGGGGCCCGAAAAAGTGCGCTCCCCGTGCATCCGTGCGCCCTGAGCTGCACTCGTACCCCCTCGGCAACCGGCCGGTCCACTTGGTGCCCGCGGAGGCCGAAGATGCGGGATCATTTCTGCCATGACGGAGGTGTCCTCGCTCACAGGGCGGCTGCTCGTGGCCACACCCGCCCTGGCGGACCCGAATTTCGACCGCGCGGTGGTGCTGCTCCTCGACCACGACGAGGAGGGCTCACTCGGCGTGGTCCTGAACCGCCCGACCCCGGTCGGCGTCGGCGACATCCTCGCGCCCTGGGCCGGACTCGCCGGCGAACCGGACGTGGTCTTCCAGGGCGGCCCCGTCTCGCTCGACTCGGCGCTGGGCGTCGCGGTGATACCCGGCGACGACGGCCCCCTCGGCTGGCGCCGGGTCCACGGCGCGATCGGCCTGGTGGACCTGGAGACCCCGCCGGAGCTCCTGGCCGCGGCCCTCGGATCGTTGCGGATCTTCGCCGGGTACGCGGGCTGGGGCCCGGGGCAGCTGGAGGCGGAGCTGGGCGACGGCGCCTGGTACGTCGTCGAGTCGGAACCGGGCGACGTGTCGTCGCCCCGTCCGGAGAACCTCTGGCGTGCGGTCCTGCGGCGCCAGCGCAGCGAGCTCGCGATGATCGCGACGTACCCGGACGACCCCTCGCTGAACTGACGGACGGCCCGCCGCCGGAGCGGTGGCGGGGCCGGGCGCACCTGGCGGCTCCGATACGCCGCGGGCTTCAGTACCCTTGGCGGTTATGAGCACTCTTGAGCCCGAGCCCGGGGCAGGTACGGGGACCCTCGTGGAGCCGACACCACAGGTGTCGCACGGCGACGGCGACCACGAGCGCTTCGCCCATTACGTCCAGAAGGACAAGATCATGGCGAGTGCCCTGGAGGGCACCCCCGTGGTGGCACTGTGCGGCAAGGTCTGGGTGCCGGGGCGCGACCCCAAGAAGTACCCGGTCTGCCCCATGTGCAAGGAGATCTACGAGTCCATGGGCGCCGGCGGCGACAAGGACAAGGGCAAGGGCGGCAAGGACAAGAAGTAGTCCTCACCGGTCCGCAGTCCGAGCAGGAACTCACGGGAGGGCCCCCGGGGCGCGCAGCGATGCGCGCCCCGGGGGCCCTTTCGCGTTGCCCGGGGGTCCTCGCGTTGCACGGGCTGCACCCGCGGGTCACAGAGTGGTAGAGACCACTTGTCGGCACTCTGATGCGCCCCTACTCTCCTGCCAGTTGTGCGGAACGAAACGTGCGTTGCACAGGGTGCAACGACTGATCCGGTAGGGGCTCCGATGAACCTTTCTGCCCGAATTGCCGCCCCGGCTGCGGCACTTGTGCTGGCGGGCCTCACCGCCACCGCCTGCGCGCCGCAGACCTCCGACACCAGCGCCAAGGGCGACGAGAAGTCCGGCACGCTCCGCGTCTGGCTGTTCCAGGAGGTCGGCAACACGCCCAAGGAGAAGGTCGTCGACGCCGCCGTCGCCGACTTCGAGAAGAGCCACAAGGGCGCGAAGGTCGAGGTCGAGTACATACCCGTCGACACCCGCGCCCAGCGGATCAAGGCCGCCTTCAACGACCCGAAGAGCGCCCCGGACGTCATCGAGTACGGCAACACCGACACGGCCGGCTACGTGAAGGACGGCGGACTCGCCGATGTGAGCGAGGAGTTCGGGGCCTGGGACGAGGCCAAGGACACCGATCCGATCGCCAGGCAGTCGGTGACGGTCGACGGCAAGGTGTACGGAGCCCCATTCTTCGTCGGCGTACGGGCGCTGTACTACCGCACCGACGTCTTCGAGGACCTGGGCATCGAGGTCCCCAAGTCCCAGGCCGAGCTGATCTCCACCGCCAAGAAGGTCCACAAGGCCAAGCCCGACCTGTACGGCCTCGCGGTCGGCGGCGCGTACACCTACGGCGCGATGCCGTTCATCTGGGCCAACGGCGGCGACCTGGCCAACGAGTCCGGTGGTACGTACAAGGCGGCCATCAACAGCGACAAGGCCCGCAAGGGCATCGAGTCCTACACCTCGCTCTTCGGCGACGCGAACTGTCCGGCCGCCAAGTGCGCCTCCATGGGTGGCAACGCGACCGTCACCACCTTCGCCTCGGGCAAGGCGGCCATGGCCATCGGCGGCGACTTCAGCCACAGCGCCGTCGAGGCGGGCTCCGTGAAGGGCAAGTACGCGGTGGTGCCGCTGCCCGGCGTCGCGGAGGGCTCGATCGCCCCGGCGTTCGCGGGCGGCAACAACATCGGCGTACTCAGGAGCAGTTCGCACCGCACCCTGGCCGTGGACCTGATGAAGTCGCTGGCCGGCAAGAAGACGCAGGCCGAGCTGTTCGACGCGATGGGCTTCCTGCCGACCTACACCGACGTACGGGACAACGCCGCGAAGAAGGAGCCCTTCGTCGCGCCGTTCGTCCAGACCCTCGGCGCGGGCGCCAAGTTCGTCCCGGCCTCGCCGGGCTGGGGCCAGATCGACGCCTCGCTCGTCCTGCCGACGATGTTCCAGGAGATCGTCAGCGGCCGTAAGGACGTCGCGGCGGCCTCGGACGACGCGGCGAAGAAGATGGACGCGGCGTTCGCCGCCGCGGGCTGACGATGGCCGCGAACAGCACGACGTACAAGGCCCCGGCACCCGCCGGGACTCCCGGGGCGGGCGGCACACAGGTCCGCCCGCCCCGGCGAGGCCGCCCCGCCTCACCCGCGCGGCACCCCGCCTGGACCCCCTGGCTCTACCTCCTGCCCGCGCTCGTCCTCCTCGGCGCGCTCCTCGTCTACCCGATCTACCAGCTCGGCCTGATCTCCTTCCTGGAGTACACCCAGGCCCAGGTGAGCGGGCGTGAGCCGACCACCTTCCAGGGCTTCGGCAACTACGCGACGCTCTTCGGCGACAGCCAGTTCTGGCAGGTGCTCCTCGCGACCGTGGTCTTCGCGGCGGCCTGCGTGGTGGCCACCCTCATGACCGGCTGCGCCCTCGCCGTCCTGCTGACCCGGGTCCGGGCCCTGCCGCGGCTCGCGCTGATGATGGCGGCCCTCGGCGCCTGGGCGACCCCCGCCGTCACCGGCTCGACCGTCTGGGTCTTCCTCTTCGACCCGGACTTCGGACCGGTCAACCGGGTCCTGGGACTCGGCGACTTCTCCTGGACGTACGGGCGCTACAGCGCCTTCGCCCTGGTGCTCCTCGAAGTGCTCTGGTGCTCGTTCCCGTTCGTGATGGTGACCGTCTACGCGGGCATCCGCGCGATCCCCACCGAGGTGCTGGAGGCCGCCTCGCTGGACGGCGCCTCGCAGTGGCGGATCTGGCGGTCGGTCATGGCGCCGATGCTCCGGCCGATCCTGGTCGTCGTCACCATCCAGTCGATCATCTGGGACTTCAAGGTGTTCACCCAGATCTACGTCATGACCAACGGCGGCGGCATCGCCGGCCAGAACCTGGTGCTCAACGTGTACGCGTACCAGAAGGCGTTCGCGTCCTCGCAGTACAGCCTGGGTTCGGCGATCGGTGTCGTGATGCTGGTGATCCTGCTGGCCGTGACCCTGGTCTATCTGCGCCTGGTACGGCGCCAGGGGGAGGAACTGTGAGTATGCCGGGCACCCGATTCCGCGTCCGCCGGCCCGGCCGGCTGGCCGCCGAGGCCGCGGCGCTGCTCATCGCCGCCGCGGTCGCCTTCCCGCTCTACTGGATGGTGCTCTCCGCCTTCAAGCCGGCGGGCGAGATCCAGTCCACCGAAGCCCGCCCCTGGACGCTGTCGCCGTCCCTCGACTCGTTCCGCCGGGTCTTCGAACAGCAGGATTTCGGCCGCTACTTCCTCAACAGCCTGTTCGTCGCCGGCACGGTCGTCATCGCGTCCGCCCTGATCGCCTTCCTGGCGGCGACGGCGGTGACCCGGTTCCGCTTCAGGTTCCGCACCACGCTGCTGATCATGTTCCTCGTCGCGCAGATGGTGCCGGTCGAGGCGCTGACCATCCCGCTGTTCTTCCTGATGCGGGACTTCGGCCAGCTGAACACCCTGGGCTCGCTGATCCTGCCGCACCTCGCCTTCTCGCTCCCCTTCGCGATCTGGATGCTGCGCGGCTTCGTGCGGGCCGTCCCGGAGGCCCTGGAGGAGGCCGCCTGTATCGACGGGGCGAGCCGCACCCGCTTCCTGTGGCAGATCCTCTTCCCGCTGGTCTTCCCGGGCCTCGTGGCGACGAGCGTCTTCTCGTTCATCTCGACCTGGAACGACTTCCTGTTCGCCAAGTCGTTCCTCATCAGCGACACCTCCCAGTCGACGCTTCCGATGGCGCTGCTGGTCTTCTTCAAACCGGACGAGAACGACTGGGGAGGGATCATGGCAGCCTCGACGGTGATGACCATTCCCGTGCTGGTCTTCTTCGTACTCGTACAGCGACGCCTGGTCTCGGGACTGGGCGGAGCGGTTAAGGACTGACGTGGACAACCTCATTCCCGCGCCTGTGCGCCTCAACGACCAGGGCCGGTGCGCGTTCCTCCTGGACCGGTCCACCAAGATCACGGCACAGGCCGGTACCGAGAGCACCGAGCGGTGGCTGCGCTCCACCCTCGGAGCCGCGTTCGGCCTGCCGCTCGCACCGGGCCGCGAAGGGGCCGGGCACGCCATCCAGTTGCGCCTGGACCCGACACTGGAGCCGGAGGGCTACCGGTTGAGCACCACGCTCGACATGGGCGTCGTGATCAACGGAGGCAGCCCGGCGGGCGTCTTCTGGGGGGCGCAGACGCTCCGTCAGCTCCTGGGCCCCGATGCCTTCCGTAGCGCGCCCGTCAGCCCCGGCGGCAAGACCGTCATCCCGTACACGGACATCGAGGACAGCCCCCGCTTCCCCTGGCGCGGCCTCATGCTCGACGTCTCGCGGCACTTCCTGCCCAAGGACGACGTCCTGCGGTACCTGGACCTCCTCGCCGCCCACAAACTGAACGTCTTCCACTTCCACCTGACCGACGACCAGGGCTGGCGCGTAGAGATCAAGCGCTACCCCCGGCTCACCGAGGTCGGCGCCTGGCGGGACCGCACCAAATACGGCCACCGTGCCTCCGAGCTGTGGGACGAGACCCCGCATGGGGGCTTCTACACCCAGGACGACATCCGCGAAATCGTCGCGTACGCCGCCGAACGGCACATCAGGGTCGTCCCGGAGATCGACATCCCGGGCCACTCGCAGGCCGCCATCAGCGCGTACCCCGAGCTGGGCAACACGGACGTGATCGACACGACCGCCCTCTCCGTCTGGGACACCTGGGGCGTGAATCCGAACGTACTCGCCCCCACCGACACCACCCTGCGCTTCTTCGAGGGCGTCTTCGAGGAGATCCTCGACCTCTTCCCGGCCGACACCTCGCCGTTCATCCACGTCGGCGGCGACGAGTGCCCCAAGGACCAGTGGAAGGAGTCCGCGACGGCCCAGGCCCGGATCGCCGAACTCGGCCTGGCGGGCGAGGACGAGCTCCAGTCCTGGTTCATCCGCCACTTCGACACCTGGCTCACCGCGCGCGGACGCCGCCTCATCGGCTGGGACGAGATCCTGGAGGGTGGTCTCGCGGACGGCGCCGCGGTGTCCTCGTGGCGCGGCTACGCGGGCGGCATCGCCGCCGCGGAGGCCGGCCACGACGTCGTGATGTGCCCCGAGCAGCAGGTGTACCTGGACCACCGTCAGGACGGCGGCCCCGACGAGCCGATGCCGATCGGGTACGTGCGCACGCTGGAGGACGTCTACCGCTTCGAGCCCCTGCCGCCGGGCCTCTCCGAAGCGGCGGCCCGTCACGTCCTCGGCACCCAGGCCAATGTGTGGACCGAGGTCATGCAGAACCGGGCCCGCGTCGACTACCAGGTCTTCCCCCGGCTCGCCGCCTTCGCCGAGGTCGCCTGGTCCCGGCTCCCGGCGCCCGCCGAACGGGACTTCGCCGACTTCGAACGCCGGATGGCCACGCACTACGCGCGACTTGACGCCCTGGGCGTCGACTACCGCCCGCCGGGCGGCCCGTTGCCCTGGCAGCGGCGCCCCGGTGTCCTCGGCCGTCCGATCGAGGGTGCGCCGCCGAACGTGTAGACGGCACCGAAGTCGGGGCGGGCCACCGGGACCACGGGCGTTCGCGGTGGCCGGAGGCCCGTCCCGCACGAAGGGAATAAGTCATACGAGACGCGCTGAAGAGTGGCAATTCACACTCTGCGCCGAAGAGGTGCGAAACGGGATCATCCTCCAGGTCAGGGGCGGAAACCCCCTTCGCGGACCCTCGCGTCGGGCCGGTCGGAAGATGTGCCAGAGTTGCCACGTCCGGGCTGTGAGCACGTACCGTACGGCGGAACAGGCGGACAGCCGGGAGACCGGAAAGGGGCAGCTGGGTTGACCACTCACGCACCGCAGGCGATGCAGTCGGTGACGCTGCCGGCCTCGCTCGACGAGGCCGTGGCGGCACTCGGTGCCATGCCCGCCGCCGTTCCTGTGGCAGGTGGCACGGACCTGATGTCGGCCGTCAACAAGGGGCTCCTGCGCCCCTCGGGGCTCGTCGGCCTCGGGCGGATCAGCGAGCTGCGCGGCTGGCACTACCAGGACGGTCACGCGCTGCTCGGCGCCGGACTCACCCACGCACGCATGGGGCGGCCCGACTTCGCCGCCCTCATCCCCGCGCTCGCCGCGTCCGCGCGCGCCGCGGGCCCGCCCCAGATCCGTAACGCCGGCACGCTCGGCGGCAACATCGCCACCGCGGCCCCGACCGGCGACACCCTGCCGGTCCTGGCGGCCCTGGAGGCCGAGCTGGTCGTCGCCGGCCCCGGCGGAACCCGCCGCGAGGTCCCGGTCTCGCACCTGCTGGCCGGCCGCGAGATGCTCTCGTCCGCCGAGCTGATCGGCTTCGTCCGCGTGCCGCTGCTGCACGCCCCGCAGATCTTCCTGAAGGCCACCGGCCGCACCGGACCAGGCCGCGCCACCGCGTCCGTGGCGATCGTCCTGGACCCGGCCCGGCGCGGAGTGCGCTGCGCGGTCGGCGCCGTCGCACCGATGCCGTTGCGGCCCCTGGAGGCCGAACGCTGGATCGCCTCGCTGATCGACTGGGACGGCGAACGCGGCCTGGCCCCCGACGCGCTGGCCGCCTTCGGCGAGTACGTCGCCGCGGCCTGCATCCCGGACCAGACCCCGCCGGCCGACGGGGGAGAGGCACCCCCGCTGCCTCCGGCCGTTCATCATCTGCGCCGCACCGTCGCCGCGCTGGCCCGACGCGCGCTCGGGAGGGCACTGTCGTGAGCAACGAGGACCCCACCGAGCAGCAGGGGCAGCACGACCCGTACGGACAGCAGTACGGCGGCTGGCAGCCGACCCCGCAGAGCGGCGAGTACGACGCCGAGGCGACGGCCTTCGTCCACCTGCCCCCGGAGGACCTGGCCAACGACCCGCTGGCCGCCCCCGGCCACGGGTACGTACCGCCGATGATCCTGCCGCTGACCCCGGCCGCGGGCCTGGACCCGGCGGCCACGGGCAGCTGGGTCGTGCAGACGCAGAACCAGCAGGCCCAGGACCCGCAGGCGCCGGACGCCGGTGCGGGCGACGAGCCCCTCGCGCCCTCCTCGGTGCACTGGCCGGACCCGAACCGGCAGCAGGAGCACGAGTACCCGGCGACGTCCTCCACGACGGCCCAGTGGAACTTCACCGAGGCGACGACCGCCGAGCCCACCAGTGGCACCGGGGCCTCCGGCCACACCGGTGAGTGGACGATCCCGGTGGCCGACGGCGACCTCCCGGAGGAGTCCGGCGAGTTCGCCGCCTCCGCCCTGGCGTCGCAGTGGTACGCGGACACGGCCCCGCCCGCCACGCTGCCGGGCGGCGCGCCCGCACCGTGGGCGACGCAGCAGCCGGAGCCGGAGCCGGAGCCGGAGACCGTACCCCGGACCGCCGACGAGCTTTCGGAGACTTCCGAGGACCAGGCACCGCCGGCGGGGGAGACACCCGAGCACCCCGCCGCCGACACCACCGGCGCCCTCGACGTCCCGGACGTTCCCGGCGCCACCGACCTCGCGCCCGCGGCCCCGCCGGCCGACGGGGCCGAGCCCGATCTCGCCCCCGTCCCCGGCCTCGTCCCCGACGAGGACCCCGCCGCCGCTGCCGGGCCCCTCACGGGCGCCCCGAGCGAGCACCCCTCCGCCTCCTACGTCCTGCACGTGAACGGCGCCGACCGTCCCGTCAGCGATGCCTGGATCGGTGAGTCCCTCCTCTACGTGCTGCGCGAGCGCCTCGGCCTCGCCGGTGCCAAGGACGGCTGCTCGCAGGGCGAGTGCGGGGCCTGCAACGTCCAGGTCGACGGGCGCCTCGTCGCCTCCTGCCTGGTCCCCGCGGCCACGGCGGCGGGCAGCGAGGTCCGTACGGTCGAGGGCCTCGCGGTCGACGGCGAGCCGTCCGACGTCCAGCGCGCCCTGGCCGCCTGCGGCGCCGTCCAGTGCGGCTTCTGCATCCCCGGAATGGCGATGACCATCCACGACCTGCTGGAGGGCAACCACGCCCCCTCCGAGCTGGAGACGCGCCAGGCGCTGTGCGGCAACCTCTGCCGCTGCTCCGGCTACCGCGGAGTACTCGACGCGGTGGGCGAGGTCATCGCCGGCCGCGAGGCGAGCGCCGAAGCAGCCGCGTCCGAGCCGGCCGACGAAGCCCGCATCCCGCACCAGGCGGCCCCCGGCGCCGGTAGTGTCCAGCCTCACCCGCACGAGGGAGGCGACCTGTGAGCGACGCACGCAGGGCCGCCGGCATCCCGAGCGCGACCCCACCGGCCGACCACAGCTGCTGCCGCAGCGGGGCGAATGACAAGGAGGCGGCGTGAGCAGCGACGCAGCCACCGCGGCCAACGCGGCCGGCGCCACCCGCACGACGTTCCCGGACATCTCCGGCCCCGGCCCCGGCCCGGACCAGGAGGCGCCCCTGCTCGGCCTGGGCGCCTCGCTGCCGCCCGCCGACGCCCGCGCCAAGACCGAGGGAACCTTCCCGTACGCGGCCGACCTCTGGGCCGAGGGCCTGCTGTGGGCGTCCGTGCTCCGCTCCCCGCACCCGCACGCCCGCATCCTGTCCATCGACACCTCGGCGGCGGCCGAGATGCCGGGGGTCCGCGCGGTCGTCACCCACGAGGACATCCCCGGCGACGGCTCCTACGGCCGCCGGGTCGTGGACCGCCCCGTCTTCGCCTCCGAGCTGGTACGCCACCACGGCGAGCCCATCGCCGCCGTCGCCGCGGACCACCCGGACACGGCACGCCTCGCCGCCGCGGCCATCGCCGTCGAGTACGAGGTCCTCGAACCGGTCACCGACCCGGAGAAGGCGTTCGCCGCCGAGCCGCTGCACCCCGACGGCAACCTCATCCGCCACATCCCGCTGCGCTACGGCGACCCGGACGTCGAGGGCGAGGTCATCGTCGAGGGCCTGTACCGCATCGGCCGTCAGGACCCCGCCCCGATCGGCGCCGAGGCCGGCCTCGCCGTGCCCCGCCCCGACGGCGGGGTGGAGATCTACACGGCCTCCACCGACCCGCACACCGACCGCGACCTGGCAGCCGCCTGCTTCGGCCTGGAGGCGGACCGGGTGAAGGTCGTCGTCACCGGCGTCCCCGGGGCGACCGGCGACCGCGAGGACCCCGGCTTCCAGATCCCCCTGGGCCTGCTCGCCCTGCGCACCGGCTGCCCGGTCAAACTGGCCGCCACCCGCGAGGAGTCCTTCCTCGGCCACGCCCACCGCCACCCGACGCTGCTCCGCTACCGCCACCACGCGGACGCCGAGGGCCGCCTGGTCAAGGTCGAGGCCCAGATCCTGCTGGACGCCGGCGCGTACGCCGACGCCTCCTCGGAGTCCCTGGCCGCGGCGGTCGCCTTCGCCTGCGGCCCGTACGTCGTACCGCACGCCTTCATCGAGGGCTGGGCCGTCCGCACGAACAACCCGCCCTCCGGCCATGTGCGCGGCGAGGGTGCGATGCAGGTCTGCGCGGCCTACGAGGGCCAGATGGACAAGCTGGCGGCCAAGCTGGGCCTCGACCCGGCCGAGCTCCGCCTCCGCAACGCCCTGTCCACCGGAGACATCCTCCCCACCAGCCAGACGGTCACTTGCCCGGCGCCGGTAGCGGAACTCCTCCGAGCCGTACGCGACTTCCCCCTCCCCGCCCTGCCCAAGGACACCCCCGAGGACGACTGGCTGCTCCCCGGCGGCCCGGAGGGTGCGGGCGAGCCCGGCGCCGTACGGCGTGGGGTCGGCTACGCGCTCGGCATGGTCCACATGCTCGGCGCCGAGGGCACGGACGAGGTCTCGACGGCCACGGTCCGGGTCCACGACGGCATCGCCACGGTCATCTGCGCAGCGGTCGAAACCGGCCAGGGTTTCTCGACCCTCGCCCGGCAGATCGTGCAGGAGACCCTGGGCATCGAAGAGGTCCACGTGGCCGCGGTCGACACCGACCAGCCCCCGGCGGGCCCGGCGACGCACGGCCGCCACACCTGGGTCTCCGGCGGAGCGGTCGAGCGGGCGGCCAAGATGGTGCGCACCCAGCTCCTCCAGCCGCTGGCCCACAAGTTCGGCATGTCCACGGAACTCCTCCAGATCGCCGACGGCAAGATCACCTCGTACGACGGAGTGCTGTCCACGACGGTCACCGAGGCGATGGACGGCAAGGAACTCTGGGCCACCGCCCAGTGCCGCCCGCACCCGACCGAGCCCCTCGACGAGTCCGGCCAGGGCGACGCGTTCGTCGGCCTCGCCTTCTGCGCGATCCGCGCGGTGGTGGACGTCGACATCGAGCTCGGTTCGATCCGGGTCGTCGAGATGGCGGTCGCCCAGGACGTCGGCCGGGTCCTGAACCCCGCCCAGCTGGCCATCCGCATAGAGGCGGGCGTGACCCAGGGCATCGGCGCGGCGCTCACGGAGAACCTCCGCACCGCCCGCGGCCTGATCCGCCACCCCGACCTCACCGGATACGCACTTCCGACGTCCCTGGACGCACCGGATATTCGCATCGTCAAACTCGTCGAGGAACGCGACGTGGTGGCCCCCTTCGGCGCCAAGGCCGCCTCGGCGGTGCCGGTGGTGACGTCCCCCGCGGCCGTCGCCTCGGCGGTCCGCTCGGCGACCGGCCGCCCGGTCAACCGCCTCCCGATCCGCCCACAGGCCGCGGTCGCAACTCCCAAGGCGTGAGCGGCGCATGAGGGTGTGATTCGCGTTGCACGTGCAACCCAGGGGTGCGAGCTGTCACTGATGCTGACTACAGTGATCTCCAAAGCTTCAGCCACTTGTATACGGGGGAGGGCGCTGTGCTGCCGAGTGACGCGGGGTCAGGGGCGGGACCGGCTCCGGGATGGCCGTTCGGCGGCATCATCGAAGCGGTGCAGGACACCGTGGGCGACCTGGTCACGGAACTCCAGTCGTTCACGAAGTTCCGCGACCGCATCGACCAGCTCCTGGAGGACCTCAAGGCATCGCCGGCCGATGCGAGGAAGGTGGGCGAGGACCGCGTAGCCCCCAGCCAGTTCGGCGACCCGGCCTGGGCCGAGGCGAGCGGACTGTACGGCTCGTACAAGGCGGTCATCACGGAGCTGGAGAACCTCTCGAAGATGCTCTCGGACTCGATGGAGGGCATGGGCATCGCGGTTCTCGCCTCCCACAAGGGTTACGAGAACCTCGACGAGGACATCCGTGACCGCATGCGCGCGATCAGCGCCAGCACGAAGGAGCACTACGGCGGCGAGTACGTCCCGGAGTCGCCGGCCGGACAGAGCACCGACCCGACGCCGACCGCGAAGCCGACGCCCGAAGCGAGCTCCGGGAACTACTGATGGCGAACTTCACTGGCGTGGTGCGGGTACGGGCAGAGGTAGGGACGGGGGATCGGGATGCCTAAGAGGACATCGTTCGAGGACATGCCGCACGAGCAGATGCTCGCGTGGCTCGATCAGGCCAACAGCGGTGCCGTGCAGGGCGCGGCGGACCGCTTGGCGAGCGCGGCTACGGAGATCAAGAAGATCGCGGAGGACTTGAAGATCCGTCCGCAGATGGTGGACTGGAAGGGCGAGGGCGCGACCGCGTTCCGTACCTGGACCGCCGACCTCGCCAACGCGACGTTGCGCCTGGCCGAGTACAGCGACGGCGCCTCGATGCGGCTGGCCGACGCCTCCGACGCGATCGCCCAGGCCCAGGTGACGATTCCTCGCACGCACGCCGGCGCACAGGCGAACCTGGACGCGGCGCTCGCGGCGCGGAACGACCCGGACGCTTCGGCGGTGGCACGGACGTCGGCGGAGACGCTGCTCGCCGAGAAGGAAGCGAACCGCCAGGAAGCGGCCCAGGCGATGAAGAAGCTCGCCGAGGCATATGAGCTGTCGAACGACCGGATCACGGGCTTGGAGGTGCCGAAGTTCCCGCCGCCTCCGAAGGCATTCGTGCCGGACTCTGAGGAGCGGGCCTTTGGCGCCGAGGGCTACGCCCGTGAAGGAGGAGCTGCGGGCGGAACCACCGGCGGTGTTGCAGGCGGCCCGACGGCTTATGCCAGAACACCCGAATCGACAGGTGGCGCAACGGCGATTCCAGGAATGGCACAGGCGCCCTCGTCCTCGGGGACGTCAGTGCTGCGTCCCGTGGACATGGAGATCGACAGCGTGGCCACGCTGCCGGACGCCCCGACCGTTCCTTCGGCGACTCCGCCGAGCCTGCCGGCAGGAGGGAAGACCGACGGCGGTTTGCCGCCGGTGATCGGTGGCGGCCCGCCCGTCGTCGCGCGTGGCCCGGGCCTGCCGCCCATGGTGAGCGGCGGAGGGAAGTCGACAGGCACTTCGCGCCTGCCCATGCCTCCGGCGACCAACACGACCGGCCCCGGACCCCTCGGACGACCCTCGGGCCAGACCGGAATCGTCGGTGGCCGCCAGGTCCCACCGTCGTCGGGCAAGCCGATGGTCGGACTTCCCCGCGGCACCGTGATCGGTGGCGAGGGGACCCACGGCAGCCGTGCGCCCATGGGGCACGGTCCGGGCATGGGCGGCTCCACCGGTGGTCAGAACGGCATGCTGGGCGGTCGCCGTCTGGCGGGTGAGACCGGCGGAATCGTGGGCGGTCGTCCGCAGCAGCAAGGGACCACCAGCGGTCGCCCGTTCACGCCCGGGGGAAGTGGCCTGGTCAGGGGCGGGGGCTCGGCCCAAGGCGCTCGTGGTGCCGGTCCGATGGGGCGTGGGGGAGCCTTCACGCCCCAGCGACCGGGAGACTCGCGTCGTGAGGAGAACGGCGAGAGGCCGGACTACCTCACGGAGGACGAGGAGACCTGGCAGCAGAACGGCCGGCGTATCGTGCCGCCGGTCGTCGACTGAGTAACCGGCAAAGGAATCGCATGCGGATCAGCAGGAGCGCCAACCGGGGAGTGGCTCGCCCGGGAACCTTGGTCCCGGCCGTTGTGGGGCTGCTGCTGATCGGAGCCGTACCCGCTCGCGCGGACTCGGTGCGTTCCGACCAGTGGCACCTCGACAGCATGCAGGCCGAGCAGATGTGGGAGACGAGCACCGGTAAGAACGTCACCGTTGCCGTCATCGACTCCGGAGTCGATGATTCCAACCCGGATCTGCTCGGCCAGGTGCTCAAGGGAAAGGACCTGGCGCCGGATTCTCCTGGCGACGAACACGTCGACTATCTCGGTCACGGAACGGGAATCGCCGGGCTGATCGCCGGTACGGGCCAGTCGGGTGGGGGTGACGGTGCATTCGGCCTTGCGCCAGGAGCGAAGATCCTTCCCATTCGTATGAGGGACGACGCCGGCAAGGTCAACGGGGCAACCGGTGGCAAGAACTTCAACGATGACCTGACGGCGGCCATTCGCTATGCGGTTGACAATGATGCCAAGATCATCAACGTCTCGTTGGCGAATGAGGAGGGTTCGCAGCGGCTCAGCGATGCTGTGAAGTACGCCCTCCGGAAGGGATCGTTGGTCTTTGCTGCTGTCGGAAATACTGGCGACAAAGATAATTCGATCGAATATCCGGCAGGTACTCCAGGAGTTGTCGGTGTGGGGTCTGTTGATGTGGACGGCACGAGAGCTCCGACGTCCCAGTACGGAAGTCAGGTAGATCTCGCGGCGCCGGGTGTGGACATGGTCCATGCATGTGGCCACCAGAAATCGGGTTTGTGTAAATCCACCGGCACCAGCGACGCCTCCGCCATCGCCTCCGCCTCCGCCGCCCTGATCTGGTCCCAGCACCCCGACTGGACCAACAACCAGGTCCTGCGCGTCCTGCTGAACACGGCGGGCGGCCCCGAGAACGGTGCCGAGCGCACCGACGCCATCGGGCACGGCATCGTCCGCCCGCGCATCGCCCTCAAGACCCCGGGCGACCCCGGTCCCGCCGACGTCTACCCGCTCCCCGACCTCGCCGCCGCCGAGTCCGCGAAGCCGTCCGCCGAGCCGTCGCAGGCCAAGGGCGGCTCCGAGGCGGACGAGACCCCGGCCGCGGCTGCCACCGCCACCGACGACGAGGGCAACACGGGCCTCTGGATCGGACTCGGCGTCGGAGCGGCAGCCCTCGTCGGTGGGGCGGTGGCCGTCACCGCCGTCCGCTCGCGCCGCCGTGCTGCGGCGTCGGCTTCCGCCGTACCGCCGTACCAGCAGGGCCAGCCGCCCTACCCGGCCTACGGTCCGCCCCCGGGGGCGCCGCAAGGCCAGTCCCCGTACGGCGGCCCGCCGTCGCAGGGCCCACGCGTCTGAGCCGGGCGTCGCAACCTGCTCCGAAATGCCCCTTTTGGCATTGATTCCTATAGTGGGTGCCGTCGTGCACCCACTACGAGGAGTCAGTCGTATGAGCAATCTGTTCGCCATCGCCTACAACGACCTCGCCACCGCCGACCAGGTCAGGGACAAGCTGCTGTCCCTGCACCGTGAGCACCTCGTCGAGCTCGACGACGTCGTCGTCGTCGAGCGTCGCGAGAAGGACGGCCGGATCAAGCTGCACCAGGCCAGCAACCATCTCGCCACCGGTGCGGCGGGCGGTGCGCTGTGGGGGAGCGTCATCGGGCTGCTGTTCTTCGCGCCGTTCCTCGGCGCGGCCGTGGGTGCGGCGGCGGGTGCGGCCGGTGGTTCCGTCACGGACACCGGGGTCGACGACGCCTTCATGCGGGAGTTCGGCGCCAACCTCAAGCCCGGTGCGGCGGCCGTCTTCGTGCTCGTCCGTTCGGCGGCCCGCGACAAGGTCGTCCCGGAGCTCGCGAAGTTCGGCGGTCAGCTGATCCAGACCTCGCTGAGCAAGTCGGACGAGGAGCAGCTGCGGGAGATGGTGAAGGAAGCCCGTAAGGGGGACCAGGCCCAGCAGGTTCCCGTCGCGCCCTGACTCGGCGCTCGTGCGGTGACGGCGGCCGGCCGCTGCGGAAACGCAGGGGCCGGCCGCCTTCCGTGTGGGCGCCCTACGGCCCGGTGGGGTGCGCGCCGAGCCATTCGGGCGCCAGCACCGACCAGATCTCGGTGTCCTGTCGTACGCCTCGGTAGAGGTCGTTCTGCCGCTGGACGCCTTCGAGGGTCATCCCGAGCCGCTTGGCCACATTGATGCTGGGGGTGTTCTCGGGGGCGACCAGCCACTCCACACGGTGGATGCCGCGTTCCCGGATCACCCAGTCGATGATCACGCGGAGCGCGCGGGTGACCAGGCCGCGTCCGGCGGCGTCCGGTTCCAGCCAGCAGCCGGCCTCGCAGGTTCCCGAGGCGACGTCGAAGGCGGGCAGGAGGATGCCGCCGACGAGGAGTCCGTCGAGCCGGATTCCGTAGATGCGGCCGGTGTCGGCGGCGGTCCTGTCGGCGTGCTTCCGGAGCCAGCTCCGCGCGGAGTCGAGGTCGTGCACGACATCGGGGAGCCCGACGTGCCGGCCGATGTACGCGCGGCCACGGTTCATGTGGGCCAGGAACTCCTCGGCCTGCCAGGGCTCCAGTGGTCCCAGTTCTGCCCCGTCACCCAGGGGTATCGCGAACATGCCCGTCCTCCTCAGCGATCGTGCGCGGCCTCCGGATCCTCCCACGTGACCTGCGCGGTTCCCGGAGGGCACCTCCCGGATGGAAGTCGTTGAAACTGGGCCGTTAGCGTGTGCGTCTATCGAGGGCGGAGGCAACGGCTCCGATGGAATCCGATACGCGAGTACGGGGGAATGCATGACGTTCGACGCAGAGTGGGCGACGCTTCGTGCGGAATCGACGCAACGGGTCGATATGCGGCTGAACAGCGTCCCGCCGGAGCCCGGGGGCTCCGGCGGTCCGTCCTCCGCCGACCTTGCGGTCAATCAGGACAACTTGGGTGCCATCGGGCACGACGCGTACGAACTGCGGACCAGGGTCTCGAAGGACGGCGATCACGCCAGGGCCTCGACCTTCGACGCGGCCATCGCGCTCACCAACGGGAACTTCGAGAGCGGTTCGGGACTGCTGAAGGTCCACGACCGGTGGAACACGCATCTGAAGACGCTCCTCGACGCGTGCTCGCAGATCTCGAATCATCTCAACTACACGAAGTCCGCCCACCAGAAGGACGACGTCCAGATCGGCGGCGACCTGATCTCGGTGTCCAAGCTCAACGAGTATCTGAAGTAATCCGCGGGGGAACAGGTCATGTTGAAGTACGAGGACATCGTCGACGCACCGGTCGGCAAGCTGAAGACGGCCGCGGACGAGTGGTCGGAGATGGTCACCAAGCTGGACCGGCTGGCCGACGACGCCAACGACGGAATGAAGACCAAGGCGGACAAGGCCGAGTGGGAGGGCGCCAACGCCGGCGTCACCAAGGCGTTCATCGGCAAGACCGCGAAGGAGTTCAAGGACGCGGCGGCCGAGGCCAAGGGCGTCAAGCTCATCCTGGAGGACGCCCACACCGCCTTCAAGAAGGCCAAGGACGACCTGGTGGCCATCCGGGACGTCGAGGGCCCGGCGGCGGGCGTCCACGTCGACGCCAAGGGCAAGGTCACGGCCCGCCATCCGCTGGAGAAGGACAACGCGGCGCGGCACGACCCGGACTACACCGAACTCCTGCGCAAGCAGCGGGAGTCCCTCGAAGCCTGGCAGAAGAAGATCGACCTGATCGTCGACAACTGCAACGACACGGACGTCGCCTTCAAGAACGCCCTGGAAGCCAACGTCACCGAGGGCCAGGACTTCAGCGCTCCGAAGTACCAGAACCTGGACCAGGAGGAGGCCGCCCGCGCTGCCGCCCTCGCTGCCAAGGGCCGCGACATCACGCACACCGAGCTCCAGGCGCTCAACGAGCTGCTCCACGACAACAGCAAGGCTCCCGAGTTCTCGAAGAACTTCTACGAGAAGCTGGGACCGGAGAAGTCGCTCGCCTTCTTCGGGCAGCTCGCGACGGATACGCACGACTACGCCAAGGTCGACAAGGAACGCCTCAAGGACGTCCAGGATCTGCAGCGGAACCTCGGTCTGAACCTGGCCACCGCCTCGCACGACAAGGCGTTCTCGGCCGAATGGGGTCCGGAGCTGCGCAAGCTCGGCACCGAGCAGATCCCGCTGTCGAAGTACGACAACTCCGGTGGCGCGTACGGGTATCAGCTGCTCGGCGGCATCATGCGGTACGGGAACTACGACGCGAAGTTCCTCAACCCGATTGCCGAACATGTGGCGCAGCTGCACCAGAAGGACCCGTACATGTTCGCCAACAACAAGCAGATCAACGGCTTCCTGGAGAACCCGTTCAACCCGTCGGGGAAGAACGGATCCGGCTACGACCCGACCACGGCCATGTTGGAGGCGCTGGGGAACAGCCCGGACGCCGCGAAGCACTTCTTCGCCGACGATCCGACCGCGTACAACGAGGACGGGACCGTCAACGCGGGCGCCACGGCGGACCTTGGCAAGGACAAGGACGGCAACGCCATCAAGAACTACCTCGACTTCTTCGGTAACGAGAAGTGGGAGTCGTTCCCGGACAGCAACTCCACCGACCCGGACAAGCTGGCGCCGACCCTTCAGTACATGCCGGACGCGCTGGGGCACGCCCTGGAGTCGGCGACCCTCGGCTATCCGGCCGGTCACCCGGACGCGGGCGTGGTGCGGGATGCCGACAACGCGGCGGTCATGCAGTCGGTCATGGAGAAGTACGGCTCGGACGCGGGGCTGCTCAAGCAGCACGAGGCGATGGCGGACAGCCTCGGCACCATGGGGGCCGGGTATATCGACGACATCAACTGGGCGCTGGACAAGGGCAATCCGGACAGCGTCTTCGCCCCCGGAAAGAACCCGGACGGGCACATCGACTTCGCGGACGACGAAGAGGGCAGGAGGACCGCGCGCGGGTTCCTCAGTGTCCTCGGACAGCACCCGGACGCGTACGCCACCATGTCCAAGGCGGAGCAGGTGTACTCCTCCAGCGTGCTGGAGGCCCAAGTGGGCCCCGACGGGAAGATCGACACCGGGGCTGCCCGATCGACGGTGCACGTCGGCGCCGAGGTGCAGGGCATGCTCGACCAGTCCCGCGCCGACCAGGTCGAGGCGACGAACCTCAAGACCCACGAGGACTACGAGAAGGCGGTGGCCAAGCGGGCGGGGTGGATCGAGTTCGGCGCCGCGGCCGGCGTCGCGGCCGGTGTCGCCTTCCTGCCCGCGACGGCTGCCGTGGGCGCCGCCGCGGTCCTCATCCCGCTCGCCACCGACACCGCCAGTGGGGCCGTGGAGCAGGTCATCGGCCAGGTCATCGGCGATATCTCCGACAACTCCGTGGACGAGCACAAGGAAAAGGTGGAGGACCTCACCCGGGAGGAGAAGACCAAGGTCTACTCCGCCGGCGAAGGCATGGCCGAAGCCCCGATGGAAGCGTTCATGGCGCAACACGGTATCGACATCAACAGCGAGTTCGGCCAGGACCTGAAGGAATCCATGAGGATCGGTTACGGGACGGGCAACGACCGTGAGAACCAGCAGGGCAGCGACCCGGAAACCGGCTGACGCGGTGAGGCACGGAGACAGAGAGATGCTGATGTTGATCAAGGACAGGCGTATCCGCAGCGGCCTTTCCGGCGTGGCTGTGGCCGCTTCCCTGCTCGTCGGTGCCGTCGGCTGCGGCGGCGAGGGCGCCAAGCCCGACGAGAAGTCCGTCGCCGCCGAGAAGCTGTGCGGGGGTGCCGTGTCCGCCGATGCGGGGAAGGCGCTGAAGGTCATCACCGGGTCGACCCGGTTCGAGGAGTCGGCCGATACGTCCACGGTCGCCCATGCCGCGGACCAGCTGATCGGTGCCTTCCCACCGGCCGGTACCGGCTCTCCCGGCGACGACGGTGACGTCTGCCGGATCTACACCCCCGCCGGAACGCCGGGTGACGAACTCCGCGTCACCTGGCGCCTCTCCCACGAGGGCCCTGGGGACGAGAGGCCCGCTTCGAAATTCACCCCGCTGAAGATGGGCGAGCGGGCGGGGGCCGCACCGGACGATGCGTTCATCGAGTTCGCCTGCCGGAGCGCCAAGCTGCCAGGGTCCACGCAGACCCCCGGCCATGTCCGGATCGGCGTCGAGCGGACGGGAATGCCGCAGGAGGCCGAAGGCGACGTCGAGGCGCTGAAGCGGGCCTACGCGACCGTGACGCACTCGGTCTCGCTCGCCATGGCGGAGGAGCTGGGCTGCGAGGGGAAGGCGGGACTTGAGCCCCAGGCATCGTTGGATCCGGCGTGAAGCCGGGCTTCGCCGCTGACTAAGGTGATCTCCGAAGCTTCCAGGGAGTGTCCGCAAAGTATCGTCGTCCACCCGCTGGCCAGACGAGACTTTGCGGACACGACCTAGGGCCTCTCGTTCGGATCATGCCGGGCTCGCGTGCCCTGGCGCGAGCATCTGCGGCGTTGTCGTCGGTCGCCGACGCTCCGCGTCGACTCCCTCCTCCGCCTTGCAGCTGCCCGCACCAGACCCCGCTCCCTGATCCGGCCTGATCCAAACGAAAGACCCTAGGGGGAGATTGCTGTGCTGCCGAGCCATCGGGGGGCGAGGGCCGCGGCGCTCGCCCCCGTGCGAACGGGCCTGTTCCGGACGGTACTTCCGACGGTCCTGGCGTTGCTGGCGCTCGGCGTGGGCACGGCGCCCGCGCACGCGGACACGGTGCTCTCCGAGCAGTGGCACCTCACCCGGATGCAGGCCCAGGAGATGTGGCGGACCAGTACCGGGGCCGGTGTCACGGTCGCGCTCGTCGACACCCGGGTGCGCGAGGTTCCCGAGCTGTCCGGCCGGCTGCTGCCCGGCAAGGACTTCCGTGGGGGAGCCGCCGGTGAGCGCAACGACCGCGGCACCACCGCCGCGTCCGTGATCGCCGGTACCGGCAAGGGGCCCGGCGGGCAGGAGAGCGCGTTCGGGCTCGCCCCCGGGGCGAAGGTGCTCCCGCTGGAGATCTCCGACGGCCAGGGCACCGGCAACGCCGCGGCGCAGGGCGATGCCATCAACACCGGACTCGCTCCGGCCCTCCGGTACGCGGCCGACTCCGACGCGAAGATCATCAGTGTGTCGCTCTCCGCGTCCAGCGACACCGACGAGGTGCGCGCGGCCGTGGACTACGCCCGCAGCAAGGGGAAGCTGATCTTCGCGGCCGTGGGCGAGTCCCTGATCGACGCGCCGCTGGTGCAGTACCCGGCCGCGACGCCCGGGGTCGTCGGCGTCAGCGCCGTCGGCAAGGACCTGAACGGCCTTCGGAAGGCGGGTGCCGGGCTCGCGGTGGATCTCAGCGCTCCCGGCGAGGACATCATCAGCGCCTGCGCGGGCAGTACCGGGCTGTGCCGGAGCGAGGGCACCGCGGTGGCCACCGCACTGGCCTCCGCGTCCGCCGCGCTGATCTGGTCCGAACACCCCGCGTGGACGGCCAACCAGGTCCTGCGCGTCATGGTCGGCACTGCGGGCGGCCCGACCAGCGGCGCCGTACGCAACGACTTCATCGGGTACGGGATCGTCCGGCCCCGCATCGCGCTGAAGACCCCGGGCGATCCGGGGGCTGCCGACCGGGACCCCATCGCCGACTACCGCACCGCGTCCCCCACCCCCAGGCCGTCGGCCTCCGCATCGGCCTCCGTGCCGCAGGAGCCCTCCGGCGGGGCGGGCTCCGGTCCGGCGCAGGGCGCACCCGCGGTCGCCGCGTCGGACGGCGGACACAGCGGGGCCTTCTGGCTCGCGCTCGCCGTGGGCGCCGCCGGACTGCTCTGCGTGGGTGTCGCCGTGCCGCCCCTGCTGGCCGACCGGCGGCGTGCCCGGCCGGCCGGTCTCAGTCGTCCTTGAGCCGCCACGCGGCCGTGCCGCCGCCCACGGCGAGCGCGGCCCCGCCGGTGGCGAGTGCGGTGAGGAACCTGCGCCGGGTCCGGTCCATCGGGGCGGCGGCGGGGTCTGCGGGGATCAGGCGGGCCGCCTCGGTCTCGTACCGGCCGATCAGCGGCGCCAGGCCGCCCTGCCGCCAGACCTTCTCCGCACGCCGCGGGGGCGCGAACGCGAGAGCGATCTGTTCCGGGCCGGGCCGCGCACCCGGCTCCTTGGCGAGGCACGGGGCGATGAGCGCCCGTAGCGGCTCGGGGACGCAAGACAACTGCGGCTGACCGTGCACGACTTCGTACTGCACGGCGGCGACGTGGTCGCCCGTGAAGGCGCGTGTCCCGCCCGCCGCGAACGCCAGGACGGCGCCCAGGGAGAAGACGTCGGCGGCCGGGCCCACCCGGTGCCCGAGCACCTGCTCGGGCGCACCGTAGCCGGGTGTGACGGGGATCTGGCCGGCCGTCGTGAGGGTGAGCCCGTGTTCCGGGCGGGCGATACCGAAGTCGATGACGCGCGGCCCGTCCGACGTCAGCACGATGTTCGCCGGCTTGAGGTCGCGGTGCACGATCCCGGCGGCGTGGATCTCGTGCAGGGCACGGGCCAGGGCCGAGGCCAGGATGTGCACCGTCGGGGCGTCGAGCGGTCCGTGGGCCGCGATCGCCTGCTCCAGGTCGGGGCCGGCCAGGAACTCGGCCGCGATCCACGGCCGCCCGCCCTCGACCTGCGCGTCCAGCACCCGCGCCACGCCCTTGCCGGTGACGGACCGCGCGGTCTGCGCCTCGCGGACGAAGCGCTGCACCAGCTGCTGGTCGTGGGCGAGTTCGGGCCGCAGCGACTTCACCGCAGCCCGGTGGCCGTGGCCGTCCTGCCCGAAGTAGACCTTGCCCATCCCGCCCTCGCCGAGCACGCCGAGCAGACGGTACGGGCCGAGCCGGAGCGGGTCTCCTGGGCCGAGCGGTTTCATGGCGAGTCCTTCTCGGAGGAGTGAGGGAAGAGGGGGGAGGCGGGAGCGACCGTACGGTGCCGCGGTCAGCCACCGAGGCGCAGGGCCTCGACCTCGCGCTCGGCGCCGTTGCCGACGAGTGTGTCCTTGCCGGGGGCCTGCGCGAAGTTGCGGATCGGGGTGCGCAGCGAGCGTACGTACGTCCGGCTGCTCAGCTCGATCGCGCCCAGCCCCTGCTCGTCCCCGTAGTAGAGGTGCGTGCCGGTGACGACGGGCGGCGCCACCGCAGTGGTCGAGCTGCCCTCGGGAACCGCGACCTCCCAGAGGAGTTCGCCGCGTTTCGGGTCCAGGGCGACGATGCCCCCCGCGCCCTCCGCCGCGTACACCACGCTGTTCCGGACGGCCGGCGGCCCGTAGTGGTCATCGCCGTTCGTCACGCCGCCGAAATCACGGTCGCGGCCGAACTCCCAGACCACCTCGCCGTTGGACAGCCCGATCGACTGGACCACGGTCGACCCGATGTAGAGGTGCGTACCGTCGTCGGCGAGCTGGGCACCGCTGCTCACCAGAGTGGAGCTGCTGTCGGCAGCGGCCTCCAGGGACCGGGTCCACAGCACCGCGCCCGAGCCGGTGCCGTACGCGGTGAGAGCGAGGTCGTACGAGGTCTGCCCGACGACGAGCCGGTCGCCGACGACCTTGCCGAACGCCGAGCTGTAGCCGCTGCCCTTCTTCCACTCCTTCAGGGGGACGCGCCAACGGAGCTTTCCCGTGCGCGCGTTCACCGCGTACAGCTTCCAGTCGAACGTCTCCGCGCTGTCGTCCCCGGCCGTCAGGTACACGGTGTCGGCGGTGGCGCAGAGGATTTCGGCGCGCGCGCCCTCCGGCAGTCGCAGGTCCTTCCACGTGGTCACCGTGCGGTCCTTCCGGCCGGTGGCCACGTCGACCGTGACGACCGAGTACGACTCGGTCGGCTCGCCGACCACCCAGTAGAGCTGGGAGCCGTCCGTGACGGCCCGGCCCTCGAACAGCGTCGGGAAGAACATCCAGAGTTCCCTGCCGTCCGCCGGGTCGAGGCCGCGCAGCTGGCCGCCCGTCGTGACGACGACGGCCTTGCCCACGAAGAGCGGCGGCATCGTCTCGTCGGCCTTCCCCTCGCCGGTGGTCCACAGCACGTCCCAGGGCCCCGCCGTGTCGCGGGCCGCGGGTGAGGCGGACGGGCCCGCCCCGGATACGGACGGCGACGGCGAGCCCTTCGCCTCCGACCGGCCGGGCCGCAGCCACAGTCCGGCGCCCGCGAGCGCCCCGGCCGCCACCACCCCGCCGAGTGTCAGGAGCCCGCGGCGGGACAGCGCCGTGCGCCGGGATGCCGGTGCGGCGGTGGCGGTGACGGGCGGCTCCGCGGGCGCCGGGAGCCGCTCGGGGCGGAACTGCCAGACCTCGGCCGCGCGGCGGGCGATCTCCGAGAGGAGCGGCTGGGGAAGGTGGTCGGCGAACTCGCCGTGCCCGTCGTGCAGCGCGGCGGCCAGCTCCCCGGTGGCCGGGCGCAGCGCGGGGTCCTTCGCCAGGCACCGGGCGAGTACCGGTGCCAGCGCCTCCGGAACGCCGGTCAGGTCGGGGTCGGCGTACCGGACGCGGTACAGCAGGTCGGCGGGCTGCCCGCTGCCGAACGGGCCGTGTCCGGTGGCGGCGAAGACGAGGACACCGGCGAGCGCGAAGACGTCACCGGCCGGAGTGTGCTCCTGCCCGGTGGCCTGCTCCGGGGACATGAACGCGGGGGTTCCGGCGGCAGCGCCCACGCGGGTGAGGCGGTCGTCGCCGAGGGCGCGGGCGATACCGAAGTCGATGACCTTCGGTCCGTAGGCGGTGATCATGACGTTGGACGGCTTCAGGTCGCGGTGCACCACTTCGGAGCGGTGCAGCTGCCCGAGCGCGCCGCACAGCGCGGCGCCCACCGCCCGTACGGCCGCCTCGGGAAGGGGGCCGCTCACGGCGACCGCCTCGTCCAGGGGCGGACCCAGGACGTATTCCGTCGCCATCCAGGGCACATCCGCGAGCGGATCGGCGTCGACGACCTGGGCGCCGTGCCGGCCGCCGATCACCCGGGCCGCGTCTGCTTCCAGCCGGAACCGGGTACGGAAGGCGGCGTCGGCCGCGATGTGCGCGTGCACCGTCTTGAGGGCGACGGTCGCGCCGCCCGGTGTGCGGGCCAGGTAGACCGTGCCCATGCCGCCGCTGCCGAGCCGGGCGGCCAGCCGGTACGTGCCGATGTGCGAGGGGTCGTCGTGGAGCAGGGGTTTGATCATGGGTCAGGCTCCGAGGGGCGGTCGTACGTCGGCTGCGAGGATCTCCGCGGACTGCCGGGCGACCGCCGCGACCACCCGGCCGGGCAGCCGCAGCGCACCCGCTCCGGGTCCCGTGTCCAGGACGGTGGCGAGGGGAGCGGCGGTCGCCGGCGGTGCGAGTGCCTCGAGAACGTCGGTCGCCCGGGGCCGGGCCGCGGGGTCGCGGGAGAGACAGGCGGACACGAGCGAGCGCAGCAGGAGGGGGAGTTCGTCCCGGTCGGGGACGGTGTGGCCGGTGGCCGCGTACGCGAGGACCGCGCCCAGGGCGTACATGTCACCCGGCGGCCGGGGGCGCCCGCCCGCCGCCTGCTCGGGCGGGAGACTGCCCGGGTCGAGGCCCGGGAGACCCGACCGGGCCGTACCGTCCTCGGCGGCGGTGCGCGCCGCGCCGAAGCAGGTGAGCCGCGGGCCGTCCCCGGCCAGCAGTACGGCGGCGGGCGACACCCCGGCGTGGGTCACCCCGGCCGCATGGGCGGTGGCCAGCGTCTCGGCGAGGCAGCGGCCCAGCACGCGCAGCGTCTCCTCGGGCAGCGGCCCTCCGTTGACGGCCAGGGCCGTCGGGAGGGGGAGTGCGGGGACGTACGGGCGCGCGCACCACACGGCCGCGCCGGGCTCCGCGTGCTCGGTGACGGGGGCGGCCCAGGGGCCGAGCAGGAACCGGGCGGCCTGCGCCTCGGTGAGGAACCTGCCCGGATCGGTGCCCTGGAGCGGCACGCTCACCAGCGCGGTCCGGTCGCCGTCCGCGGTGCGGGCGATGAAGCGCTGTTCGGGGACGGCGGCGGCTCCGGGGCCCGTCGGGTCCAGCCGTGCGACGACGAGATACGGGCCGATCTGCCGGGAGGGCGCGTGGTGCGGCAGCTGCATGGAACGGAAATCCCCCCGGACGTCATCGGAACAGGGGGCAGCCTACTCAGTGATCACGTCCGGAGGCTTCGCGGCCGAGCGCGGGGCGGCCCCGGTCCCGCAACGCCACCGCCCGCCCCTCGGTGGGAGGGGCGGGCGGTGGCGTATGGAGACCGTGACCGGATTCGAACCGGTGTAACTCGAGTTGCAGTCGAGCCCCTGAGCCTCTCGGGCACACGGTCAGGTGTGTTTCTTCCTTGCCCTGACGACGTTAGGGCGGCGGCGCGGGGCCTTCAAGGGGCCCGGCCGGCCCGCAATACGACTGCCACACGCCGTTCATGACCTGGGCGGTCCCGGCGGCGGTCCGGGGCGTGCTGGGGGCCGCGGACCTACGACCAAGGGACGAGGGCGGAGCCGTCCACCGACAGGGTTCAAACAGGATCTTGCCCCTTACTCTTGGCTCATGACCGCTCTCGAACCGCGCGACGCCGACGTCTCGCCCCGCATCGGACCCCCCGTCGCCGCCGAGAGCGAAGGTGTACTCGGGCGGACCCACCGCGCGCTCAGCATCGGCATCGTCTCCGTGGTGCTCCTCATCGCGTTCGAGGCCACCGCCGTCGGTACGGCGATGCCGGTCGCGGCCCGTGAACTGCGGGGCATCCCGCTCTACGCGTTCGCGTTCTCCGCGTACTTCACCACCAGCCTCTTCGCCATGGTGCTCTCGGGGCAGTGGGCCGACCGGCGCGGACCGCTGGGGCCGCTCGCGGCCGGGATCAGTTCCTTCGCGGCCGGGCTCCTGCTCTCCGGGACGGCGGGGAGCATGTGGATGTTCATCGCCGGGCGGGCGGTCCAGGGGCTCGGTGGCGGGCTGGTGATCGTGGCCCTGTACGTGGTGATCGGCCGGGCCTATCCGGAGCGGATCAGGCCGGCGATCATGGCCGCCTTCGCCGCGAGCTGGGTGATCCCGTCCGTCGTCGGGCCGCTCGCCTCGGGGACCGTGACCGAGCACCTCGGGTGGCGGTGGGTCTTCGTCGGGATTCCCGTGCTCATCGTCTTCCCGCTGGCCCTCGCGCTGCCCGCGATCCGGCGGATGGCCGCGGGGCCGGCGGACGGTTCGACCGGTGCCGAGCCGTTCGACCGGCGGCGCATCCGGCTCGCGCTCGGCATCTCGGTCGGTGCGGGGCTGCTCCAGTACGCGGGGCAGGAGCTGAACTGGTTCGCGCTGGTTCCGGCCGTCGTCGGGACCGCGCTCCTGGTCCCCGCCGTCCGGGGTCTGCTGCCGCCCGGCACCGTACGGGCGGCGCGCGGGCTGCCCGCGGTGGTGCTGTTGCGCGGGGTCGCGGCGGGGTCGTTCATCGCCGCCGAGTCCTTCGTACCGCTGATGCTCGTGACCCAGCGCGGGCTGACCCCGACGATGGCCGGTCTCTCGCTGGCCGTCGGCGGCGGGACATGGGCGCTCGGCTCGTACGTGCAGTCGCGCCCCCGCCTGGAGAAGCACCGGGAGCCGCTCATGGTGGCCGGCATGGTGCTGGTCGCCGTGTCGATCGCGGCGGCGCCCACCGTGCTGATCCAGGGTGTGCCGGTCTGGATCGTCGCCGTGGCCTGGGCCTTCGGGTGCTTCGGCATGGGCATGGTGATCGCGTCGACCAGCGTGCTGCTGCTCAAGCTGTCGGCGCCGGAGGAGGCGGGAGCCAATTCGGCCGCCCTCCAGATCTCCGACGGCCTCTCGAACGTGCTGCTGCTCGCGGGCGGCGGCGCGGCGTTCGCCGCACTCGGCGGCGGAGCGCTGGGCGCGGCGGCGCACGGCGCGGGCGGGGGCGCGGGCTCGCACCCCGGCGCGTTCGTGGCGGTGTTCCTGCCGATGGCGGGGGTGGCGCTGGCGGGGGCGTGGGTGGCGGCGCGGGTGCGGACTCGGTAGCGGTACCACTCTGGCCCCACCTGCTGGTACCGTTTTGGTATGGCCATGAACCTGCGTCTTCGCGACGACCAGACCGAAGCACTCAAGCAGCGCGCCGAGCAGGAGGGCACGAGCATGCACGCCATACTCCTGCAGGCCGTCGACGATTACCTCGCCAGGACTGCCCAGCAGGCCATCGTCCGTAAGACCGCCAAGGAGCAGGCTGCCAAGTGGAGCGAGCTCATGGAGCGGCTCAAGTGACCTGCGTCTATCTGTCCTCCGAGGACATCCTCGTCATCGCCGGGCATGCCTGC
This sequence comes from Streptomyces sp. NBC_00234, assembly GCF_036195325.1. Lineage (NCBI taxonomy): Bacteria > Bacillati > Actinomycetota > Actinomycetes > Kitasatosporales > Streptomycetaceae > Streptomyces > Streptomyces sp. NBC_00234. The sequence continues at coordinate 3,084,987 of NZ_CP108101.1, read as the reverse complement.
GGCGACATGCAGATCGTGGTGCGCGATGTCGGCCTGCTCGAGTCGGCGGCGCACCGGCCTTCCGCGGCCATGTTCGGCGAAGAGGCATACCCGGACGTGATCGACAAGGCCGCGGCGCTGCTGCAGTCGCTGGCGATCAACCGCCCCCTGTTCGACGGCAACAAGCGCATGGCCTGGCTGTCCTGCGTGACGTTCCTGGCCATGAACGGAGTGGACCTGCATCCCGACATCGACGCCGCGGAACGCCTGGTCATCGCCGTGGCGACGGGGGAAATGGACGAGGTGAAGGCCATCGCGCAGGGACTCCGCGAGCTGGTCGTCACCGGGGTGTGACAGCCATCGCAATTCCTGCCGCAGCGGCGTAGTTCAGGGAGGTTCGCGACCGGGTCACCGGTAAGGTGGCCCGGTTGTCGTATCTCGTACGAGGTCGTGCGAGACCCGCGGACAGCGCCCCACGTACCCGAGAGACCCGAACCGGAGACCGTGACTACTACCGCCTCCCACCACCTCTCACCCGCCTTTCCCGGCCGCGCCCCCTGGGGTACGGCCGGCAAGCTGCGAGCCTGGCAGCAGGGCGCCATGGAGAGGTACATCCAGGAGCAGCCGCGTGACTTCCTCGCGGTCGCGACGCCCGGCGCAGGGAAGACCACCTTCGCGCTGACCCTCGCCTCGTGGCTGCTGCACCACCATGTCGTGCAGCAGATCACCGTCGTAGCGCCGACCGAGCACCTCAAGAAGCAGTGGGCCGAGGCCGCGGCCCGGATAGGGATCAAGCTCGACCCCGAGTACAGCGCGGGCCCCGTGAGCAAGGAGTACCACGGGGTCGCGGTCACGTACGCGGGTGTCGGAGTCCGGCCGATGCTGCACCGCAACCGGTGCGAACAGCGCAAGACCCTCGTGATCCTCGACGAGATCCACCACGCCGGTGACTCGAAGTCCTGGGGCGAGGCGTGCCAGGAGGCGTTCGACCCGGCGACCCGGCGCCTCGCGCTCACCGGGACGCCCTTCCGGTCCGACACCAACCCGATCCCCTTCGTGGCGTACGAGGAGGGGAACGACGGAATCCGGCGTTCCTCGGCCGACTACACCTACGGCTACGGCAACGCCCTCGCCGACGGTGTCGTGCGCCCGGTCATCTTCCTCAGCTACAGCGGCAACATGCGCTGGCGCACCAAGGCCGGGGACGAGATCGCCGCGCGGCTCGGCGAGCCGATGACCAAGGACGCGATCGGGCAGGCGTGGCGCACCGCGCTCTCGCCCACCGGGGACTGGATCCCCAACGTGCTCTCCGCCGCCGACAAGCGGCTCACCGAGGTGCGCAAGGGCATCCCCGACGCCGGTGGGCTCGTCATCGCGACCGACCAGGAGTCGGCACGCGAGTACGCCAAGATCCTGAAGAAGGTCACCGGGCAGAAGGCGACCGTCGTCCTCTCCGACGAGAAGGCCGCTTCGAAGAAGATCGACCAGTTCGCCGCGGACGAGTCGCGGTGGATGGTCGCGGTCCGGATGGTGTCGGAGGGCGTCGACGTGCCGCGCCTCGCGGTCGGTGTCTACGCCACCACCATCTCGACGCCCCTCTTCTTCGCCCAGGCCGTCGGGCGCTTCGTGCGGTCGCGGCGCCGGGGCGAGACCGCCTCCGTCTTCGTACCGACGATTCCGATGCTCCTCGACTTCGCCAACGAGATGGAGGTCGAGCGGGACCACGTCCTCGACAAGCCCAAGAAGGGCAGCGACGAGGAGAACCCGTTCGCCGAGGAGGACAAGCTCCTCTCCGACGCGGAGAAGCTGGAGGACGAGGAGACCGAGGAGCAGCTGCCCTTCGAGGCGCTGGAGTCCGACGCGGTCTTCGACCGGGTGCTGTACGACGGTGCCGAATTCGGCATGCAGGCGCACCCGGGCAGCGAGGAGGAGCAGGACTACCTCGGCATCCCGGGGCTGCTCGAACCCGACCAGGTGCAACTGCTGCTCCAGAAGCGGCAGACCCGGCAGATCGCGCACAGCCGCCAGAAGCCGGCCGCGGAGGCCGACCTGCTGGAGAAGCCGGCCGAGGCGCGGCCGGTCGTCACCCACAAGCAGCTGCTCGGGCTGCGGAAGTCGCTCAACACGATGGTGTCGGCGTACACGCACCAGAGCGGCAAGCCCCACGGGGTGATCCACACCGAGCTGCGCCGGGTGTGCGGCGGTCCGCCGAGCGCCGAGGCGACGGCCGGACAGATCCAGGACCGGATCAAGAAGGTCCAGGAGTGGGCCACCCGCATGACGTGAGTGGGGTGGCACGCACCCTCGCGCACCACACCGCCGGCCCGGGCAGGAGCACCGCTCCTCGCCCGGGCCGGTTGCTTGCATGGGAAATTTTTGGCCGATTATTTACGACCCGTTAACGATGGTTCACATGTGGTGCACATGCCGTATACGGAGCGTGGCGGACGTGTCGGCCGACCAGGACGCGCGTAGATGTCCGGGTTCCGGACGTTGCCCCGCTGACCGGCGCTTATGCCCGGCGGCCGTTCGGACGTTTCCGCAGGCGCCCGGATTCTGGACGAGGTCTTCCGCTGAGCGGACTGGCTCGCTACTGTCCCGGCCATATGAACGCCCCGTGGCAACGCCGCCGCGGAGCGCAGCCGGTGCCATGGCCAGCCGGCGGCCTCTCCGTGCGTCGCCGCTGGGACCGGTGCCGCGACGTCGGTCGGAGAGCCGCCGCCACTCACCAAGAGGGAGAGGGCGTCGTGACCGCGGAGACATCCCAGACGCTCGACCGAGGACTGCGCGTCCTCAAGCTGCTCGCCGATACCGACCACGGCCTGACCGTCACCGAGTTGTCCAACAAACTCGGTGTCAACCGCACCGTGGTCTACCGTCTGCTCGCCACCCTGGAACAACACGCCCTGGTACGCCGCGATCTCGGCGGCCGGGCCAGGGTGGGCCTGGGCGTGCTCCGCCTGGGCCGCCAGGTGCACCCCCTCGTCAGGGAGGCCGCGCTGCCCGCGCTGCGTTCACTGGCCGAGGACATAGGCGCCACCGCCCACCTCACACTGGTCGACGGCACCGACGCCCTCGCCGTCGCGGTGGTCGAACCGACCTGGACCGACTACCACGTGGCCTACCGCGCCGGCTTCCGGCACCCGCTGGACCGGGGTGCGGCGGGCCGGGCGATCCTCACCGCCCGGCAGCAGACCCCACCGGACCACCCCGGCTACACCCTCACCCACGGCGAGCTCGAAGCCGGGGCGAGCGGGGCCGCCGCTCCGCTCGTCGGGGTCTCGGGGGTGGAGGGCAGCGTCGGTGTGGTGATGCTCGCGGACGCCGTACCGGAACGGGTGGGTCCGCGGGTGCTGGACGCCGCCCGCGAGGTGGCGGACGCACTGAGGTGACCTGGGGCGGGGTGAGGGGGCGGGTGCCTGTGGGTCCGTCCCCGCGAGGCGCGGATAGATTGGGCGGGTGCTCTCTCGCCTCTCGCGCCCCCGCGCTCTCGCTCTCTGTGCGCTGCCCGTCCTCGCGGTGTTCGGTACGGCCGCCTTCGCGCCCCTGCCGTTCACCCTGGCACAGCCGGGGCTGACCGCGGACGTCCTCGGGGACGACCAGGGGAAACCGGTGATCACCATCAAGGGCGCGCCCACCCGGACCACCGAGGGGCAGCTCCGGATGACGACGATCGTCGCGACCGGGCCGACCGCCGACGTCGGGATCGGTGACGTGATCGACAGCTGGTTCCGGACGGACCGGGCGGTCATGCCCCGGGACGCCGTCTACCCGACCGGCGGCTCCGAGAAGGAGATCGAGCAGCACAACCTCCAGGACATGGAGGAGTCGCAGGACGTCGCCGTCGACGCCGCCCTGAAGTACCTCGACAAGGCCCCCGGCTCCGTCGACGTCAGTCTGAATCTCACCGATGTGGGCGGGCCCAGCGCCGGGCTCTTCTTCTCGCTCGGCATCATCGACAAGCTGGACGGTGACGGCTCCGGCGGCGATCTCACCGGCGGCCGTAACGTCGCGGGCACCGGCACGATCAGCGCCGACGGCAAGGTCGGCGCCGTCGGCGGGGTGTCCCTGAAGACTCAGGCCGCCCGCCGAGACGGGTCGACGGTCTTCCTCGTGCCGAAGGCCGAGTGCAGGGAGGCGGAGGCCGAGCTGCCGGAGGGCCTCCGGCTGATTCCGGTCACGACGCTGAGCGGTGCGGTGTCCGCCCTGCGGGCGCTGGAGCAGGGGGGCAAGGTCCCGGGCTGCTGACGCTCTTCCCGGTGGCGGGTCCCGACTCGTCCATCGTGCGCCAGGCGGGGAAGACCAGCGGGCTCAGCGTCGCCAGGAAGTAGACGCCGCCCATCGCGAGCAGCGCTCCCGTCGCTCCCAGGCTCTCCACCAGCAGGCCGGCCGCCAGACCGCCCACCGGCATGGCGAGCTCGCAGCCCGCGGTGAGCGCCCCGGACACCCGGCTGCGCAGCTCCTCGGGGACGCGTTCGTACGTCATCGTGGTCAGGATCGGGTTCAGCATGCCGCCCGCGACTCCGCCCAGGAGCATCGTGACGGCCAGCGGCAGCGTCGTACCGGTCAGCGCGGCGACCGCGAACCGGGGTGCGCCGCACAGGACCACGCACACCGTGAACACCGTTCGCCGCGAGAAACGGTGCCCCACGGCCCCGTACAGCAGCGCTCCCGTCAGCCCGCCCGCCCCGAACAGCGCGGTGAGCAGGCCGAGATCGGCGGCCCCGCCGAGTTCGCCCTCGGCGTGCACGGGCAGCAGGACGGCGTTCCAGCCCTGGTCGGTGCCGTTCATGAACATCACCATCACCACGACGGCGAGCAGCAGCCGGTTGCCCAGCAAGTAGGTGTAGCCCTCGCGCAGTTCGGAGCGGTACGCGCGCAGCGACACCGGCGCCGCCGACGGTCGGGGCTCGGCCGCCCTGACTCCGCGTACCCCCGCCGCGACCAGCAGCGCGGACAGGGCGAAGGTCGCCGCGTCCAGCAGGAGTACGGTCTCGGCGCCGACGAAGGAGATCAGCACACCGGCCAGCGCCGCCCCGACCATCCGGGCCCCGCGCGACACGGCGTCGAAGAGGCTGGCGGCGCGGGCGAGTGTGGTGCCGGCGTGCTCGGCGAGGTCGGGGACGAGGACGTAACGGGCGGTGTTCCCGGGCGTGTGGACCAGGCCGTTGAGCGCCATCAGCGCGCACAGCATCCAGAATTCGAGCACGCCCGCGTAGTGGAGCAGCGGGATGGCGGCGATGGCGGTGCCGCAGACGGTGTCGGAGGCGACGGAGACCCGGCGGCGGCCGATCCGGTCGATGACGGGGCCGCCGATCAGCGCGGCGACGACGATCGGCAGGGTCGCGCAGAAGGCGACGACGCCGGCCCGGCCCGCGCTGCCCGTGGTCTCCAGGACGAACCACGGGACGCCGATCAGGGTGAGCGATGTACCCGCGGTGGATATGGAGTTGGCCGCGAGTACGGCGGTCAGTGGTGTGCGGTGTCCCATGGTGTTCCCCCCTGTTGTGTGGATCAGGCCGTGCGAGGTGCGCGCATCGCGGCGGGAGCGGGGCGGCTCTGGGCGAGGCGCAGTCCCAGCTCGACGAGGGTCCAGCCCAGCCGGACCTTGAGGTCCTTGCGGGCCGGGCGGATCGCCGCCGCCGCGTGGTGCAGTTCGGCGGAGCGGAACGTGTGCAGCTGGAGGTGGATGTCGGGGTGCACGGTGGTGGTCCCTTCAGTCGGATGAGCGCGGGAAGACGTGCAGATGGGTGCGGACCACGGCCGAGCCCTCGGTGTCCTCCGGGACTTGGCCCCGGTAGCTGTTGACGAGGTCGTGGATCTTCTCGGCCAGTTCCTTCGAGAGTTCGGGGGTCAGGCGCACCTTGAAGTCGCTGAGGTCCCAGCTGTGGAGCCACTCCTCGGGCCATGTGTGCATGGTGCCGAGCCAGGTGCTGAGCTCCTGGGCGTGCGTGGTGGAGACCTCGTGCAGGATGACGCCCATGGCGTCGCGGACCTCCGGGTCCGGGTCGCGCAGGAAGTCGGCGGTGTTGTCGAACGCGGTGCCCAGGTGGACCGCCTTCCACCACCGTTCGCGTCCCTTGCCGAGCTCCGGGGCGTCCTCCACGAAGCCGTACGAGGCCAGTTGGCGCAGGTGGTAGCTGGTGGCGCCGCTGGACTCGCCCAGCCGGCCGGCGAGGCCGGACGCGGTGGCCGGCCCGAACTCCCTCAGGGTGTTCAGCAGGCGCATCCGCAGCGGATGAGCCAGCCCGCGCAGGGTGCGGGCGTTGACGTAGTGGACCTGGGGGGTGCCGGCCGGCCCGGCCTCACGACCGGCCTCGTTCTCTGTCATGCCACGACTGTAGACTTGCAAAGACACCTTTGCAACAGGTTCTTTGCAAGCATTTCTTTGGAACTTCTGGGCTCCGCCCCGCAGGGCCCGCCCTGAGGCCCGGGCTCGCCGGCGGCCCGGGCCCGCCCCACGGTGCCCCCGTCACCCCTCCTCGATGAGGCCCTCCTCGACCAGCCAGTCCTGCGCCACCTCGTGCGGGTCCTCGCCGTCCACGTCCACCTTGGCGTTGAGCACCTGCGCCACCTCCGTCGTCAGCTTTTCGCTGAGCGGGTCCAGCAGGTCCGCGATCTCCGGGTACTTCTCGAAGGTCGCCGTGTGGATGACCGGCGCCGCGTTGTAGTTGGGGAAGAAGTGCTTGTTGTCCTCCAGCACGTCCAGATCCATCGCCTTGATCCGCCCGTCCGTGGTGAACACCTCGCCCAGCAGGCAGGAGTCGGACTTCGACACCTGGGTGTAGATGATCCCGGCGTCCATCTTCTGGATGTTCGCGGTGGGGATCGACATCCCGTACGCCTTCTCCATGCCCGGCAGACCGTCGTCGCGCGAGGCGAACTCGTTCTCCACGCAGATCGTCACCGCTCCCGGGTCCTTCTTCGACAGTGCGGCGACGTCCGAGAGCGTCCTCAGCTTGTACTTCGCGTTGTTCTTCTTGCTGATGGCCAGTGCGTAGGTGTTGTTGAGGGTGGACTGCGGCAGCCACGTCACCCCGTTGCCCCGGTCCTCTTCGCGGACCGCCTCCCACTGCTTCAGTGGGTCGACGATCGGCTTCGCATGGCCGAGGTAGGTGATCCAGGCCGTGCCCGTGTACTCGTACATCGCATCGGCGTCACCCTGGATGATCGCCTCGCGCGCGCTGATCGAGCCCGGCAGATTCGTCCGGTCGAGGACCTCCGCGCCCGCCGCCTGGAAGATCAGCCCGATCATCTGGCCCAGAATGATGTTCTCGCTGAAGTTCTTCGACGTGACCGTCAGGGAAGCGCCGCTGAGCGGCAGGCCCCCGCCGACCGAGCCCGGCGCGACCTCGTCCACCATCGGCGAACCGCTCTTCAGCCCGCACCCGGCCAGCACCACGGACGCCACCACGAGCCCCGCCAGTGCGGTCCGGATCCTTCGGCGGCCCCTGGTCACGGTGCCTCCAGTCCGTGCGGCGTCATCGAGAGTTCGACCAGCGAGGCCATCCAGTCCACCAGCAGGGCCAGCACCACCGTGAGGACGGAGCCGAGCACCAGAACCGGCATCCGCTGAGTCTGGATGCCCGACGTGATCAGGTCGCCCAGCCCGCCGCCACCGCCGAACGTGGCGAGCGTCGCCGTGCCCACGCTGAGCACCAGGGCCGTCCGCACACCCGCCAGGATCAGCGGGACGGCGAGCGGCAGCTCCACCTTGGAGAGCACCCCCACCCCGGACATCCCGATCCCGCGCGCGGCCTCGACCAGCGTCGGTTCGATCGACTTCAGCCCGGCCACCGTGTTGGAGAGCACCGGCAGCACCGCGTAGATCACCATGCCGATGATCGCCGTGCGCGGGCCGATGCCCAGCCAGATCACCAACAGGGCCAGCAGCCCGATCGCGGGGGTGGCCTGCCCGATGTTGGCGACGGCGGTGACGACCGGAGCGCCCTTGCGCAGGCGCCGGCGGGTCAGGGCGATCCCGAGGGGGATCGCGATGATCAGGACCCAGAAGGTGGAGATGGCCGTCAGCTGGATGTGCTGCCAGACCCGCAGCCGTACGTTGCCGTCGTCCAGCGAGTTCTTGGCGATCGAGTCGAGGTGGACGTTGGTGATCCATACGTAAGTGATGGCCAGCACCACCGCGAGGGCGAGCGGCACCAGGACCAGCTTCTGCCAGGTGATCCGGCGCGGCGGACCGGCCGGCACGGGGACCGGGTCCTCCTCCTCGTCACGGAAGGCGTGGCCGCTGACGTCGTGCTCGCCGGGTGGGCGATTGTCCGGCACCCCGCGCCCGGGGGGCACCTCATGGCTCGGAGTCATTCGGGGGTGCCACCACCCTCCAGCTCCTGTTCGGTCTGGTGGGCCCGCAGCTCCTGCAGATCGTGCTGGTGCTCGATGGCCGTGAGCCGGTCGGCCTCCAGGAGCTCCTGCACGGAGTTCATGAGGGTCACCATGTCGACCACACCGATGAACTCGCCGCGCCGTCCCGTCACCGCCACCCGGCCACCGCTGTCGATCAGCACCGCCTCCAGCGCGTCGTGCAGCGTCGCGTCCCGGGTGACCGTGTCGTGCACCAACTGCCCGGCGCGGGCCAGGGAGCCGCGGGCCCGCATCAGGTCGCCGCGCCGCAGCCACTTGTACGGGCGGTTCCTGCGGTCCAGCATGAGCAGCTCGTTGTGCGGGCCGCTGCGCAGCTTGTTGAAGATCGACTGGAGCGGGTCGTCGACCGTCACCGTCGGGAAGTCCGCGATGCCCACGTCCCGTACGCGGGTCAGGTTGAGCCGCTTCAACGCGGCGCCCGCACCCACGAACCCGGAGACGAAGTCGTCCGTCGGATTGGTCAGGATCGCCTCGGGCGTATCGAACTGGGCGATGTGCGAACGCTCCCGCAGCACCGCGATCCGGTCGCCCAGCTTGATCGCCTCGTCGAAGTCGTGCGTGACGAAGACGATCGTCTTGTGGAGCTCGTGCTGGAGCCGGATCAGCTCGTCCTGGAGGTGGTCACGGGTGATCGGGTCGACGGCACCGAACGGCTCGTCCATCAGCAGCACCGGAGGATCGGCGGCCAGCGCCCGCGCCACTCCCACCCGCTGCTGCTGACCGCCCGACAGCTGGCGCGGATAGCGCCCGTGGAACTCCCTCGGGTCGAGACCGACCAGGTCGAGCATCTCCTCGACCCGGTCCTTCACCCGCGACTTCGACCAGCCGACCATCTTCGGTACGAGAGCGATGTTGTCCGCCACCGTCATGTGGGGGAAGAGGCCGGACGACTGGATCGCGTACCCGACCTTGCGGCGGAGCTTCACCGGGTCGATGTCGGTGACGTCCTCGTCGTTGATCCTGATCCGGCCGGACGTCGGCTCGATCAGCCGGTTGATCATCTTCAGGGTGGTCGACTTCCCGCAGCCGGACGGCCCGACGAAGACGACCGTCTCCCCGGCCTTGATCTCCATCGAGACGTTGTCCACCGCCGGGCTGGGGGTGCCGGGGTAGGTCTTGGTCAGGTTCTCCAGCTGGATGGTGGCCCCGGAGGTCCCGGTGCTGCTCGGTTCGGCCTCGGTCGCGGTCTCAGACACGGATACCCCTAGGAATGGTCAGTCGCCCGAGCAGGACGTACGCCGCGTCGAAGAGCAGCGCGAGGACGACGATGCCGAGCGTGCCGGCGAGGACCTGGTTGATCGCGTTGGCGCTGCCGAGCGAGGCGATCCCGCGGAAGATCTCGTTGCCCAGGCCGGGCCCGGAGGCGTACGCGGCGATGGCGGCGATCCCCATCAGCATCTGTGTGGAGACCCGGATGCCGGTCAGGATCGGCGGCCAGGCGAGCGGCAGTTCCACCTTGCGCAGCCGGGCGAACCGCGACATCCCGATGCCCGTCGCCGCGTCGACGAGGGACGGATCGACGCCGCGCAGCCCGACGATGGAGTTACGGACGACGGGCAGCAGCCCGTACAGCGTGAGCGTGATGACGGTGGGCGGTACGCCCAGCCCCACCAGCGGGATCAGCAGACCGATCGCGGCGAGGGAGGGGATGGTGAGGATCGTCGCCGTCGACGTGATGGCCAGGGACCCGCCCCAGCTGCTCCGGTAGCTGACGACGCCGATGAAGATGCCCAGCGCGGTGGCGATGACCATGCACTGGAAGACGGCGCTGACGTGCTGGAACGCGTCGGTGAGCAGTTGCTGGTGCCGAGTGGACAGGTACTCCCAGAAGCTCACGCGTCACTCCCCGGTTCAGTCGGTGTCCTCCGCGGCCTGCTCGACCAGCGGGATGATGCGCAGAGGGACCGGGTTCTCCATGACGATCGCCGTGGAGGCCCGGACAATGCCATCAAATCCGACAACCCGGTCGATCACGCGCTGGAGATCGGCGTTCGAGCGGGCGACCAGCCGGCACAGCATGTCGCCGTGCCCGGTCGTGGTGTGCAACTCCAGCACCTCGGGAACGCCGCCCAAATGGGCCCGGACATCGGCTCCTTGGCCCTGCTTGATCTCCAGCGTGGCGAAGGCGGTGACGGGGTAGCCCAGGGCCGCCGGGTCGACATCGGGGCCGAAGCCCCGGATTACCCCGTTCGATTGAAGGCGGTCCAGCCGTGCCTGCACGGTCCCGCGCGCCACCCCGAGGCGCCGCGACGCTTCGAGCACGCCGATACGGGGCTCCCGGGCCAGCAGCACGATGAGCCGCCCGTCCAGTCGGTCGATCGCCACGGGGTCCGCCTCCGGAGGGTCAGTGATGTGATGGTCATCATGTACAGAAAGCGGCCCTCATGGGGATACCCACTGCGCAGATTGACCAGTCCGATCGCGAACTGTTGCGCACCTTGCGAAGCGGCGAGAACCTTCGGATATGACTGAGACTCTGCACACCAGCCCCGACACCGCCCGGCAGGCCGACCCCTTCCCGGTCAAGGGAATGGACGCGGTCGTCTTCGCCGTGGGCAACGCCAAGCAGGCCGCGCACTACTACTCGACGGCGTTCGGCATGAAGCTCGTCGCCTACTCCGGACCGGAGAACGGCAGCCGCGAGACCGCGAGTTACGTCCTGACCAACGGCGGCGCCCGCTTCGTCCTCACCTCCGTCATCAAGGCGTCCACCGACCACGGCCGCTTCCTGGAGGAGCACGTCGCCGAGCACGGCGACGGCGTCGTCGACCTGGCGATCGAGGTCCCGGACGCGCGCGCCGCGTACGCCTACGCGGTGGAGCACGGCGCCCGTGGCATCACCGAGCCGTACGAGGTCAAGGACGAGCACGGCACGGTCGTGATGGCCGCCATCGCCACGTACGGCAAGACCCGCCACACGCTCGTCGAGCGCACCGGCTACGACGGCCCGTACCTCCCGGGCTTCGTCTCGGCCGACCCGATCGTCGAGCCGCCGGCCAAGCGCACCTTCCAGGCCATCGACCACTGCGTGGGCAACGTCGAGCTCGGCCGCATGAACGAATGGGTGGCCTTCTACAACAAGGTCATGGGCTTCACCAACATGAAGGAGTTCGTGGGCGACGACATCGCCACCGAGTACTCCGCCCTGATGTCGAAGGTCGTCGCCGACGGCACGCTCAAGGTCAAGTTCCCGATCAACGAGCCCGCGATCGCGAAGAAGAAGTCGCAGATCGACGAGTACCTGGAGTTCTACGGCGGCGCCGGCGTCCAGCACATCGCGCTGGCCACCAACGACATCGTCGCGACGGTCCGCACGATGCGTGCGGCGGGCGTGTCCTTCCTGGACACCCCCGACTCGTACTACGACACGCTCGGCGAGTGGGCCGGCGAGACCCGCGTCCCGGTCGAGACCCTGCGCGAGCTGAAGATCCTGGTCGACCGCGACGAGGACGGCTACCTGCTGCAGATCTTCACCAAGCCGGTCCAGGACCGCCCGACCGTCTTCTTCGAGATGATCGAGCGCCACGGCTCGATGGGCTTCGGCAAGGGCAACTTCAAGGCGCTGTTCGAGGCGATCGAGCGCGAGCAGGAGAAGCGCGGCAACCTCTGACCCCACCGGCCACCACCCCGTCCCGGCCCTCCTTCCCCGGCCGAGACACCGGAACGGGCCCCTTCCCGGAGCCCGTTCCCGCCCGGCGCGCAGGAGAGGCGAACCGCCGGATCTCCGCGCGCCGATGCCCGGCGCCACCGCTGACCTGCGGCGGCGCCGGGCATCCGGCCGTTCATGACCTCACCCGTTCCCGGACGGGCGGGCCGACGGGGCCGTTCGTGCCGGTGCGGCAGGGGTCTTGGTGGCGGTCGCGGAGGGCGACGGTGTCTGCTTCGTCGAGGGGCTCGGGGACTTCTTCGGGGGCGTCGAGGCCGACCTAGTCGGCTCCGGGGCCGGTTCCGGGGTGCTCGTCGGGGGTGCGGCCGGCTGCATGTCCTTCGGGCCGCCGTCCGCCGGTTCGCCGAGGGTGTTCAGGGCGTCCTCGGCCAGGGGGGCGGCCAGGGGGGAGAAGGCCGGGTTGGTGCGCAGGGCCTCCTCCAGGTGGCGGCGGGCCGCGCCGTACTGGGCCAGCTCCCGTTCGATCACGCCCAGGTGGTACGCGTACGAGGCGTTCCGTACGCCCGTCTCCACGGCCTTGCGGGCGTACTCCAGACCCTGCGCCGAGTCCCCCGAGCGGTGCAGCGCCCAGCCCAGCGCGTCGGCCACCGCGGCGCTGCGGTGCTGACGCGACCATTCCGTTCGCAGCAGCCGCACCGCCGTGGCCGGGTCGCCGTGGTCCGCCTCCAGACGGGCCAGGACCAGGGTCTCGTTCACCCCGGCGCTCTTCGCCCGCGTCAGCATCCCGCGCAGCTTCGTGTACTGGCTGAGGGCGTCGCCGTCGAAGCCCAACGACTCGTACAGCTCTCCCAGTTCGAGGACGTACTCCGGGCGGGGGTGCTTCGCCACCGCCGTCTGGTAGTCCGACAGCGCCTCGTCCGTGCGGTCCAGGGCGACCAGGGCGCGGGCCCGGCCCGCACGTGCGGGGTGGTGGCCGCCGTCGGTGCGCAGGGCCGCGCCGTACTGGGCCACGGCCTCCTCGGGCTCACCGCGCTCCCAGGCCAGCTCGCCCAGCCGGTACAGGGCGTCCGCCTTCTCGGCCGGGGACGTCGCCCGGTCCGCCGCCTCCTGGGCGGTGGCGAGCGCGTCCTCGCGCCAGCCCCGGTCGCGGTACATCTGGGCCGTCCGCGCGAGGGCGGGCACCCCCTTGCGGAGTTCGGCGAACTTCTCCGTCGCCTCGCCGGCCGCCTTGTAGTCGCCCAGACCGTTGTACGCGTCGATCAGGACCGCGTACGTCCGCCACGTCCTGGGCTGCCGCGCCTGCACCGCCTCGCCCCACTTCCGCGCCGCGAGGTAGTCGTGGCGTGCGTTGGCGAGCGCCGCCATGCCCACCCACGCCTCCCCGTTGCCGCGCTCGCCGGGCTGCGCGTCCAGCGAGCGCCGGAGTGCCTGTTCCGCCCGGGTGTAGTACGCCGCGTCCGCAGCACGCAGCCCCCACTCCACGTACGCCGAACCGAGCACCGCCCACGACGGGGCGTCCTTCGGATGCCTGGCCACCCACTTCTGCCGGTCGCCGATCAGGGCCGTCAGGTCCGGGAGCGCGGCGGGGGAGCCCGCGGCCGTCGCCGCCTGCGCCCGCTCGACCGGACCGGGGACGCGGGGCCCGCCATCCCTCCGGTTCTCCGGCACGGCCACCACCGCACCCGCCACGAGCACGGCAGCAGCCACCGCCCCGAAGGCGGCTCGGCGCAGGGTCGTGCGCAGCGTGGGGGGAGGTGGTACGACGGCTGTCGCACCTTCCGGCGAGAGCGCGGTCGCGCCCGCCGGGGAGCCATAGGTCTCGGGCGGCTGACGGGATTCCGGATCCTGCTGCGGCATGACATCCATACCGATCACTCTGCGTCAGTACGAAGAGCACACCGCGCCTTGCGAAGGCTGCCGCAGACGGGTTCACACCATTGGCCCCGGGTGTCAGTCTTGGATCATGAAGGATCTTCTCGAACAGCTGCGCGCAGGTCTGCCCGACGAGGCACTGATCACCGACCCCGACGTCACCGCTTCGTACGCCCACGACATGGCGAGCTTCTGCGAAGCGGGCACGCCCGCCGTCGTCGTGCTGCCCCGGACGGTCGAGCAGGTCCAGCACGTCATGCGTACGGCGACGGCGCTGCGCGTCCCGGTCGTCCCGCAGGGCGCGCGTACCGGCCTCTCGGGGGCGGCCAACGCCTCCGACGACTGCATCGTGCTGTCCCTGGTGAAGATGGACCGGATCCTGGAGATCAGCCCGGTCGACCGGATCGCCGTCGTCGAGCCGGGCGTCGTCAACGCCGTCCTGTCGCGCGCCGTGAACGAGCACGGTCTGTACTACCCGCCGGACCCCTCCAGCTGGGAGACGTGCACCATCGGGGGGAACATCGGCACCGCCTCCGGCGGGCTGTGCTGTGTGAAGTACGGGGTCACCGCCGAGTACGTGCTCGGCCTGGACGTCGTCCTCGCCGACGGACGCCTGCTCACCACGGGCCGCCGCACCGCCAAGGGCGTCGCCGGATACGACCTCACCCGGCTCTTCGTCGGCTCCGAGGGCAGCCTCGGGATCGTCGTCAAGGCCGTCCTCGCGCTGAAGCCGCAGCCGCCGCAGCAGCTCGTCCTGGCCGCGGAGTTCGACTCCGCGGCAGCCGCCTGCGACGCGGTCTGCCGGATCATGGAGCGCGGCCACACCCCGTCACTCCTCGAACTGATGGACCGTACGACGGTCCACGCCGTGAACGCGATGACCGGCATGGGCCTCCCCGAGACCACCGAGGCGCTGCTGCTCTGCGCCTTCGACACCCCCGACCCGGCCGCCGACCTGGCCGCCGTGGGCGAACTGTGCACCGCCGCCGGAGCCACCGAGGTGGTCCCCGCCGATGACGCGGCCGAGTCGGAGATGCTCCTCCAGGCCCGCCGGATGTCGCTCACCGCCCTGGAGACCATCAAGTCCGCCACGATGATCGACGACGTCTGCGTACCGCGCTCGCAGCTCGGCGCGATGCTCGACGGCACCGCCGCCATCGCCGAGAAGTTCGGTCTCACCATCGGCGTCTGCGCCCACGCCGGTGACGGCAACACCCACCCCGTCGTCTGCTTCGACCACACGGACGCCGACGAATCCCGCCGGGCCCGCGAGTCCTTCGACGAGATCATGGCCCTCGGCCTCGAACTCGGCGGCACCATCACCGGCGAGCACGGCATCGGCGTACTGAAGAAGGAATGGCTCGCCCGCGAACTGGGTGAGGTGGGCATCGAGGTGCAGCGCGGCATCAAGGCCGCCTTCGACCCGCTGGGACTCCTCAACCCGGGCAAGCTCTTCTGACCCCCGTACCGTCACGCCTCACCGTCCTGGGAAGGGGACTCGTCCGAGGGCCACGGGTCACTCAGCCACAGGTCGTCGGCCGGCAGCGGGGCGAGCAGCTCGGCGAGCGCCTCGTCGAGGCCCAGCCGCTCGGTCTCGGTCCCGGGCGGCACGACCCGCAGCGTCCGCTCCACCCAGGCGGCCACGGCGGCGGACGGCACCTCCAGCAGGGCGTTGCCGTCCGGCGAGGTCAGGGCGACACAGATGACGTTGCGTTCGTCGATCTTCGTCGGCCAGATCCGTACGTCCCCGTGCCCGCACGGCCGGAACACACCCTCCACCAGGAGCTCCCGCGCGAACGTCCAGTGCACGGGCGCCTCGGAGCCGATGTGGAACGTGATGTGCACGGCGTACGGGTCGGCTGTGCGGTAGCTCAGCCGGGCGGGGACGGGGATGGAGCGCTCGGGGGACAGGACAAGCTTCAGTTCCAGCTCGCGTTCCACGACGTTCAGCATGAGAGTGCACGACCTTCCGGTGCTCGGAGGCCGGTCCCACGACCGGCCCGCACAAGGAGAGAGCGCCCTCCCTGCCACCTATTACGCGACTTCTCAAAAAAACTTCAGTTGTTCCCGGAAGAAGGTCCAAACGACGGGACCGGCCCGGGGGCGGGTGGCCGTCTGATAGATGTGGACCCTTGTACGGACGGTCTGAGACCTCGAAGAGATACGGGACCACGGTGATGAGCGCGCCAACCCCGGCACCCGGTGACGACAGCCCCCGCGAGGGGTACTACCCCGACCCCTCCATTCCCGGGTACGTCCGGTACTGGAACGGTGTTTCGTGGGTTCCCGGTACGAGTCGGCCGGCGCCCCAGCAGGGCGAGACGGCCCCGGCCCCGCCTCCCGCCGAAGATGCCTCCGCACCGGCACAGCGGGCGGCCTCGGTGGAGGAGACCGGACCGGTTTTCTTCGACGAGGTCGACGACGTCGACGAGGTCCACGGCAGCGGCGCGCAGCCGGCCGCCGGAGGCCGCACCGAACCCGCCCCCGCCTGGCAGGCCGACACCTCCCGCCAGACCGGCTTCGGCGGCGACCGCGACCGCCGCGTCTCCTGGGGCGGCCAGCAGGCCCAGCCTGCCCCCGACGCGCAGAACCCGGCCGACCGCGCCCCGGTGGACCGCACACCCGGTCCCCGTACGCCTGCCGACCGGGCCCCCGTCGACCCGCGCCGGCCCGCGCCGCAGGACCCGACCGGCGGCGCGCTGCCCGGTATGCGGGACGGCGGCGCCCCTGTCCCCGACGGCACGATGGGGATCCGGTCCGACCGCCCCGCCGACGCGCCACGCCCGCCGGCCGACGGGACCGTCACGATCCGCGCCACGGGCAGCCAGGGCGCCGGGCCCAACCGGTCCCGGGACACCGGACCCGCGCCCGCAGACGGGACGATGACGATCCGTGCGGTGGGCCCCGGCGCCACCCCGCAGACCGCCGCACCCGCCCCCGCACAGCGGCAGGGGCCGTCCGGGACGGCGCAGCCCCCGCAGACCCCGCAGGCGCGGAACCAGGCCCCCGCAGCACCCGCCCCCGCCCCCGTACCCCCGGCACTCCAGACACCCCTCACCCCCGGCCCCGGCGGCGGCTCGGCCTCCTGGGCCCAGCAGGTCCACCAGCTCGCCCAGCCCGAGCGGACCGCCCCGGCGCCGCAGCAACTCCAGCCGCAGCAGCCCCAAGGGCAGCAGCAGAGCCCGCAACCGGCCGGCCAGGGACTGCAGGGAGGCAGGTCCGACCAGCCCGTCGTGCCCTGGAAGCCGCCCGTCGACGACCACTTCCAGCAGCTCGCCCGCGCCCAGACGTCGGCCAGGCCCGCCGGGCTCGGCAAGCGGCTCGCCGCCCGGCTCCTCGACACGGTCGTGCTCGGCGCCGTCGTCGGCGCGGTCGGATTCCCGCTCGTCACCCAGGCCCTGGACCACATCGACGAGAAGATCGAAGCGGCCAAGCAGTCCGGCGAGACCGTCACCGTCTGGCTCGTGGACTCCACGACGGCGGGCCTGTTCGGGGGAGTCCTCGGCGCCTTCCTCGTCCTCGGCTTCCTCCTGGAGGCGCTGCCCACCGCCAAGTGGGGACGCACGCTGGGCAAGAAGCTCTGCGGGCTGGAGGTGCGCGACATCGAGTCCCACGGCCCGCCCACCGTGGGAGCCGCGCTGCGCCGCTGGCTCGTCTACGGAGTCCTCGGCATCCTCGTCGTCGGGGTGCTCAATGTGCTGTGGTGTCTGATCGACCGTCCGTGGCGCCAGTGCTGGCACGACAAGGCGGCCCGCACCTTCGTCGCCGGCTGACGGCCCGTCGCCCGCCCGGCGGAACGGCCCCTTCCCCCGAACGCACCTGAGCCGTTGCGGGCGGGGGTGGGCCGGGGTGCACTGCCCCCATGAGTAACGACCAGCCGACGCCCGGCCAGCCGCCCGAGGACGACGATCCGTTCCTCAAGAAGCCGCAGGAGCCGACGCCGCCGTCCGGGGGTTCTCCCTACGGCAGCGAACCGCCCCCGCCGCCTCCGCCGCCGCCGTACGATCCGGGCCAGTACGGCGGTCAGTACGGCGGGGTGGACCCGTTGGCAGGTATGCCGCCGCTCGCCGAACCGGGCAAGCGGATTCTGGCGCGGCTGATCGACTTCCTCATCATCTCGATCCCGCTGTATCTGATCTCGCTGCCCTTCGGGGGCGCGGTCGACGTCACGAACGACAACGGCGACGAGGACTTCTCCTCCGCCCTCAGCAACTCGTACAGCGGGCACCAGCTGCTCTGGTCACTGATCGGCCTCGTGGCCTACGTCGCGTACGACACCTATCTCACCCAGAAGGACGGCCGGACGCTCGGGAAGCGGCTGCTGAAGCTGCGCGTCGCGATGCTCAACGACGGCCGCGTACCGGACACCAGCGCCGCGCTGATGCGCGCGGTCGTGCTGTGGGTGCCGGCGCTGCTGTGCTGCCCGTGCCTGTGGTGGCTGATCAACATCGTGCTGATGTTCACGGACAAGCCCTACCGGCAGGCCCTCCAGGACAAGGCGTCCAAGACGGTCGTGGTCGCCGTCCCGTAGCGCGGGGTCACCTGCGCAGCGAGTGCTCCTCGACGCGCTCGGCGCGGCGTGCCGCGGGAACCTTCGCGGAGATGCCGTCCAGCGCCTGGTGCGTACGGACGGCGGCCGACGGCTCCGCCGGCCCGGTGCGCTTGGGCAGCGGCACGGTCACGGCCACCAGCAGGCCGAGCGCGAGGGCCGCCGTGCCGATCACCGCCACGCCGACGACGGATTCCGTACGGGAGAGGAGCAGCATGGCGAGGGTCGAGAAGACGACGGTGACCGAACCGTAGGAGAGCTGTGCGGCAGTCGGATGCGGCATGGCGATTTCCGTCCTCGGGACGTCGGTTGGGGCAGTCTCTCAACACGGTCGCACTGTCAAGCGACTCTATGACGGTGGATGCCCGAGCGGAACGGGTGGTAAGCGTGACCTAACCCACGGTGCCGATGCACGGGGGGCGCACTGGGTCACGTTCCCCGTCAACACACTCTTCCGACGCGCCCGTTGCCATCTCGTGAATGTCCGGATACCGGAATGAGACTCCTGCATAGTGCACTTGGTCTGTTCAAGTCAAGGTCTGTCTTTTCTTCCGTAACTCCGATCGAATGTCGTCACTTGTGACGCGTTTACGCGCGCGGCCCTTCAGTAACCCCCTGGCCGCGGACGCGGGCGCTGGGGAGGACTGCATCAAGTGACCACTAAGAGACGTGCGCTCCGCGCCACCGCGGTTGCCGTGGCCTTGGCCGCGAGCGCCGCGACGGCTTCGGCTTTCGCCACAGCGCAGGCAGATGACCAGACATCGGGTTCCGGTGCTTCCATCGTCGACCGCCGTGACCCGGCGGCACCGTCGAAGGGACAGGACCACGACCTGGAGGGCCCCTTCAGCAAGCAGCAGGACGCAGAGCGTCAGGCCGCCCTGGAGCAGGTCATCTCGGGCGACAAGAAGGTCTCGACCCGGGACGGTTCGAAGGTCGTCAAGCTCGACGACAAGAAGTACGTCGAGCTCGGCCGCGAGAAGACCGACAAGATCTTCACCATCCTGGTGGAGTTCGGCGACCAGGTCGACGACACCACCATGTTCGACCCGGACGGCGACGGCCCCAAGCCGCCCGTCAAGAAGTACGGCGGCACGGCCGGCCCGGCGCACAACCAGATAGCCGAGCCCGACCCGGCGAAGGACAACAGCACCGCCTGGAAGGCCGACTACAACCAGGAGCACTTCCAGGAGCTGTACTTCGGCGAGGGCAAGGGCGTCGACTCGCTCAAGACCTACTACGAGAAGACCTCCTCCGGCCGTTACTCGGTCGACGGCGAGGTCTCGGACTGGGTCAAGGTCCCGTACAACGAGGCCCGTTACGGTTCCAACTACTGCGGCAGCACCAACTGTGCCAACGTCTGGGACACGGTCCGCGACGGCGTCAACGCCTGGGTCGCCGACCAGAAGGCCAAGGGCCGCACCCTCGAAGAGATCAAGACGGACCTGGCGCAGTACGACCAGTGGGACCGTTACGACTTCGACGGCGACGGCAACTTCAACGAGCCCGACGGCTACATCGACCACTTCCAGCTGGTCCACGCCGGCGAGGACGAGTCCGCGGGCGGCGGTGCCCAGGGCACCGACGCGCTGTGGGCCCACCGCTGGTACGCGTACGGCACCAACGCCGGCGCGACCGGCCCGGCCAACAACAAGGCCGGTGGCGCGCAGATCGGCGACACGGGCATCTGGGTCGGCGACTACACCGCGCAGCCCGAGAACGGCGGCCTGGGTGTCTTCGCCCACGAGTACGCCCACGACCTCGGTCTCCCGGACCTGTACGACACCTCCGGCGGCGGCGAGAACTCGGTCGGCTTCTGGTCCCTGATGTCGGCGGGCTCCTGGCTCGGCACCGGCACCGGTGAGATCGGCAACCTGCCGGGCGACATGACCGCCTGGGACAAGCTCCAGCTGGGCTGGCTCGACTACGCCACGGCCAAGGCGGGCAAGACCTCGCTGCACAAGCTGGGCGTGTCCGAGTACAACACCAAGGACAAGCAGGCGCTCGTCGTCGAGCTCCCGAAGAAGGCCGTCACCACCT